>JAIFLJ010000079.1 GCA_020049135.1 bacterium | reverse complement strand
CTTTGGCGATGGCCAATAAACGGATTTTTTACAACTTAGACTATTTCAATAACTGCGAAAAAAAATGCGGTTCTTGAATGTTTTCAACATAATGCGGAGCGTATAATTTTAGATGTATGGCAGACATAGCTTTTAATTGTCCTTATTGTTCTCAGGATTTGGTGGTGGACGAGGAGGGAGCCGGCTTGGAAATACCGTGCCCCCAATGTGGAGCCACCATACAGATACCTTACCCACAACAATCAGATGCGGCACTCGATAACAGCACGCAAGCCGTTTCAACCGCGTTTCTTTCTGCACCACAAATAGCACTTGAAAAATCGGCTCAAGATTTAGGCCAGACTAAACAGGTTCCAGTTGTCACGCAACCCGCTAAATCGGTGTCGGCTGCCGTGACGCAGAAGCTAAGCCTGCCTCCGAGGCCAGGCGGCAGGCCTGGGATGCCGCCGATGTCAAGGCCGCCGATGTCAAGCATCGGGCAAAGTCCTTTGCATTCGCAATCAGGCGGGAATTGATATTTTTTGTGCTGGTCGCGTCAGGGGCGAGTTTATTAATGACCCGTTTTGTATTGCCAAAACGATGCCCCCACATTAAGCAGGCATAAGTTATGCACATTGAAACACCAGAGCGAGCCATGGATAAGGCCAAGGCCACAAAGAACCCTCTCCGCAAACTTTATTATTGGACGATCCACTGGGCCGAAACCAAGTTCGCCCTCCCAGCACTCTTTACCGTTTCTTTTGCCGAGGCATCTTTTTTCCCGATCCCGCCAGATGTGCTGCTCATGCCGATGTGTTTCGCACAGCCGAAAAAATGGGTGCGCTACGCATTCTGGTGTACGATGGGGACGGTGCTGGGCGCGGTGGGCGGGTGGCTGATAGGCACTTACCTATGGAGCGTGCTTTCCCCTTATTTTTTCAAATATGTTCCCGGCTTCACTCCTGAGCAGTTTGAAAAAGTGAGCCAACTTTTTAGGGAATACGGTTTTTGGATCATCATCATAAAAGGGCTTACACCGATACCGTTCAAGGTGATCACTATCTGTGCTGGCGCGTGCAAAGTCCCGCTCTGGACGCTTATAGTAGCTTCGTTTTTGAGCAGAGCCGCCCGTTTTTATATGGTGGCTGGGCTGATAAGAGCCTTCGGTGAACGGGTCAGGCCGTTCTTGGAGAAACATCTGGATTTCATCCTGTTCGTTGGATTCCTGATGTTGCTTCTCGGTGTTGCATCCGTCAAACTGGTGGAATATGTCAGGTGACAAATTTCAAAAGTTGGCACACTGGTCTCGCAACCAGTTTTTCGCTGGGCTCTTCATAAGCCTCCCAGTGGTGGCCACACTATGGGTGCTGAACTTGCTCTACGAAATAATCAACTCGCGTTTCGACCCGCTCGTAGTAGCCGTGGTGGATGCGCTGATAACGGACTTCCCGCAACTCCACTGGATAACGGTCGTGACGGTTCGCGAAGGTGAAGCAATTCGCTCTATCCCGTGTGCCGGGTTTTTGCTGACGGTTCTTTTTCTTATTTTGATCGGCACGCTGGCCAGCAACTGGGTTGGTAAAAAAGTAGTGGGGATGATGGATCAGATGATTTTGAAGGTTCCTGTGGCATCCACCGTTTACAACGCGACAAAACAAGTGATCGAATCCGTGCAGCTCATGGGGAAATCAGGTTCCATGCAATTCAGTAAAGTCGTGCTCGTGCCTTACCCTGGCATGTCGGCTAAACTGCTCGGCTTTGTGACTTCGCAGTTCAAAGATGTATATGGGCGTTCGCTTTTTTCGGTTTATCTGCCCACTTCGCCCAGCCCGCTCACGGGGTTCGTTCTGGTCATTCCAGAAGACGAACTGGAAATTTCCATGCTTTCCGTAGAGGACGCCACGAAGGCTGTCATATCGTGCGGTTTGGTTGTGCCCAAAAACATTGTTTTCCCGCCCGTCTCATTCCCTGCATCCGCAGAAGAAAATAAAAAGACTGTTGCCCGCTGAGGCGTCCGCCGCTACGCTATAATCTGAAATATGAGCGGGCGAAAATTTGACGATTTCAACCAAGACGAATCCGAATCCCCATTGGATTTGTCGCTCAGACCCGTAGATTTCACCGATTTCGCTGGCCAGGCCAAAATCAAAGAGCGCCTGGCCGTCCTCGTCCAAGCAGCACAAACTCGCGGAGAACCCTTGGAACACCTCCTTTTTTCAGGTCCGCCCGGGCTCGGCAAGACCACTCTGGCCAACATCCTCGCCAAAGCGATGAACACTTCCATCAAAACCACAGCCGGGCCAGTGATCGAAAAGGCTGGTGACCTAGCCGGCCTCCTCACTAACCTCCAGCGCGGCGACATCCTTTTCATAGATGAAATTCATCGCCTTAACAAAACTATCGAGGAATACCTTTATCCTGCGATGGAAGATTTCCGCCTCGACATCATCATTGACCAAGGGCCAAACGCACGCAACATCCGCCTGAACCTGCCCCGTTTCACGCTCGTAGGTGCTACGACACGCTCGGGCATGATCAGTGCCCCGCTCCGTTCACGTTTCGGGATGCACAACCGCCTAGACTATTACGATGAGACCGTTTTGCAAGGCATCATACTTCGTTCTGCCCGCATCCTGGATGCCAAGATGGACGATGCCGCCGCCCTCGAAGTGGCACGCCGTTCCCGTGGCACGCCACGCATAGCCAACAACCTGCTCAAATGGGTGCGCGATTACGCCTCTGTCAAAAGCGATGGCATCATGACGCACGAGATTGCAGACAAGGCACTCTCAATGCTTGATATTGATTCCGATGGGCTTGACGAGATGGATAAACGCATATTGGAAGCGATCATTCACCGTTTTGATGGCGGCCCAGTTGGCGTCAACTCACTCGCGGTGGCTGTTGCCGAAGAATCTGGCACCATTGAAGAAGTCCATGAGCCATACCTCATAATGCGCGGATTTATCAAAAGGACGCCGCAAGGCCGCGTGGCATCCCGCATGGCCTACGAAAAATTTGGCCTGAAACCCAACTCCAGACAGGACGAGCTTTTCGGATGAGCGCACAATTTTATTTCGTGTTAGGTTCGGATGATATCCGCGTCAAAGAGCGAGCCAAGCAGCTCGCTGCCAAACTCACGCCGCCGGGTGAATGGACGCTGGAGGCCATTGACGGATGGGTCGAGTCCACAGAGGGGGCTTGTGCAGCACTCCGCAAGACTATGGAGGCTCTACAGACCGTGGGCTTTTTCGGGGCATCCAAGCTAGTCTGGCTGAAAAACATTTCGTTTCTATCGGGGAATGTAATCGGCAAATCTGAGGACATCCAAGAGGGCGTGGAACACTTGGCCGAACTCGTTACCAAAGGGTTGCCGACGGAGATCACCTTTCTTGTTTCCGCCTTGGATGTTGACAAGCGGATGTCGGGTTATAAACGCCTAGAAAAATTGGCAGAGACAGAGGTTTTTGATGCCCTGACTACCAACAGCAAGAATTGGCAGGGCATCGTCTCTGGCATCATAAAAGATTTTTTTGCGGACGCAGGAAAACGCATCCAGCCAGATGCTGTTGCTAGGATGGTGGATTTGTGCGGGGCGGACACGCGCACCGTGCAGAATGAATGTGAAAAAGTCCTGGTTTATGCGGGCGCAGATGCAGCAATCACGCTCGACCATGTTTTGGAGATGGTCTCACCCACGCGAGAAGAAAGTTTCTGGACATGGTGCGATGCCGTTCTGAACCGTCAGCCCGAGCAGGCACTGAAGCTTTTGAGGCAGCTTGAGTTCCAACAGGAGCAACCCCTCGGCCTGCTTGCCAACCTCTGCAACCATGTCCGGCTGTCCATCCAGTGCAAGGCTCTCACAGACGAAAAATGGCTCCGCGTTTCAGGAGGTTCGTATGCCACAGCTACGGCTACGCCAGAAGGCGAAGAGATACTTGCCCGTGAAGGTAAGGCACCGCATCCATTCCGTCTTGCCCGTGTTGCTGCACAGGCGGAAGGACGCCCTATGTCATATTGGCTGAAAGTTTTGGACACCATCCACGAATTTTACATGCGCTTATTTGAAAACAACTCCGCTGACCAATTCAGAAAATTGGAACTGCTAACATTCAAAATATATCTGATAGAAAAATGAAGCTTATGGCATACCCAGAAATTTTGAGCATATCCGCCGAGAACCAAAAAGCCGACATAGCACCGTCTTACGGGGCACTGCTTCTGCGTTATTCTCAAGACGGACGCCAGATTCTACACTGCACAGACAACTGGGATGCTGATTTCCCCAAAAGCTGTCGCTGTGGCAATCCCGTCCTTTTCCCCATAGCAAGCCATGTGAATGTGGATGGTGAGGCCAACGCATACATCGCGCAGGGGAAGAAATATTATCTGGCGCAGCACGGTTTTGCCAGGCATCTCCCGTGGCAGGTCATCGCGCACGAATCCGCTGCCGTGGAGTGCAGGCTGGTTTCGACCTCTTTCACGCTGGCTATGTTCCCGTGGGATTTTGAGTTGCGCCTTCGATACACGCTGACGGGGGAGGGGCTTATTTCGCATGTCAGGATCACCAATCTTTCCAAGGAGCCCATGCCTGCGCATTTCGGTTTTCACCCATACTTCCAGCTTGATGCGCCGCAGTCCCGCCATTTTATAAAGACCCCAGCCGCCGAAGCCGTTAGCCTTTTTGCTGGACCGAAATCAAACCCTGTGAAAGTCGAGCCAGGCGAACTCCTTCTGACATCCTCTCTTTCCATGACGCGTCTTTACGAGCGGCCTGCGGCTCGTCGTTTCGAGCTGATCCATCGCGAAAGCGGGAGAGCCATCTGCGTAGAATCCGCCAGTGAAGCGTTTCAGTGCTGGGCTGTTTGGTCGCCGAAGATTGATGCACCGTTTGTTTGCATAGAGCCTTGGACTAGCTCGCCGAACGCCATAAACCATCGTGGCCACCTGCCAGTCGTGCAGCCGAGCGAATCGTTGGAACTTGAGATGACGATTTATACAAAATAAAAATAGACTGTAACACAGGCATTCCTGCCTGTGTCTTGAGCAGCGAACTTTGCATCGTTGCATGGGAAAAGAAGCGGACAGGAATGTCCGCTTTCCCATTTTCATCTTTTATGTTGAAAGCAACAGGGTGCTGGGTGTTATTAACCTAAGCTGGCAAAGCCAGTGCCAAGGGAGGAAGGGACAAGTGGCAAGCGACAAGGGAAGAGAAAAGAGAAGAATGAACTACGAAACGCAC
>JAIFLJ010000229.1 GCA_020049135.1 bacterium | reverse complement strand
CAAACTCGACTCTCTAAAATCAGATTTAAGCGGCTTTGATTTTTCACCAAGGTGTTTTGATGGTGAAAATTGGCTTATTTTCTCTGAAAATTGGCTAAGTCCGACAGGCTCCTAGGAAAAATAGAGAGCACCTCAACCCTGAAAGGGTTGGATCAATCCCAAACTGGGACCGCCGGCGTTCCCAGTAAATACGCAGACGAATATGCGGGGATGTCTTGTTGGGACGAAAATAGATTTATGTTTCTGGATTGAGCAACCTGAGTGCCATTCCGTTGATGAGTGCTTTGGCCACTTTATGCCTTGCCTGTTTAATCAGGCGTCCAAGGGTCTGGCGCGAGACACCCATTTGCTCTGCGGCATCGCCGTGGTACATCGAATGCAGGTCGCACAGGCGCAATGCTTCTACTTCGTCTGGAGCAAGCGAGACTTCGGTGAGGTCTCTCAGTGGGATTCCTGCTGGCTTAAAATAAGTGGTGTCAGGAACATGGCAAATATTTCTTGGCTTACATCGTTGCGGCATAACTGAATCGCTGTGATTTTAATTCCAGCAGTTACGCTATATTAGCATAAGCTAGAAATCAAGCCCGTTTTAAAAAACAATTAACACCAGATTAAATTTTTATTGTATTATGAGCATATGCCAATTATATTTATTTCCATGAATGCGTGGAAACATCTGAAACATGCGGTTGTAGCGGGAGTTAATCCGTGAGCTGCGAGATAACTCTTTTAGCAGAAAACTCGGTCAGGAGACCTGGTTTACTGGCAGAGCATGGGCTGGCCTGGTGGATTGAAATTTGTGGTAAGTCCGTTTTATTTGACACTGGCCAAGGCATGGTGATCGGGCACAACGCAAAAAAACTCGGCATAAAGCTAGAGCGGGCAGATGCGCTCGTGTTGAGCCATGGCCACTATGATCATACAGGGGGTATTGGAAGCCTGCTTTCGACTAACACAAGCTGTCCAATATGGATGCATCCAGCGTCTATGGAAAAAAAGTTCTCAGGCACATCTCCTAGTGAGGTGAGGTGTATAAGCACATCATTGCTGCACGACGAAAAATTGCGTTCGCACACCAACCGTTTGCGTGACGCATCTTTTCATTCAGAGGTGGTTCCCGGTCTTTTTTTAACCGGCGAGATTCCACGGCTTAACGGATTCGAAGATACTGGTGGCCAATTTTTCTTAGACGCGGGATGTTCTATAACCGATCCACTGGCTGATGATATAGCCGTCTATTTCGAGAATGGTGACAGCATCATTGTATTGCTCGGTTGTGCGCACTCTGGCGTCATGAACACTATCAGCTTTATAGCCAAATTGACTGGAAAACAGATCGGGGTTGTCATGGGCGGGATGCACTTGGAAAAAGCCTCTGCAGAGCGTCTTTCAAAGACTATAGAGGGGTTGCGCGGCATGGGTGTTCGTGAGATATATCCCTGCCATTGCACAGGGCACGACGCGTCTATCGCACTCCATAATGCGTTGCCTAGTATGGTGCGCCAATGCTCGGTGGGGAGTAAATGGGTTTTTGCTTAAAACATCATGAAACAAAACATGCGAAAAACAGGCTGGCGTTTTTGGAGAGAGACAACTCTTGTATTGGCTGCTTTGATCTGTTTGCAATGGGCTCCACAAATATCCTGTGCCGATGAAATCATTTATCCCGCGCTAGTTGCTTTCAGCATGGACGGGTGTGCGCCATGCGCAAAAATGAGTCCAGTCATTGCAGAATTAAAATCCACTCAAGCACCGTGGCTGCGCGTGGAAAGCATCAATATCTCGCGCCCTGAAAACAAAGTGTTTTCTAGGCATTTCGGCATCAAGGCTGTTCCTTCGCAGGTGCTGGTTGATAGGGATGGGAAGGCCGTTTCCATGATGACGGGCATCGTCACGCAGCAAAAGTTGCTTGCAGCGTTGCGAGAATGTGGGGTGTCGTCTGAAAAGCTGCCCGTGCGTGGCAGCGCGATGCCTATGGAAAAATGGATTTTATCTATCAAGGTTATTCCGCAACAGGCTTCGCCGGATGTCAAAACCGACACTGGGCTACCGAGAAAAGGACTTTATTACAGGGCGTATTATATCCATGAAGTCGAGCGTTCTGGGTGCAGCGGCGTTATCGAGTCCGATTGTCGCAGCATACTTTGTAATATTTTCGGAAAAGACCGTCTAGTATTCGAGACGGTTGATATGGACGATGCGTCAAACGAATCAATTTTATCCAAACTGAGTTTCTCCAATAACAGCGATTTTGCACGAGGCATCTGTGTGGTCGTCAAATTTATGGATGCTGTGCCACTCAAGCAAGTGGCACTAGATGATCTGGTAACTCATAAAGATGACAGCGAATCTATGGAAAGTTATATCAATGCGGCATTACTTGAACTAGACAGATAGCAAGTTAAAAAAATAGAGAAAGAAAAGATAACCATGAAAATAGCAATACCAGTCGAACAGGTGTCGGAAAAAGAATCTCTTGTAAGCGATCATTTTGGGCACGCCCCATTTTTTGCCGTGGCCGATAGTGAAACGAATGAATTTAACTTTTTGGACGCAGGAAAGATCAGGCAAGAAGGCGAATGTGCGCCACTAAAAGCACTGGCTGCTGAAGGATGCACTCATATCCTTTGTCGGCACATGGGGCGTGGAGCATTGTCCAGATGTGAGGGCGTCGGCATAGCTGTTAGTGTGACGCATAAAAACACGGTGAGTGAAGCGGTGGAAGAATTTTTGCATGGCCAATGCAACCAAGTAGGAGAGGGAGACCTGTGCGATTCTAGCGGCTGCGACCATAAGCAATGATAAATGTGGTGCGGGCATCCTTGCCTGCTTCTTTCGGCGGCAAGATGCCGCCGCTCCCTTCTATTTTCAGGTGAGTCACCATGTTCTGCGAACACCACGAGGGATGAAAATGGCGGGTGGATATTTGACCTTCTGTGCCTAGACTCGCGGGCGGGACGCACCGCGCTCCTTTCCGAAAGCGGCGGGACGCCGCTTCTACTTTTTCTTCTCCCGCCCTTGCCCCTTGTCGCTTGCCCCTATTTTCAAAGGAGAGTCAGCCCCCTAAGACACCATCGCCCGCAATGTCTTGATGGTGTTGTCGAGTGTCGCCAACTGTGCTGCGATACTGTCTGACGATATGGCCGATTGTTGGGCACCTTCACTCCCGGCTTCCATGACCTGCTCGATATGATGGAGAATCTGGTTGATGTTGGTGTTATCACCCACTTGTTTGGCGTATGACGATGCCATCTCGGTCAGTTGTCCGTCTAGTTGCTGTACTGTGGAGACTGATTTTTCTAGGGAGGAGGCAACTTCCAAGCTCACCTTTCTCCCCAACTCGATTTGGCGGGAAGTCTCTTGTGCGGCCTCGGCGCTTCTCCGCGCCAAATTTCTCACCTCGTCGGCCACGACTGCAAAGCCAGCACCAGCTTCGCCAGCACGAGCAGCTTCCACTGCAGCATTCAGTGCGAGGATATTGGTCTGGAAAGCTATTTCATCAATGGAACGAATGATGCCAGCCATGAGTCCCATGGCTTCATTCATTTTGCTCATTTGGGTTACGCACGACTCCATGGCTTTACGGGTCAATGAACCGAACTGCATGGCACTCTCTGCGGTAGAGCTGTTGGCGTTGGTCGTGGTGACGACCCTCCCCAATACTTCAACCGCCTCCTGAACTGGAGTATTGCCTCCTATCTGCGGCGACAATCTCTCCGCTAGGTACTGGCTGCTGCGCGAAAGTTCATTGGATGCTTCAGCTAAAGCCATAGAACCGTTGTGCAAATCAGCGATTACTCTTTTAACAGGCCGAACCAGAGACACTTTCAGCACAGCAAGCATGATGCCTAGGAGCACTACCACCGATAACACGGATCTGGCTATGACTCTCCAAGCCGTCGCCTCTATACCCTGCCTTATGAAACGATCCGTCATCGTGACACGAGCATATCCGAGCACTCTCTCGCCCCGACGAATTTCATGCTGGTTCGTATATTTGGTGGATGCAGGCAGAGCGTCCCTCGTCTCGACCACTTTCCATTGGTCATCGCGTTTGACTGCCTTGAATATCGGCTCTTTGCCATCAGGCTTTTTCTCCACGAGACTGATGGCGGCTATGCTATCCGCGTTCATCTCGCCTTTGAGTATATCTGCGGCCAGCGCATCATCCATAGACCATATCGGGTTGACGGCATTGACCGACAGGCGGGCGGCCACCCCTTTCGCCTGCATGTCGAGCGACTGAATCTGCTCACCCCATTTCTCGTGTATCTCCCAGTAGCCTGCTAAAGCAAAAATAACCGTCAACGCCAATACCAACACCACACTGGCCTGAAAGACTACTGAGCTTTTCGATCGCATAAGTCGCTGGGCACTATTTGAAATCTGCCATGCCGTATTTGGCTAAAATCTTCGCAAGTTCCCCTGACTGGCGCAGTTTCACAATCATATCAGAAATCAGTTTTGCAGCTTCCTGCGCCTTCGGGTATTTGGACGAGAATGCAACATTAATCGCCTGTTTGTCTCCGACAGCACCCGCTTTGATAAAATCTGTCTTAGCCAGCTTCATCTGTCCGATGCGATATAAAAACACAGCCTCACCCTCAATCACCGCACCGATGCGACCAGCTTGTAATTTTTTGATATTCTGCTCCAAAGCTGTATCCGAGGCCAAAACTTGCACTTTTTCAGGATTCTGCGCGTTAGCCTTGATATAGGCATCCATCTCATCACCGTAGGTGTAGCCCGAAATGACTCCGATAACGACCTTCGACAAAGACTGTATGCCATCATAACGGAAAGCACTGTCTTTGTTCACAAAGACCATATTCTCCAAGTAACCCAGCGTTTCACTAGGAAACACTGCTTCTGGGGCATCGGACTTGGAGGCTCCTACAACGGCCTCGATGGAACCTTCGTTCATTTCGGTCAGAGCCCTCGCCCAAGGCATCACTTGGTAATCTACTTTGTGACCAGCAGGCTCGAGCGCCAGCTTGGCCACTTCGATCATGTAACCAGGCAGAGCCGCATCAGCCTCACCGTTGTAAGGATAAAAAACATCGGCACGAATGCGGATTGTATCGGCCATAGCACTAGATGCAACTAGATGCAATTACAACTGCAAGTGCGATGGCAAAGGGGGTGTAATTGCAAAAGTTGTCAGCTCTAGGCGGCGAGACCTTGATCTTTCCAGTAATTTGCTTCTTCGTTGTTGGCACGCAGGACGCG
>JAIFLJ010000017.1 GCA_020049135.1 bacterium | reverse complement strand
TTTCATTCGGCTTTCTCGATGTGCCAGCATAGCTGACAACCTAACACCGTTTTACTTTTGTATCAAGTTGTTTTTGCTAGGAGCCTAACCTGTTAAAAGAAAGAATAAGAAATGGCTCAGCGCGTTCAATGCCTCCGAGAGCAAAGCCTCCACCATCTCGAATCTATTTTCTCTTCGATGCTGCCCACCCATCTGCTCGAACAGGCCAACCAGGGTGCAAACGTCCGCGAACACATTTACACGCTACGGCGCACTTTTTTCGGTTTTCTCTTTCAGGTGCTTACCCCGGCAACTTCCTGCCGAGAAGTAGTCCGCCAAATCCAATCGCAGTTTCTTCTCCAAGGCGGGCGGCGCGTTGTTGGTGGCACAGGTGCTTGGTGTCTAGCTCGCGCACGCCGCTCTATGGCAGAGCGTGCGCAAGTTGGCTCTCAGCTCTGGCACAACCTTTGTGTCAAGGTCATTGATGGCACCATAATCCTCGCGTAATTTTTTTTACGCGAGGATTTTTCCTCGCATGAGCTCATTTTGCGGTTTCATACACATTGTCTTTTGGCACACTTCTTGAGGGAGAGCGATTTTCAAACACTTGTGAAAAGTTTCTGAGCTTACGCGAGGATTTGGGGTGCTTCAAAGCGGCTCGCCCAAAATCAGATGAAGTAGCCCTAGCAAAATATGGGTTAAAATCACTTTGGTATTTGACATTTGTAAAAAAGGAAGCAGTATTGCTGCGACCCTTGCTGAAGGCGGGGAAAGACAAAAGAGGTTCACACACCAACTTGAGTCTTAATAAAGATAAGTGTAAAGAGTAGAAAAGACATGAATATATACGTGGGTAACTTGCCCTATACGATAACTGAAGAGGATTTGCGCGAAGCGTTTGAAGCTTACGGGCAAGTAAATAACATCTCTGTCATGAAGGACAAATTCACTGGTAAATCCAGAGGGTTTGGCTTTGTGGAAATGCCAGACAGTGCGCAGGCGCAAGCCGCCATTGAGGCACTACATGGCAAAGATTATAAAGGCCGGGCTTTGACTGTGAATGAAGCCCGTCCTCAGACAGATAGACCCCCTGGTGGCGGCGGCGGCGGCGGCGGTGGATTCCGCGGACGCTCCGGCGGCGGCGGTGGTGGCGGAGGCCGTGATGGCGGAAGAGGCCGTGATGGCGGAAGAGGTCGCGACGGCGGACGCCGCTTCTAATCTAGTTCAAACGATCCTGTTTTGCTGGGGTTAACCCTCGGTAAAGCTGATTTAAAACAACCCATTCGTGGGTTGTTTTTTTTTGCAGCCATCTCCAAAGTCTGAGCCATGCCTTTTGGGTGGTGTCCGACCCGCGCAAACTCCAAGAGGAGCCGCCGCCCCAATCAAACACTACGCCTCATCCTTCATGCTACACCTTTCCCTTGAGCTTCCAGCCAAACGCCGTGACGCGAAGTTATTCACTCCAATTTTTGCATTTGCTAATGCAAAAATTGGGTTAAAGTTTCGTAGATAGATGGAGTTACGCGATGAAGAAAAATAAAAAGAACCAGAAAAAAGGTGAGGCACTTTGGGGCGGGCGATTTTTGGAAGAGACATCCCGTTTGATGCGGGATTTTTCGCAGTCCGTTCTGTTTGATGCCCGCTTATACGAGCACGATATCCGAGGCAGTATCGCCCATGCGCGGATGTTAAAAAAAATCGGGGTGCTTAACGCGAAAGAGTTGCGGGCGATCGAAAAGGGATTGGCAGAAATACGGGCAGAAATTGTCGCCGGCGATTTCTGTTGGAGTTTAGACAGGGAAGATGTCCACATGAACATCGAGGCGGAGCTTATACTCCGCACCCCTCACGGTGCCAAGCTGCACACGGGGCGGAGTCGCAACGACCAAGTGGCCACCGATGTGAGGCTCTGGATGAAAGAGGAGATCGTGGCTGGCCAAGCACTGCTGCGCGGAGTGCAGCGTGCGCTGCTGGACTGGGCATATCGAGATGGCACCGTGTTGCTGCCTGGCTACACGCATATGCAAAGGGCGCAGCCCGTTTGCCTAGCCCACCACCTGTTGGCCTACATCGAAATGTTGGATCGCGACATGGGTCGTCTGCAAGACTGTTTCGAGCGCGTCAATGTTTGCCCGCTTGGTTCTGGCGCCATCGCAGGCAGCACGCTCCCGCTGGACAGGGCTTTTGTTGCCAAGGAACTCGGCTTTATAGATAGGAACGGACGCCCACGGATCACTGCCAACTCGATGGACGCAGTGAGCGACCGCGATTTCATCGTGGAATACCTTTCGGCTGCCGCGCTAGTGGCGGTTCACCTTTCGCGCATGGCAGAGGATTATATTTTATGGTCTAGCGCGGAGTTCAATTTCATCCGCATCGGAGACGCTTTCACCACTGGATCGAGTCTCATGCCGCAAAAGAAAAACCCGGACGCGGCAGAGTTGGTTCGCGGCAAATCGGGCAGGGTGGTAGGGAATCTCGTTGGGATGCTCGTGCTTTTGAAGGGGCTACCGATGACCTACAACCGCGATTTGCAAGAGGACAAAGAACGGCTCTTCGATACGGCGGACACGCTTAGGGGGACGCTCTCCGTTTTGGCTGAAATGATTCAGACAATACGCGTGAACCGTCCTGCTTGCGCCCTTGCGGTGAGTGATCCACTCCTCTTGGCCACCGACTTGGCCGATGCGCTGGTGAGGCGCGGCGTCCCGTTCAGAGATGCGCACCACCATGTCGGCAAAGCCGTGGCACTGGCCGAGCAGCTCGGTAAGCCGCTAACGGATTTGACCGACTCGGAATGGGAGTCTGTGGGTGGCGGGCTCTCCGGTGTGTCAGACATCTTGAATGAGCCGCTCGAAAAGCGGATGGACGCAAGAAAAATGTACGGGGCACCCAACGGTAACGCCGTCCGCGCAGCTATGAAATATTGGACTAAAAGGTTGAAAGACTGATTTAAAAATATGCACTATTTTCGTATTATTGACGAGGAGCTTTACGCGGAAGACATTCGAGTCTCTGAGCTTGTGGAAGAGTTCGGTTCGCCGCTTTACATTTACTCGCGCAGAACGGTGGAGGAGCACTGGTTAAAATGGGAGCAGGCACTGGCCGATTTGGATCACAGGGTTTGTTTTGCGGTCAAAGCGAACTCGAACCTCGCCGTCATAAACACTCTAGCTGGGCTGGGCAGCGGTTTTGATGTTGTTAGCGCGGGCGAGCTGTTCCGCGTTAAAAAAGCTGGCGGCGACTCAAGCCTTTGCACTTTTGCAGGCGTGGGTAAAACGGCTGAGGAGATCGAGCAGGCCATCTCGGATGGTATTTACAGTTTCAATGTCGAGAGCGTGGCAGAGCTGGAACTTATCAGCAGCGTAGCCACTGGCAAAGGCGTGCGTGCCCCAGTGTCCGTGCGCGTTAACCCGAATGTTGATGCAGAGACGCACGGCAAAATTACAACGGGGACTTACGAAAACAAGTTCGGCATAGCGTTCGAGGAAGTGGCCGCCCTGTATGAGCGGGCATCGCGGATGCCCGGCATCTGGTTGCGCGGTGTGCAGATTCATATTGGCTCGCAGATCACGGCGGTTAGGCCGTTTGAGGATGCCGTCCGCAAGATGCTGCCGCTCGTGACAGAACTCAAGGCACGGCATGGCATCGAATTTTTCGATATCGGCGGCGGCGTTGGGATAGTTTACCAATCGGCTATGGCCAGCGGAACTTCGGAGTGGTGGCTGGGCGAAGATAAGCCCCTCACGCCAGCCAGCTATGCTGGGGCACTCGTGCCGCTTTTGCGCGGACTAGGTCTGAAAATCATAGTGGAGCCAGGCAGATTCATCGTGGGCAACGCCGGGATTTTGGCCGCGAAGGTGCTCTATGTCAAAAAGACTGGAAAAAAACGCTTCGTTGTGGTGGATGCTGCGATGAACGACCTCATCCGTCCGGCCTTCTACGATTCATACCACGAAATAATGTCGGTCGGCAAAAAAGCCGGACAGGAGTTGCTTCCGACAGATGTTGTGGGGCCTATCTGCGAGTCAGGAGATTTTTTTTGCAAAAACCGACCGCTCCCGCCTTTCGAGTCTGGCGACTGCCTCGCTTTAATGAGCGCAGGGGCATACGGGTTCACGATGTCTTCCAACTACAACTCCCGACCCCGTGCGGCGGAAGTCATGGTCTCGGGCAAAACGGTCAAACTCGTCAGGAGGCGCGAAAGTTTCGATGACCTCATAAGGGGAGAGAGCTTTGACTGATCTGGTAAACGGGTTTGCTGGCATGGAAAAAATAGCTGTCTTCAGCGATGTCCATAGCAACTTGGAGGCTCTGGATGCCGTCTTCGCGGATATGGATGGCGTGGGCGTGGGGCTGCGTGTTTGCCTCGGGGACTTGGTGGGCTATGGCCCCAACCCTTCGGAATGTCTTGAGCGCGTGCGTGCGATCGGATGCCCGATAGTTCGCGGCAACCACGATTCGGAGGTGGCGGGCGACTGTCCGCCTATTTGTTACAGGGACGATGTCAGTGAGGGGATCAAATTTTCGGGTGGCTGCCTAGATGAGGAACAAAAAATATTTTTACGCAGTCTCCCGTTTAAAATCCGCTCCGAAGATTGCACCTTTGTCCATGCCTCACTCGATGATCCGTGGAAATGGAATTATATCAACGACCGTTTTGATGCCATACCCACCCTGAAAAAACAAGTCACTACACTCTGTTTTTGCGGGCACACGCATCGCCCCGGTATTTTTAAGTTGGTCGGTGACGACGACTGCGAAGAGATTGTTGCCAGAGGTATCGCCAGCCTGCCTGGAGAGACAAAGTGCCTGATAAATGTGGGTTCTGTCGGGCAGCCGCGCGATCTGGACCCCCGCGCCTCCTACGCGATTTATTGCCCAGAGACACACGCCGTTGAATTCAGGCGTGTGGCCTACCCGTTCGAGGTCACGCAGAAAAAAATGCAGGAAATGAATCTCCCAGCATTTCATTCAGAGAGGCTGGGGGAAGGCATTTGACCGTAGTTCAGCACAAACTCCCAAGAGTTCATGTGGCACATGATGCCATCAAAACTTTTTCGGGGTTGGAGAATATGTCAGTGCTACTTCATCTGGAAAAGCAACACTAACGAGATGATTGCGATCTGATAAAATCGCTAAAAGTTCAGTTTAGAGAGCCGAGTTTGTTAATGGAGGTTAAAGTCCGACAGGCTCCTAGGCTATCTTAGGCTGCCCCCTTGGGGCGAAGAGCGGAATGATTTTGTTGAAGTCCTTCCCCAAAAGATGGGCTCCAGAATAAGTGGC
>JAIFLJ010000193.1 GCA_020049135.1 bacterium | reverse complement strand
CCAGACCGTCTCCTTGCCGTCGCCAGACGAAAAATACGGCTCTTTTTTCGGTCGCTCCCAGCGTTCAAATCCTTATGGAAGGATTTGGGAGCAAAAGTGGCGGTTTACCAGACCCATGCCTACCGTGGAGATGGCGAGCTATTGAAGTCAACCACTCCGAAGGGGTGGGAAGCCAGAAAACCCTTCACCGAGGCAGATTCCATGGAAGTGACGCGAACGATCTGTCAGCGGGTGGCAAAAGAGAATGACATCTTGCTCATACCCGTGGGAGACGCATTCGATGCAGCGCGACAAGACCAGACTTGGGGATGGACATTCCCAGATCCCAATTTCGATTACAAAAACCCCGAGCGAAAAGGTGCTCCAGCAAGCGAGAAAAACTCGCTTTATATCGGCTTCAGGTGGATGCCTGCTGAAACAACGGACAAAGAGGGGCGCATGCACAAAGTAGATGATCATCCGAATAACTTGGGGCGCTACCTGTATGGGGCGGTATTTTTTGAGTGTATTTTTGGAGAAACAGTGGTCGGTAATTCTTATAGACCTGACGGTCCCACTTTGACGAACAAGTTGGCGGGAACGGACTTGGACACGATGGCGAACAAACCCGTGACTTCCGAGCGCATCGAGTTTTTGCAGAAAGTGGCGCACAAGACAGTGGCAGACATGAAATGAGAAAAAAGAAAAAGGAGAAATTATATTATGTCGGAATCATTTGAGGGTTTGAAGGCTTGGAAAAAGGGATGCCGTTTGGCGGTTTATAACTTTACCACGCAATACGATGTGCGGATGCGTGGAGCATTTAAAGTCGTTGAATCTGCTGACGGACGCAGAACTGGAGCGGTGACATATCACAATGCACTGTGTGTGCTGACTAGCGCATGGGGGAGCATCGTATGACTGGCCGAGATATTGTAAGGAAAGTGATCCGTTTTGAAGCACCTGGCATATTGCCTTGTAACCTACCAGTATGCGATGACATGGAGTGGGTGAACATGACGCCCTATGTCGAGCAGAACCCCAGAGAGGGAATGGACGAATGGGGCTGTGAATGGGCGAATATCGGGACTTGCATGAAAGGAGAGGTCAAAAATCCTCCCCTGAAGGATTTGAACGATTTTTTTGATCATCCACTTCCATCGCTGACTAAGCCTGGTATGTGGACGCCAGTGGAACAGGCTCGGGAAAGGAATCCCGACCGATATCTGATCGGTATGGGCGGCACGCTCTATGAACGCATTCACCTGCTGGCGGGACTGGAAGAAACTTGGATGGCGATTGCCTCCGAGCCAGAACTCGTCGGACAGGTCGTTGATCGGCTCGTTGATTTCAATATCCAGATCGCCGAACGCTATGCGGCAGCCGACTACGACGGTTTTTTCATGCTGGACGACTGGGGCGTGCAAGATCGGCTTATGATCCACCCCGAATCATGGCGGAATATATGGAAGCCGCGCTATGCACGGCTGTTCAGTCGCGTCCATGAACTGGGTCTTCATACTTTTTTGCACAGTTGTGGCTACATTCTAGCCATTCTGGGTGATCTCATCGAAGCTGGATTAGATGTCATACAGATGGATCAGCAGCAGAACATGGGGCTGGACCAACTATCTGCTTTCGCTGGCAGGATTACCTTCTACAGTCCAGTGGACATCCAGCGGACAATGGTAACGGGTAGCGCCGACGAAATCCGGGCCTATGCGCGTGAAATGGTTTTGAAATTAGGCACGCCTAAAGGCGGGTTTATTCCAAAAATGTATGGCGATCCCGTTGGTGCCGGACACTCACAGGCGGCACTCGATACCATGTTCGATGAATTCCTCAAAATCCGCAATCAGGATTTGAATGCCTTTTACATGAGGAACGCTCAATGAAACTGACTCATCACAAAAGATTGGTTATGTCGGAATCATTTGAGGGTTTGAATGCTTGGAAAAAGGGATGCCGTTTGGCGGTTTTTTTATTGTCAGGGATTTTAGCGAATCCCTTGTCTGCTGCGGAACTCAATATTCTGATTTTTGGGAGTAGCGCGTTTCACGGGGCTATTGATGATCTGCCAGAGATCGCCAAAGCGAACGGGGATGTGGCGAATGTCCGGTGTTTGAGGGCGGCGCCGCTTTCAAAATACTGGGAGTCCATCGAAGCCGCGGAAAAAAACCCAGAGGACCCCAAGGCCTTTGTGACTTTGGAAACCGATTATAAGGCGAAGGTGAGGGTGAAGGACGAGCTGGCTTCAAAAAAATGGGATGTGATTATTTTGCACCAATTCAGCACTCAGGCGGTTGACCCTGCGCTATTCCAAAAAGAAGCTAAAAATATATTCGACTATGTTAAAAAGATTCAGCCTGAAGCCCGGATTTTGTTCAATGAAAATTCTTCCGACCGTGGCGATGGAATTCGCAATAAGGGCGTTAAGAACGCCACAACCGTCAAGCCCCCTCCCCATCGCGAAAAAGATTTTAAATACGACATGGCTTCGATGTATGAGGATATCCACAAGGCGACCAAGGAGGTGGCTGACGGGCTCGGCATTGGAATCCTTCCGGCTGGCTATGCGGTGAAGATCGCGGAAAAACACCCGCTCTGGGGTTACCAGTTTCCCGACCCCGATTTCGATTACGAGAACGCCAAGCCGCCCGCTAAGCCAAACAATAAGAACTCGGTTTGGATAGGGGCCGCTTGGAGAGCGGATAAAAAAACAGGGGAGGAGAGCTTGATGTTTGATAACCACAAGAACAATGCCGGCCGCTATCTCCAGGGGGCGGTCTATTACGAGGTGATGTTTAAAAAGAGCGTGCTTGGGAATTCGTATATTCCCCAGGGCAAAGTCATCAAAGGCTCAGATGTGGATTATACCGCCAACATTCCATTGGATGCTGACGGGTTCAAGGCGTTGCAGCAAATTGCGCATGAGGCGGTGGAGAAATTTTACCAAGGAGTTATCAAATGAATATTATGAAGAGATTGGTTGTAGGCGGGCTAAGCGGGATGTTGACATTTCATTCCATGGCCCAGGAGGTGACCGAGATCGCCATCACGGATAAGGTTCTGGTCAAGGACTGTGTCCCTTTTGGGGTCAACTATGTCGGAGCCTACGAGCAGGTCAAAAAACCCATTGTCTTCAATTTTGAGGGGGTTGCCCATCGCTTATGCACCGAAGGAGAGATATTCAGCGACGGTTTTTATTCCTATATCATTGAGAAAAAAGCGATTGAAGCCAATCAGCTCTGCGAATTTTATAAAGGTGGCACCATCACCATCCTCTCGGGGTCTGCCAAAGGCGAGAAACGGAAAATTGATCGTGTGGAAATACGGAAGCGCTGGACCTGGTTCTTCGATGTGGTCAAGAAGCCCGAGCCGCCGGAAAACGCTTTCTTCTATTTTGACAAGCCCATCAGCGGGCTTTCGGAAGATATGCGGGTGGACTTGCAACCCTTTCACGACAACAAGAAAGACTGCACAAAGGAGTTTAAGGCGGATCCGACAAAAAATGTTGGAGCCATGATTGAGCGTGACTATCTGGATACTGGTTTCGACGGCTACAACTACAGACAATGGGCTGTTAAAAAAGAGCTTGTTGTAAGTCCTGTCCAAGGTGATGTTCCGAAAGATTCTTTTGGGAAGACGGCATTGCAAGTTGCCGCCGCTGATGTGGCGAAAGAAGGTAAAATCATGCTGACCGTTGCGACTGATACGGAAACGAATTGCAACGGGATATACAAGATCAGCTTTTGGGCGAAAGTGAAGGAGGGTTCTCCCGAGTTGACGCTGGGTTGGAACGACCCGAAGGAGACACCTGCTGAAAAAATAGCCCTTGGCAGTGATTGGAAGCAATTCTCTTTCAACTATGATTTCAAGGGAAAATACCCCGCGACATGCACCGAGGCAAAACCGAAGAGCCCGCGTAGTGTCTCTTGCTACCTTGCCATCAAAGGCGGCACTCTTCTTCTGGATGATGTCGTGGTCAGTATGGAGGGTGATACCAATCCGACTCCGTTCCGCGACGAAAGTGTTGATGTTTTGAAAAAATTACGCCCAGGCATCCTGCGCCAGTTGATGGAGGGAGGCGACTGTATCCAGAACCTGATGCAGGTGCGCGAAAAGCAGAATGCAATCAGCGGCTATCATTGGAACAAACACGACAGCAAAATGGTGGGGTGGTTCAACCAGCGCAGGTTCTACACTTCGATTTCGGAGTATTTAACCCTTTGCGAATACCTCCAGTGCGGTGCTTGGTATAATATTTCTGGCACCCTTTATCCCGAGGAGGTGGATGCGCTGATGGAATATCTGGGGGCACCGGCGGATGTGGGGCTGGGAAAATTGCGGGCCGAGCAGGGGCATCCGAAGCCTTGGACTGAATCCATCCCGCGCATCCACATTGAGTTTGGGAATGAGATATGGAATTTCATGGGTGATTACAAGGTGTCAAGCTACTCTGGCCCAGACTACTGGGATGGGATGATTGTGCGTGCAAAGGCATCGCCCCATTACAGGAAAAATGTCCTCTTCACCATGGGCGTGGATGGCCAGTTCGAAAATGTGCCGAATGCCGACCTCGTCATGAACCGGGCACCCTATGTCTGCCACATGCTTTCCAAGGAAATGGCGGATCGCTTCCCTCAAAAGGAAGAGTTGGCTCGCTGGATATTTGGCTCTGGTCTTGACCAGAATGTCACAGGCAAAAGCATCAAGGATAGTTCTGCCAAAGCGATCCAGGCGGGCAAGGAGATCGCTGTTTATGAGGTGAATTACCATACTACAGAGACGAAGGAGACCGAGGCGATCCGCAACGAGTTCCTAGTTTCACAAGGGGCGGGTGTTAATATTGCGAACACCATGCTGGGTCAACTCAAGCAGCATGGGGTGCGTTATCAGTGCTTTTTCTCTGACCGTGGCGTTTTCAATGTCGGCGGAGCGACCACTCAGCTCTGGGGGATCATCTTGAGTTCCCGTGAAGGCAAAGCCCGCTTTCGCCCAGCTTTTCTGGGGCTCTCTATGGTCAATCAGGTGATGGATGGCAATGTCCTTGAAACGACGCAGACTGGGGCAAATCCGACTTTCAGCACTCTGCCTAGGGATCTTAAGAAAAAGGATCTGCCGCCAGTCTCTTACCCCGTTCTCTATAGCTATGCATTTGCCAACGGCAAGAAAAGAGGACTCGTTTTGGTCAATCTGACAGGGCGTTTGGTAAGAAAACAGAAAGATGTTGGGATGGAGTGATTTAAAAAAAGGCTAGACAAACTGGGGTAAAAGAGCTGAGATAGA
>JAIFLJ010000195.1 GCA_020049135.1 bacterium | reverse complement strand
CCCGAAAACTACTTCATTGATATACAATCTGCTTTCCAGCATTTCTGGCCCGATTGCGAGGAGGTGTGGGAATGGGGAGGTTTGTCTCTTGGGTGCGCGTGCAAGCATCATCTCGGTCTGCTCCGTTCCAAGAACGAATATTTTGTGGGCCAACTCCTATTCTTTGATGGTGGCGGCAATAAGAAGATCAGAAACATTACCGATATCGTCGAATACGAGCATTTTGGAGATTATCGTTCGGCTTACTTCGATGCTTTTGATCTCATTGACGCCTGGGGATCGGTTCCATGTACTGGACCGTTTTATCGTTGCCGAGAGTTCCTGCGTGCGGGTGTTACAGACGAAGAATGGGTGCGTTTGGCAGAAATGGAAGTGGTCTCGGCTCAGGCTCATGTAGGCAGGATTTACGAGAAGAAAGGTAGGTTAGATCAGGCCGCCCTCTGGTATCAAAAAGCCGCTGACAGAGGGAATCCCGCAGGGCTATTTTTGCTGGGGTGGTGTTATGAAAAAGGGCTAGGTATTCCGTGTGACTATACGAAGGCCATTGACTGTTACGAAAAGGCTTTGGAGGTTCCTGACCGAGCTTTTGGCATAGCGGCCAACAGGCTCGGCCACTGTTACGAAAAAGGCTTGGGGGTGGAGAGGGATGACGAGAAGTCGTTTTTCTATTATCAGAAATCTTCTTACTATGGTTATCCGACCGCTATTTTTAATCTGGGTTATTGCTATTACAACGGATATGGGACAAAGATCGCGCTCGATAAAGCGATCGAACACTACACGCGTGCCGCCACACTCAACCATCCCGTGGCACAAAACAACTTGGCCGTCTGCTACCAGAAAGGCAAAGGGGTTGACGAAAACTTAGTGGAAGCTGTCCGATGGCTCACCCTCGCCGCCAAACAAGGATTGGGTATTGCCCAGTGGAACCTCGCTCTCTGCTACTATGAGGGCAAAGGGGTCGAACAAAATATTCCTCTTGCCATCGAGTGGTTTGAGAAGGCCGCATCAAACGGCTACCAAGATGCCCACAAGGGGGTGAAATATTGCCGTGAGCTGGAGCGGGAAATAGCGAAACGGCCCCCTGAAATAAAAAAGGTGCCCCTCTCTTCCCCGTCTGGCACCGCTCGACGGGTCAAGGCTTTTGAGCCAATGGCGGCTCAACTTGTGGGATGAAAGAATTTGGTTGTCGCAGGGGGAGCCTCACCTTGCGATGACCACGATAAACCGAGGCAAAAAAGGAGAAAATATGGGAGACCAAGAACTGAGAGATCGGAGCGGAAAACTGCTCGGCAGAATCCACGAAAAAGGGGACGGCAAGCAAGAGGGGCGCGATCCCTCTGGCAGGCTCAAAGGGACTTACGACCCGAAAAGCAATGAAACCCGTGACCCGAGCGGGAGTTTAGTCGGGCGAGGGAATATGCTCTCCTCGCTCATCCTAGACTAATACCTGTCCCACGAACTTAGGTGAGAGTTGGACATACAACTCTCACCTAAACACTATTTCGAGCTACAAGCAATTTTGTAGGGAGATGCTATGAGAGTGCTCATTCTGGACGATATTGATCAGGCGCGGCGATCTCTCGTCTGGTGCTTCTTTGACAAACATCACTGCGATTGTTTTGAAGCAAACAACAACAACGAAGCTTTCGATCTGTTGGGAGAACGGAGCTTTGACTTGATCACGACGGATTTTGTCAGAGGCTCTAACGATGGAGGGCGCTGGGGAGGGATCACCTTTTATCGCCAGTTGAAGGCGGACAGGCGATTCTCCCACCTTCCTGTCATCGTTGTTTCAGGCAATGACGAGAATCTGCCCGATTTTGTCGAAGAGGTGGAACTGGCTGGGGACATCGTGTTGACAAAACCATTTTTCTTCTGGGAAGTAGAGGGGGCGGTCGAAAAACTTAGGGAAGCAGGGAGGCTTCCCGTCCTCTCAAACGAATCGGACGGCAACCGCTTTTTCAACGCACTCAAGCAACAGGACTCCGACAGGCGGATGCCGTGGTATCCGTTCAACACCCCTCCGCCTTTGCCTCCCAGCAGAGAATATTAAAAAAACTTATGGAAAGCCCTCTTAAAAAACTCTCGATTTGCGAGGCGAAGAAGCTGATAGAAACAGCATCCGCAGAGGATATCCTCTCTTTAAACAATCTCGAAGTTTTAGAACCAGAGGTCGCCGAGGTGCTCGCGAAATTCTCTGGTGGCACCCTACAGCTCAACGGCTTGCGCGAGTTGAGCGATGCCGCAGCCGATGCTCTCTCCCGCTGGGAAGGTGAGGATGAAGGATTAAGAGCCTTCCTTGAACTTAACGGGATCACCCGTTTGAGCGAGGCATCCGCCCGTGCTTTGTGTCGGCTCACATTTGGATCGACTCTCTCACTCGACGGTATTCGGCAGTTGGACGATGCCTCCGCTCGCGGTCTTGGTTGGACAAAAGAAGGGACTTCGTCTTTGAAGTTGAACGGGCTAGATTCACTCACCGTAGATCATGCGAGGTTTCTTGTCTCGCCTACGCCACACGGGAGAAGCCTATATCTCAACGGGTTGACTTCGTTGCCCGAGGATGTCGCTCAGGTTCTGGGGAGGCAGTCGGATGAACTTTTTCTTAACGGGTTGACCGAGTTAAGCGAGGGGGCCGCAAAGGGGCTTGCGAAAAAGCCTCTGCTTCTCAGTCTCAATGGACTGGAAACAATGAGTCCACCCGTGGCGCGAGCCCTGGCAGATCAGAGGGGATATCTCCACTTGCACGGGTTGCGGCGGATCACTGATCTCTCTGCCGAAGCTCTGGCGTATCACAAGGGAAACCTCTGGCTTTCTGGCTTGAAACGGTTGTCTAAAAGAGCTGCGGAAGCCTTCGGGCGAATGAGCGGAACTGATCGGCCTGATCCTGAATTATTCTCCCAAACCACCCTCAAGAAATCAGAACTCTCTGCTTACGGGGAGGTCTGGTGGCTCGCGTTGGACGGGCTAGAGGAATTGAACGACGAAGCCGCAGTAGCTCTCGAACGATACGAAGGGTATCTCCTTTTTAGTAAAAAGCAAAGATGGATGATAGAATGGATGATGCAATACCATCTCCGATTCGTTTTTATCGAGGATTTGCGGTCATGATAAGTAAAGGGAAAGTGAGTCCGCCCGAGAATAGTTCCGAGTGCGAGGGGCTGAATTTTCGGCTGTTATCGAAGGAGGAGATCATCTCGCTCCACGATGAGCTTTTGCGTGGGCATGATCCGAGAGGGTTGCGGGAGCCACGGCAATTCGAGGCCATACTTGCGGCGGTGAAGCGGGCGGAGACCTCGGGGAGAGACCTTCATTGGGTGGCGGCAGTGTTTTCTCATGAAATTGCCTTTTGCCAGACTTTCTACGATGGCAACAAGAGGACAGGCTTCGCGGGGGCCCTCCTGCTCTTAGATAAAAACGGGTTCGCGATCTCGGGCGGAGACCAGGCAGAATTGCTCGACCTCTTTCTAGGGGTCATGGGGCATGAATCGGGTTACGGCAAAGAACGGGTCTATCGTGTCCTGAAAAAAAACTTCCCCGATTTTGCGGATACCACGATCCAAAAACCTTTTTCAGAACGCCTCGAAGAATATTCGGATTTGCTCGCTAAGCTCGCCCGTTAGTGTTTCTTGTAGCCGAAGAATGGGGGCCAACTCATCGAGAGTCAGGGGATCTATCGCACCCTCGACTGCCTTCCTGCGGACTGCATAGTGAGGATGAGGTAGTCGGAACCTTGTTCTGTGCTTGAACACCTCCGCTGTTTGGGGCAGAAGGGGAGGTATGGCGCGCTGGCTCATCGCCCGAAAACCCGAGAACGCTTGCGAGAGTGAGTTGGTGGCTTACCGCGCGCTCTCCCAGCTAGGCGAGGATTGGACAGTGCGCTGGCACTACCACTATCTCGATGGTTCCACGCCGCGTGAGGGGGATTTTCTAATTCTAGGTCCCGACGGGCGACTGCTGGTGATGGAGGTCAAAAACAGGGTTCGCACGCATTGGGGGACGGGGCGGACAGACGATCCTGCTGGGGTGGGAAGGGGGGAGGAGCCCGAGGATCAGCTTTTGGCGCAGAAGAAGGGGGTGATCCGTGCTCTTCAAAAAGAGCATGAGAGCCATCCACGCGAGCGAGAGATTCCGTTTGTTTTCGCCGCCCTTTTCTACGCCCAAGGCGACCATTTTTCGCCCTGCACGCATTCCAATCCGATCCCCGCAATTTCTGGCCCGTCCCGCCTCCAGAGACTCCCCGACTTGTGGAACCAGTTGAGCGCGGGCGCGCGCCCGTCTGCGAGCAGGGAGTGTGTCGCAAAGCTCTTCGAGGACACCTATGGAAGTCAGGCTTCGGGGGGCGGTGGCGCGGTCTTTATTTCCGCGACTGACCGATTATTGATCGAGCGGGCGGCAACGGATTTTTCGTTGTTGGAAGCGGCGGGGGAGAACCGCCAGATTTTGGTGACAGGCGGCCCTGGCTCGGGCAAGACATGGATGGCGGAACGCCACGCGATCCAGCTTGCGGAGAGAGGGGCGAGAGTCCTTTTCCTCTGTTACAACAAAGCTCTCGGCGCGCAGTTCGAAAGGGAAATTCCGCGCCTGCTCAAGATGGGTTCACGGGAGATCAAGGGTTCGATCACGGTGCAGACTTGGGAGTCGTTAGCGGATCATTTGGCGGGAGAGCTCCCGCCCGACACGCTCCCCGAGAAACCGCCGATTTCCGCCTCGAAAGAAGTTTTGGAACGCTACTACGAAACCGACCTGCCCGATGCGATGCTCGACGCGGTGACGGACAAGAAGTTTCGTCCCCCCTACGACGCGCTTGTCGTGGACGAGGCGCAGGATCACAACACGGATTGGTGGGAGATTTATTTTGCGCTTTTGGCGGAGGGGAACCGTTCGCGGATCGGGATTTACGGGGACCCCGCGCAACGGCCTTCTTTTCGGCTGGGCCAATTCGATTTGCGGGAGGTGGCTGGAAAACTCTCCCAGCCCGCTTTTCTCAGGCTCACGGAGACGCGCCGATTCACCCGCCCGATCTACCGATACCTTCAAACAATCGTGAGCGAACCGACGCAAAAGCTGGTGGATGGGTTGAGCACGCGAGGGCTTTTGGCGGGTCCCGAGGTTGTGATAGGTGCGAAAGCGCGGGATTGGAACGAGTGCAAAACGGAAGCGGGCGAACAGATCAAATCGTGGTTCGAGGAAGGTCTCGCCGACCCGTGCGACCTCCTTTTGCTCGCGCCATCCGACCCGTTTTCTGGAAAAAAATCCATTTTTG
>JAIFLJ010000046.1 GCA_020049135.1 bacterium | reverse complement strand
TGTCACCCATTGGGTTCATCGCGGAGCGATGGGAATTTCATGAAAATAAACGGGTTGGAAACAAAATAAAAATCCCATTTTCCTTTTTAGGATAAACAATCCTTTTGTGATGAAGCTTTTTCTCACGCCAAGACACAAAGACGCCAAGAATATTTTTAGCCACAGATTCACTCAGATGAGCACAGATTTTAAGAAAACAGAATTATCACGCTCGCGTCTTTACCTCATCCTTCAGCCTTCTTCCTTCACACTTTCCTCCAGCTCTGCGTCTTCCGATTTCGGCGGCAAGATGCCACCGCTCCATTCTCACGCTTTGCGTCTTACTTTCGAAATTCGTTTTCGATTTCGTTATTCGATTTCATACACGCCCGCGTTTTCCTTGCCACTTCTCTACAGGTTGGCGCGGCGTTTTTTGATTTCTGCCACGGATTCTTCCATGATCTCTAAAAGCTGGTTGTAACGGACAGGTTTGCCCCAGAACATATCCATGCCAGCCTGCAAACATTTTTTCTCTGTCTCATCGGCGGTATGCGCGCTCAAACCAATGATGCGAGCTGGTTGTTTTTCAGGGTACATCTCTTTTTCAATAGACCTCAGTTCTATTGTTGTATCCAAACCGTTTTTGCCCGGCATTTCGATGTCCATAAAAATTATGTCGGGCATCTCTTTCCTCATGCGGTTCAGCACCTCTTGTCCAGATGACATTGCAACAGGTGAGTAACCCGCCTTGCAAAGCATGACCTCTACAAGTTTTAGGTTTGCGGGGACATCGTCCACCACCCATACCCGCCAATCTTTGTTGCTTTCCGATGCTGCAACATGTTTATCAGCATCCATATTTAAAGATTGTTCATGAGCGGGTGATATAGTGCGAGCTGGAAGTTTTATGGAGAAATGGAATGAGCTACCATGACTAGGCAAGCTTTCAACACGGATGCTGCCGCGCATCAACTCGGACAGTTTACGGCAAATAGCCAACCCAAGCCCAGTGCCGCCATAAACTCGCGCGTGCGAGCTGTCAGCCTGAATGAACGGCTGAAAAAGGATGTTTTGAATTTCATGGGAAATGCCTATGCCTGTGTCTTCGACCGAAAAATCGAACCTGTATAGCGGACAGCCTATTTCGGGTAGTCCGTCTTCAGTTGCTTTGACTGATACAGTAACACTTCCTGAATCGGTAAATTTAATGGCGTTGCTCACCAAATTTATGAGTATTTGTTTGAGTCTCAGCACATCGCCAATCAGGAGAAAAGGTGTTCCCTCCGCAATATCACAACGAAGTGAAATGTTTTTTTCTTTCGCATTCAAGGCGAACATTTTCATCACTTCATCTAGGCACTCTTGGAGCTGGAACGGGCGTGCATCCAAATCCATTTTTCCAGACTCTATTTTGGAGTAGTCTAAGATGTCGTTTATGATGGAGACCAGCATTTCGCCGCTATTTTGCATAGTGCGAACGAACTGGCCTTGCTCATCAGTGAGAGGCGTAGATAAGAGCAGCTCGGCAAAACCAAGGACGGCGTTCATGGGCGTCCTCAACTCGTGGCTCATGGTGGCTAAAAACGCGCTCTTCGCGTTGTTGGACGCCTTCGCCTGCTCTGTGGCGGCACGGAGTTCGTCGGTGATGCGCAGGATTTCCGTCTGGTCGATCATGGCGCCTACATACCCCAAAAACTGGCCTTCGTTTGTAATGCGTGGAGCACCGCAGTTTTCAAAAATACGGAACTCACCGTTGGCTGATCTCATTCGGAAACGGATGCGGAACGATGCGTGGGCATCAAAGCTCCTGACATATTCCTTGAAACAAGTATCCCTGTCGTCAGGGTGGACATGGTCGAGCCAAGCGTGCCCTAAATCTAAGTCCATCTGACGCCCTGAAAACTGGAGCCAACCAGCACTAAGCCAGTCATAAGCTTTCGTGTTGTCTGCGGTCCAGATGGGGAGCGGAATGCGATTGGCCAACATGCGGAAGCGCTCCTCGCTCTCCTTCAGGCTAGAGCGCATGGCGTATTCCTTTGTTACATCGCGGAAAACCATGACTGTTCCACGGATCACGCTGCTTTCTGATTCGAATATCGGTGCCATGCTGTCGGCAATAATGTATTCTTGCCCGTTCTTAGAAATAAGTGCGGTTCCGTTGGCTAAGTCGTGCGGTTTACCCGTCCTCAATACATCTTCCAGCGGCGAAGGTATAGGCTCCCGTGTCTGCTGGTTTATGATGCTATAAATTTCGGATAAATGCTTGCCGAACGCCTCGCTGTGGAGCCACCCGGTAAGGGTTTCGGCCACTGGGTTCATGCGCGTGACGCATCCGGCTGCGTCCGTGACGATCACGGCGTCGCCTATAGAAGTGAGGATAGCAGAAAGATATTTCTCGCTCTCGATAAGTGAGTTTTCTACCTGTAGGATGTTGGTTATATCGCGGTTACAGACACGCCGCCCGATCACTGATTTTCCATTTTTTCCGTAAACAGGGCGACAGTAATGTTCCACCCAACGCTCTATGCCGTTGAGCGGAATTATCCTGAAACATATTCGGCAGACATCGCCGCTTTGCTGGTTCAACGCATCGCGGTGATGCTCTTGTAGTGCTAGGCGGTCGTTGGGATGGACAATTTTTTCTTTTAAAAGCGGGTCTTTAAGGAACTCATCGGCAGAATAACCAGTCAGCCGTTCACACGCTGGTGTGACATAGACATCTTTACCGCCCGGGTTGACCAAATATTCCCATTCGTTGGAGGTGTTTGCAAAAATCTCAAATGTATCGTGGGCATTGGCAAAACCATCATCTTCATGGGATTGTTGCAAATAAGTCTTTGGTGAGGTTATTTTGCGACGCAAATCGGCTAATTTCTGAACAAAACCACTCATTAGGGTATTTAAATAATTGATTAGCTGTTTTTTAGCAACTATAATTTTATTTCAAAACCGAGTATAAATAGGCTTATTCGCCCAATAAAATCACCTACGCAAATGATGATAGAAGAGAGCGGTGGCATCTTGCCGCAGATATAAAAAGATGCAGGCAGGGATGCCCGCACCACACTGCGGAGTCTCACGCTCTGCCCTTGTTTTTGCCCACTCATGTCATGGTTTGGAAGCTGTGACCACTGGAAGTATGACCTTCGATTGGTGTTCCTTGGAACAGTGCAGGGTGTGGTTGGCAACAACAGCTTTATCCATGGAGTTCACAGGTTCGTAAGTATTCGGGTGAACCTCGTATGCCGGGGTGCTGCTACTGGTCACATGGACGCCGATCCTGTGGCCTTTATTGAACACGATCGCTGTGCTGTTACACGGGAACTCCAGCTTGTAAACCTTGCCCTTTTCCATCGGTTGTGCCTGTTTGTCTAACCCATCGCGGTAGCGAGCCATGCCAGCACCTTCACGGATGATAAGCTCTTTGCCGTCGGGATAAATATCCACGAATTTCACAATAAATGCGGTGTCCTGCACATCGGTGGAAAAACAAAGTTCTGCCTTGAGCTTGCCCACCACTTCCAGCGGTGCAGTCAAAGGTTCCGAAACAAAACGGACGATATCTTTTCTTTCCTTGAGCGGTGTTTGGTCTACCGCGCCGTTGGGCTGGTCGCTGAATGACCAACCGCCACCGAGCGTGGACGCAGGATTTTTGGGGTCGTAAGTGTACGGCACGCTTGCGCTATCGGACGGAGGCTGTTCGGACAAACCGCCGTTGCCCGTGAAATAAAAAGAGACTGGCTTGGACGGCACTGGCCAAACCTCGCTGACTTTTTTAGTGTTCCCTGGAGCGGATGTGTCGTCAATATCACCCAGCACATCGTACTTGATAAAAGATTTTTCTATCACGGGCTTGCCATCAAGCACATCCAAAAACGAGATCGGACTGGTCGCTGCGCCGCCTTTCATCTTGAACTTGACACCTTTATTTGATCCTGCCCCGTGCGTGTTCGATCCTATGTTTATAAAAACTTTCCCAGTTGCGGCAAATCGTTCGAATGTGTCCACCGCTCCGTCGCAAAAAATATTGAACCATCCATCGTCACCGATATAGACGGTTTTGTTGTCGCGTGCTGCATCATCGAGAATCTTGTTCCACTTGGCCATGTCATAGGAATATATCGTTGGCTTCGGCCATTCGTTTTTTTTCGGGAGGTTCCGGTTGCTGAGCCAGTTATACATCCAGCGGCGCACGCCATTTTCGAATGACCAGTAAAGGTAGCTATTGCCCGCCGAATTGCTTGGGGTCACCACTACCAAGTTCGGGTGTTTTGATAGGTAGGCCATCGCCGCGCACATGCCATTGCCGCTGCCGCCAGTCATGCCCACACGCCCGTTGCACCAAGGCTGCTTTACCACCCAGTCAATGGTGTCGTAACCATCGTAAATCTCTATCTCGTTATTGACTGGGTCGCCAGGGCTACCCTTGGAGTCGCCGTCTCCTCTTGGGTCTTGTATCACACAAGCGTAATCTTTGTCCTTTGTCAGCCCCTTGAAATATTTTGCGCCCCCGTTCCTCTCATAAGGTGTGCGGATCAAAATGGTCGCCCACGGCCCATCTCCGGGCGGAATAAACACTGTGGTGGCCAGCCCAACGCCATCGCGCATGGGCACCATGAGATTTTTGAAAGTGTAACCAGGCTTGAGCGTTGCCAGCGTAGTTTCTGCATTGAATTTGCCACCAGTTTCGGCCCACTCCCGTCCGTCGGAGACAACCCCGCCGCCATCCGTTTTTTGCGCTGCTGCTGGCGTAGGGGCGGTGCTTGGCGGCACTGTTGCGGTGGCTGCGCTAGATGCTGGCGGTGGCGTTGCCGTGGCGGACTGCGGCTCGGCTTGCGAAGGAGCCTCAGGAACTTTGCCAGATCGCTGCGCCTCTATATCCTCAACATATTTTGTATCCTCTGGCGAAAGATCGCTTTTTTGTGCAAGATGCTTTTTGCCGTCTGCCCCAGTGACAACAACAACTTTGAGATTGGAGTTCCCCATTTTCCCTTCCACTTGAACACCTTTGATGTTCCATGTTCGAGACTCTGTTTTAACAAGCGGCGCAGCTTTAACAGAGTTGAATGCAAAAATGGAAAGCAACAGAAACGGAATGAATAAATAAGCTTGCATGGCTTTTAATAAACTAACCACCTTATTTAGTAAAGACTCAAACTCGAAAATATGTTGTGCATAATGAGAAGGATTTGATCGGCAAGGTGCTAATCTCGGGTGTGATTAAAAGTGGGTGAGGTAGAGCAAACCAGAGTTGGGAAATAGCGTGCTCTTTGTCTGGCAGTGTGGGAGGTATGGAATCAG
>JAIFLJ010000092.1 GCA_020049135.1 bacterium | reverse complement strand
CAGCCCGCCACTGTAGTTGGAGGCATTCTCCCTCTGTATCCCGCATTATCGAGAAGAAAGAGATTCACCTCACCCACTTTTAATCACACCCGTCGCCATCTGCGCCTGTAAATGGGCTGACCTTCGCTCAAAAACTGTCTCTGGAAATCGGAGAGCGGATAATCTGAGTTAGGCTCCCACTCGAAAGGGACAAACTCTGAGCTGGCATCCACTAGACACCGTATAGCATCGAAATATTCCGCGTGGTCGAGCGTGAGGCGCAACTCACCTCCAGAAATCAGTGCCCTCGCACACGCCGCAACAAACTCTGGCTGGAATAGGCGGTGTTTTTTTTGTTTCCTCTTGGGCCACGGATCGGGATGCATGACATGTATGGCTGACACAGATTTCTCCGGCACCAGGTAGCGCACGGCATAGGAGGACTCGAAACGGAGGACGCGCAGATTATCCAGCCCGGCACGCCCAGCGCGGCGTGCGATTTTTCTGACTCTACCTAGAAGCCGCTCCACAGCCAGCAGATTTATGTTTTTATCGGCTTCTGCAAAGCTGGCTGCAAAACCGCCATCCCCAGCCCCTAGGTCAAGGTGGACAGGTTGCTGCGAGGGGAAAATATCGCCCCAGTCCAAGGGGCGGCAAATGTCCTTGGGCACCAAGATTTTTTCTTGCCAAGGGAATTTTTTGGGCTGGGCGGGCGCGGCCATAAAGTTCTACAAAGTGTCAGGCGAAGAGCTTTTTCAAATACGCCTCTACTTCGAACACGCGGAAGTCTTCCACCTTTTCCCCGATGCCGAGCCATTGCGGCTGGAGCCCACATTCGGAGGCGATGGCGACTAGGGTTCCACCCGCTCCTGCCCCGTCCCATTTGCTGGCCACAAGGCCAGTGAGAGGTGCTGTTTTGGAAAACTCCTTGGCCTGCTGCATCGCGTTACCGCCAGTGTTTGAGTCAACGACAAGAAGCGTTTCGTGCGGGGCGTCAGGCACCAGTTTTTTGATAGCTCGCAGCAACTTAGCGAGTTCCTGCATGAGGTTGGATTTCGTGTGCTGGCGTCCAGCGGTGTCTATTATAAGAACATCTTCGCCCGCCTGCAATGCAGCTTGGCAACCCGCAAAAGCGATGGATGCCGGATCTGCACCGTATGCACCCGCAGTGACTGGGACATCTATGCGCCCGCCCCAAATCTGTGTCTGCTCAATGGCTGCCGCACGGAATGTGTCTGCGGCCACGAGGCGGACTTTGGCCTGCCTGCTTTTGTGGAAATGGGCCAGCTTCGCCATGGAGGTTGTTTTGCCCGCTCCGTTCACGCCGACCATGGCGATCACATGCAACGGCTTGCTGCAAACTGGCTGCACCGCGTTTTTCAACAAAAGTCTGATTTCATTTTTTGCTTCGGCTTCCAAATCTGCGGGCGTGAAAAAAGGGTGTTTTTTTTTCATCCCTTCCACGAAACGCACGGCGAAGGCGGCTCCGAAATCGGCCTGTATGAGGTCGGCTTCCAGGCTCTCCCAATCCGGTTTTTCGCCAGTGATTTTACCTGCTAATTTTTTTAGAAACTGGAGCATAGAAAAATATCATGAACCCGCGGAAGTCCGTGCGGGGCGCAGCAGTTCGGTGCAGACGCGGTCTAGGATGCCGTTTACAAATTTACCCGAATCTTCCGTTGCAAATTTTTTTGCGATTTCGATGGCCTCGTTCATAGAGACCACGGGAGGGATGTCATCGCGGTATTTCATCTCGTAAATGGCAAGGCGCAGAATATTGCGGTCAACAACCGCGATCCTGTCAAAACGCCAGTTTTCCGCATACCCAACTATGGTCGCGTCCAAGTCCGGCAGGTGATCCATCACGCCAGATATCAGGCCGTTGGCGAACTGTATAGCGGCGTCTTCCGTAGTCTGCTGACGCCAAAATTCTTCCAGTGCCTGATCCATTAAGCCGTGGGGGTTTATGTCCCTCTGGTAGAGGAACTGCACGGCATACTCCCTAGCCCAACGCCTAGCGCCCATTTTTTTCTTTCATTTTAAACTTCGCCATCTGGATGGCCGTGGCCGCCGCTTCAGAACCTCTGTTGAGCCGTTTGCTTAGACAGCGAGCTTTGGCCTGCGCATCGGTAGCCACTGTCAGCACTTCAAAAACAACTGGCAAATCGTGTTTCATCATGATGTCCATACAGGCACGCGCACACGCTCCTGCAATCAGCTCGGCATGGTATGTCTCGCCCTTCCATATCACGCCGAGCGCGATCAATGCGTCGAAAGAGCCAGCCATGGCCATGCGCTGTAGAATCAGCGGTATTTCAAATGCGCCAGGGACGCGGGCGACAACTGCTTTGGCGTGACCTTTCAGACCTTCCAAAGCGGCTTCCATCAGCGCGTCTGTGTAACGCTCGTTATATGTCGAGCAGACAATGCCTATTTTCATGCGGTGAAAGTAGCTGCCCAGCCGTTTTCTGAAAAGGTTTTTTACAGGGCATTGATCAAATCCGTCTAGGAACCGTTACAAAATCGCCTTGATGATGTCCCTGCTCTAGCTCAAAACAATGAACTTATGAAGAAACATACAGACCGTTTTGGTGTGTCGCATAATTGGTTTGCGGCAGTGCTGGCTGCAATTTTATTGGCGCAACCAGCACTTTTGTCTGGCGAAGAAACCAAAGAACTACGGATGGCGCATTTTCCAAACATCACGCACGCCCAAGCACTGCTGGCTCGGGCGGGTGGCGACTACGAAAAAAAAATCGGCGTCCCCGTGCGCTGGGTCACACTCAATGCTGGGCCACCAGTGATAGAAGCCCTTTTCACGGGGGCGATTGACGCCGCCTATGTGGGGCCCAGCCCAGTCATAAATGGTTTTTTGAAATCTAAAGGCTCCGTTTTTAAAGTCGTGGCGGGGTCAGCAAGCGGCGGTGCCGCACTCGTTTTACGCGGGGATGTGAAGGTCTCAACAGAAGCAGATTTCCATGGCAAAACAATCGCCACGCCGCAGCTCGGCAACACGCAAGATGTGGCTGCGCGAAGCTGGTTCGCAGGACGAGGTTTTCGCTTTAAAGATAAGGGTGGGAGCTTGAATATCCTCCCGCTTTCAAACCCAGACCAGCTTATGATGTTTCAAAAAAAACAGATAGACGGCGCGTGGACAGTGGAGCCTTGGGTTTCGAGGCTCGAACTTGAGGGGGCAGGAAAAATTTATCTCGAAGAAAAAACACTCTGGGAAAACGGGCGCTACCCCACGACATGCCTTGTGGTTAGCCAAGCGTTTTTGCGCAAGCACCCGCAATGGGTGCGCAACCTGATAGAGGCACACATAGATTTGACGAAACGCTTGGAAACGAATAAGGCCGACTGCATCGCCATGCTGGGCGAGGAGTTGAAAAGGGAAACAGGCAAAGACATGGGGCAAGAGCTGCTGCGCCGAGCCGCTGGGCGAGTGGAATTCACATGGGACCCGATGCTGGATGCGCTGAAAAAAAGTGCTAATGACGCTCACGCCCTCGGTTTTTTGAAAGAGATTCCGAACTTGGATGGGCTGGCCGATTTGACTTTGCTCGAAAGCATTTTAAAGGAAAAAGGGTGGCCGCCAGCCCAAAAATCTGGCTCGGGCACGAATTAAGAAATTATGGAAACTGAACAGGCTGCCCAAGTGCGAGAGCAACAGGACAGAAAACCAAAACTTGTCATAAGGCAGGCATCCAAAACATTCCTGTCCGGGAAAAAAGAGATGCACGCCCTGCTCCCTGTTTCTCTGGAAATTGCAGAGGGCGAATTCTGGATATTGACTGGGCCATCGGGCTGCGGCAAATCAACTTTGCTCAATATGGTAGCTGGGTTCATTGAGCCAGACGGTGGCGAAATTCTGTTGGACGGCAAGCGGGTGTCTGGCCCCGATTCCGAGCGGATGATGATGTTCCAAGAACACGCGCTTTTCCCGTGGCTCACGGTGCTAGACAATGTTTTGTTTGGGTTGGAATGGAAGCCATCGCTGTCCGCTAAAGAGCGCGTGGAAACAGCGCGATTTTATCTGGACATGACTGGCATGACGCGGTTTGAAAACGCCATGCCACATGAGCTTTCTGGTGGCATGAAACAGCGCGTTGCGCTGGCTCGTGCGCTGGCGCCTAACCCGAGCGTGATTTTGATGGACGAGCCTTTCGCATCGCTCGATGCCCTCACGCGCGAGCGCCTCTACGAGCATACGCAGGCAGTAGTCTCCAAGACGAAAAAAACCGTTATTTTCGTTACGCACAATGTCCGCGAGGCCGCGTGCCTCGGCGATCGTGTGGCGGTGTTCACGGCACGCCCCGGCAAAATCAAAAGCGAAATAGCCGTGCCGCTCCCGCGACCCAGAAGTTTTTACGACCCTGAGGTAAGCCGCTACGCAGGAAAAATTTTGGACGAACTCAAAAGCGAACTTGAAAAGGAGTCTGTATGAAAAAACCGCGCCTGCATTGGTTTACGGCTATACTTTTCTATTTGAGCCTGCTGGCCATCTGGCAGACGGTGTGCGCCTCGGGGCAAGTCCCGCCATACCTGTTTCCTTCGCCGAGGCAAGTTTTCGAAAGGATCATGGAACTGGCTCACGATGACATGTTGTGGCCAGCCTTTCATTCCACGATGGGGCGGATGCTGGTGGGCTTTGCTCTCTCGCTTTTCCTTGGACTGGTGGCTGGTCTGTGCATGGGCATTTCGCCATTGGCAAACGCCTGTTTTCGCTCGCTCCTACTTGGCCTGCAAACGCTCCCTTCTGCGGCGTGGATGCCCATTGCGCTCTTGCTGTTCGGCCTGAGCGACGGCGGCATCTATTTCGTGATAGTGATGAGTTCGGTGGGTGGCATAGCCACTTCTGTGGCCGATGGTATCGCCAACATACCACCTATCTATCTGCGTGCCGCACGCACGCTGGGCACGCCAGGCTATGCTATGGGCTGGAAAGTCATCCTCCCGGCTGCCTTGCCCAGCATCGCCACTGGCGTGAAATTGGGGTGGACGCTCGGGTGGCACGGCGCGGTCTCGGCAGAGTTAATAAAATCCAGCGTGGGTCTTGGGTTCCTGCTTTACATGGGACGCGAACTCAACGACGCCTCACAAGTCGTTGCCGTGATGATACTCACCATCCTGATAGGCTTGGCTTTGGATAGGCTGGTTTTCGGTTCCATGGAACAATGGATCCGCCGCCGCTGGGGTCTAGTCGAGACGCGGTGAACAAAACAACAGGGTGTGATTAAAAGTGGGTGAGGTTGATCAAAACAGAGCCTAGATATACCGTGCTTTTCATCAAGCAGTGTGGGGAGATGGAACCATGC
>JAIFLJ010000011.1 GCA_020049135.1 bacterium | reverse complement strand
GTTTCCAAGCTCTCAAAGTTTCGTGTATTTGGTGTCTTTCGTGGTTAAAAATCTTTTAAAAACATCCGAAAGCAAGTCGCCTGTGAATATATATAGAAGAATGAACCACGGAAAAAATGTCATACATAATGCGCAGGATTTGAGCGGTAAGGGACTAAAAAGGAAAATGGGACTGGCGTTGTGTTTCCAACCCTCTGATTTTTATCAAATTCCCATCACTCCGCGATGAACCCCGAGGATAACAACCTCTTGTTTAAGAATAGCTTGAGTCTCAAGCAATTCCGCATTTTTTGCCATTTCCATTTTCCATTTTAGGTTTATTTTTGACCAGTTTCAGATTTCCTGACCCAGCGCCTAAGAACAAGAAATTCCTTCCACTCCCTAGGGTGCTTGTTGTTGCCAGTAGAAAACATGTTGGACTCATCATGAGATTGGCTGGCAGCAGCCTTACATCCGTGCTATTTCCAGTGCGGCGGCTAAGTATTGCGCGGCCATTTTTTCGGGGCTGAAACGCTTGCTTGCATCAATTCTGCCCCGCTCACCAACGGCCTTGGCTTCATCTGGGGAACTGGATATCTGCTCCAGAGTTTGGCGGAAGGATTCAAATGAGCCTGGTTCGAAGGCATACCCTGTTTGACCATGGGCGATGAACTCCGAGAGGCCAGGCAGACCAGTGATTACCGTTGGTTTTCCGATCATGAGGCTGTGGTGCAGTGCGCTGGGCACTACGCCAGTGTTTTCTGGGCTGTTGCGCCGCGTGACCAGAAGGCAGTCGGCGGCGTTGAGGAACGAGTTCACATCATCATCGGACTCAAGCCATCCCGTGAAAAAAACAGATGTTCCCAAACGGGAGCTTTCCGCCACTCTTTTCCTGTAGCGGCTCTCCAACCCGCCGCCGCCTATCAGCAGCAGTTTCCAGTTTGGGTGCGATTGGGTGAGAGCTTCCCACCAGTCTAGGATTTCATCGTATCCTTTGCTTGGGTGCATGATGCCGTGGAGTGCGGCAACCCAATCGTTTTCGCCCCATCCGAATTTGCGGCGGATGTCGGAGGCGTTGCACGGGCGATATTTTCCTTGGGGATGAGGAACTTCGGTTATGCGTATTCGGTCTAGCGGGAAACCCGCGTTTGTCAGGATGCGGCTCTCCGCTTCGGTGTGGGTCAGCGCCAAGGTGCGGTGCTGTTGCCAGTCACGAATTTCGGACTGCTCCATGCGCAGTGCCAGCGGGCGTCCGATGGCAGAATGTCCTAGGAGAATGGACGCCCACCAGTCACTGACATCAATCAACATCGGGCGGTTTAGGCGTGCGACGAGCGAGGGTATCCACGGGAGCGTTTCTTTGCACAGTATGACATCTGGGGCGATTTTTTTTATTTTGCCAAGGATAAGAGGCAGCATGGAGTAATAGAGTGCTGTTTTCAGCCATTTGTCGCATGGGTCGCACGGGGCTATTTTGGCGGGCAACTCATGGAAAGCAATCCCGTCCCTGAGCTGCGGAGAAGGGTGGATGTTTTTCCCGCCGAAGCTCATGTAAACGACATTAAACTCCGTTTTTAAAGCGTGTAACAGAGACTGCAAACCAGCGAACTGGATAGATTCCCGTTCAATCGGATAGCGGTGCAAGTATAGCAGGGTAGGGGATGGCATGGCATGTATTTTGTTTAAACAATAAATGGCAATACCACCCAAGAGATTGCCTTGGGATTTTCAATCCTCAAATCTTCTTTGCTCACATTTTTTTCCTTGCACCAACAGCTACAACATTTTCAGGAGAGTGATGGTGCTCGCGCAACTGACATGTGTTTCCTACGAGCCTGTCGGACTTTAACCTCCATCAACAAACTCGACTCTCTAAAATCAGATTTAAACGGATTTGATTTTTCACCAAGGTGTTTTGATGGTGAAAACCGGCTTGTTTTTTCTGAAAATAGGCTAAGTCCGACAGGCTCCTAGGGTGGCCCGATGACAGGCAACTTAGGCTTAATGATCGAATCCCTTCAGGATTCAGGACGGAAAATGTCAAAACCCCATCCTTAGCAAAAGGCTCTCTATACATGCCAGTTTTAAAATGCCCTTATCGAGAAGAAAGAGATTCACTTCACCCACTTTTAATCACACCCGGGAAAGCCAGGGATGTAATTTGTTGTTTTTTTCAATGTCTCGCTGAGATAAATTTTAATCCAACTGGCTTGAAATTTATATTTTTCGGGATAATATTATATTTCATAAACATCGGGTGATGAGCATTTCTTTTTTATGAAAAAACGAGGAGTTTTTTATGTCTGCAACAGAAGTTGGAGTGATAAAGCCAGTCAAGCAAAGTGCGATCAAGAAGGTGGTAGAGGAGTTTTTAAAATATTTTTCTGACTATAAGGCTGGCGGTGAGCTAAATTTGCATCGGTTGGTTGGAGACATAGGTGGCAGGATAGAATATGACAATGATGCATTCGAAGATAGCATCACCGTTGAAGATAATAGAAAATTTTTGATAAAATTAAATCCTGCATCCAGTATTTTGCGTGAACGCTTCACTATTGCGCATGAGCTAGCGCACTTTATTTTGCATAGCAATTTTGGAGAAAAACAAGCGAAGTGGGGCGAACAGGTTGTTCCGAGCGGGTGGAATGGGAAGCTAATTGGTTTGCTGCTTCGTTGCTGATGCCAGAAGAAGAATTCAAAATAAAATTTATTGATTTTAATAACTGCATAGAAAAAGTGGCCAATTATTTTAAAGTGTCCGTTGTGGTAGCCGAAGTGAGGGCGAAAGTGTTGGGGCTCGGTATTGCGCAGCAATAACATGTGCATTGATGATACCGCTTTTACTTTCAGTGAGTGGTGGTGGCCTGAAGGCATCGTCATCCGTCCCAACCAATATGCCGACTTTGCTTCTGACTGGGTGCTGGAAGAAATCCCTGCTCAAGCCAGCCTCGCCATATCCTGTGGCTCGCTGTTCACTCTTTGGGTGAACGGTGGTTGGGTATGCCACGGGCCAGCTAGGGAGGTCTCTCCTTGGCAGTATTACGAAATTGCAGATATTAGACCGCATCTGAAGACGGGCATCAACCGCATCAGGATACGGGCGCACCATCTAGGAATCTCACACCAGTCGCACGAATCCTGCGCGGCTGGACTCCTCATCGCCGCAAAAATATCTGGTGTGACATGGGATGCTGCCAACAAAAGCCTTTGGCGTGCGCGGGAATCTCGTGGGATGGTTTCACATGACAGACGCTTCAACTCGTGTACGGGATTTTCTGAAGAAGTTGATTTGAATGAAGACCCCGAATCTTGGCTCCATGCAGATTTTTCTTCCTTGGGAACCATTCCTGCCACTGTTGGACGACATCCTCTGCTAGGGCGAGAAAACCTTATAGCCAACGATGCTCCGCTAGAGGAAAAAGATGTTTGTCAGGCACGCTTTTTAACCAAAACCGGTGGCTGGCAAGTTTGGGATTTTGGTGGGGAAGTTTTCGGCTTTCTCGGCGCGGAACTCAATGCGGATAGCCCGCTCTCATGCCCTCTCATACACGGTGAAAGCTTGTCTGAGGTTGGTTTACCCGACTACCGTTTTGGAGGCGGAGATTTTCGTGAAATACTCCATTTACCACAGGGACGACGGTGCTGGGAATCTTTTGAGAAAAGGGCACTGCGCTATATTGCCCTGCCAGAAAACATCACCGTCAATCGAGTTTGGGCGCGGGAATATGGTCAACCTTTACGCGAGGTTTGGCATGACACCCCAGCAGCCAACCAGCTCGACCCGCAAGAGCACGCCATTGTCCGGGCGGCAGCGCGAACAATACAAATCTGCGCGGACGACTTACTCAACGATTGTCCTCGTCGCGAACGCGCTCAATACAACGACCCAACACTGTACATGGAAGCGTTCCCGCTCCTTTTTGGGACTTGGACACCCTATAAACGGTGGCTGATCCAATACCTGCGAGGCGCGGATGCCGATGGCATATTGCGGGCGTGTTACCCGAGTGCTGCTACGAACAAATTTGTCATCCCCGATTTCAGCATCGCTTTTGCGAAAAACCTAAACCGTTACTTAGATGCTACTGGTGACATTGATCTCATCCGCGCAGCATTCCCGTCCGCGCTCTCTGGGTTGCGCTCCTACGAACGCCATACAGATGCACAGGGACTCCTCTGCGATGTGCCTGGCTGGGTTTTCTTGTGCAACAGCTTCGAACTCGCCAAAACACCACGCTCTTCAGCACTCAATGCACTGTGGGCAGATGCGTGGAGGCAGCTCGCACTTCTCGCCCAGAAATTGGGCGACACACGCCACTCTATTTTCCATGCGAAAAGCGAAGAGATACGCCTAGCGTGGCGCGATTGTTTTTGGAAAGAAGGATTGATTCTTGATGCAGACAGCAGTCCAGACCACGCCACACGCCGCTGGTGGAACTACCACCACGAAGCGGCCAAGGGGCATTTTGTCAACCATCATTCCGAACATAGCTCGTTTATATTGCGCGTTCGCTGGAATGGCGCCGCACGCACCCTCTGGGTTGCCTCTCCTGGGCCTGTGCGCATTTGGTGCGATGGGCAGATCCTTCTTGACGAACGCCCCGCAAACCCTTGGATACAGTCGCCCATTTTTCACCCGTGGCAATGCGAGTTGCCAGAAGGATTTACTGGGGGAGAAATAGTTTGCGAGGTGGGCTATAGCGCGATTGATTGGGAGATTTATCTTTCTGCGGACGCTGGCGTGCCAGATTCCGTCACAGTTGGAGAAGTCGCTACAAATGAAAAAATGGATTTCATATCCTTGCGTGAAATAGGCATCCACCCATCCGTCCTACGCTTATGGACTACACCCCGCTACAACCAAATCACGGTGGGCTATGCAGTTTCATGCGGGATGCTCACCAATAGCGAAGCCGTGCCAGTTTTGCGGGATTGTTTGCGGGAAGAGTATGCCGTTCCTTGGCTCAAGCGCACCACTCCGATCATTTGTCGTCCCACATGCGATATGCGGGCTATTGAAGAGCGAGCCGTTCTGTGCAACACACCAAACTCACTGTTCTTTTTTTGCCAAGCACTAGAGCAGCACGGCATGCGTGCGGAAGCTCGTGCCCTTTGTAAAAAACTTTTCGGTGCCATGATCGAGCGGGGTTCTGACACTCTATGGGAAGAGTTCGCCCCGCGCTCCAGTCTCTGCCACGCTTGGGGAGCTATGTGCGTGCCCTATTTCTTATCCTAATCTGGCGAAGCCAGTGCCAAGGGAGGAAGGGACAAGTGGCAAGCGACAAGGGAAGAGAAAAGAGAAGAATGAACTACGAAAC
>JAIFLJ010000122.1 GCA_020049135.1 bacterium | reverse complement strand
CTTGGCTCCCGTCAGAATAGATCACCTCTTTCCCCCCCATTCTCACTACTTCCATAACAAATCTTTTGTGATGAACCGAAGAAACTGCGTTCCTTTGAGGGGGCGGGGAAACAAGCACCATCCCCATACACCTATCCATTAAGATGCAGGCAAGGATGACCGCACCACATTTTCATCGCTTGTGGTGTTCGCAGAGCATGGTGAATCATCCTTGATAGCATGATGTTTCCTCGCCACCACGATATTATTGATCTTCTTGAATTGAAAAAGGGAGGTTGTAACCTCCCTTTTTCATGACCGTGTAAAGCCGACTATTCGACGGCTCTTATTCGCGAACAACCGGATCGGTTTTCCAAATGTTTTTCACATATTCGGAAATCGCCCTGTCGCTGGAGAACTTGGCCATGCGTGCCACATTAAGGATGGATTTGCGGTTCCACTCATCCCTGTCGGTGTATGTGACCGCCACTCTGTCGTCACAGGCCATATAGTCGGCGAAGTCTGCAAACAACATGTAATAGTCACCGTTGAGAAGGCTGTCCAAAATAGGCTGAAACAGACCTTGGGCGTTTGGCGAGAACGCGTTGCCCGCAATCATTTCTATGACCTTGCGCAATTCGGCGTTGGAATCGAGGTACTGGTGCGGATTGTATCCCTGCTTACGCAGTTCGGTGACCTCTTTGTCCTTCAGCCCGAAAATGAATATGTTGTCGTCGCCGACCTCTTCTTTAATTTCCACATTTGCGCCATCAAGCGTGCCGATGGTGAGTGCGCCGTTTAGGGCAAACTTCATATTGCCCGTGCCCGAAGCCTCCATGCCCGCCGTGGATATCTGCTGCGAAAGGTCTGCCGCCGGGATAATCTTTTCGGCGAGCGAGACGCTGTAGTTGGCCAAGAAAAGCACCTTGAGTTTGTTGCCGACGACGGGGTCGTTATTGACAACATCACCCACGGAGTTGATCAGCTTGATGATCAGTTTCGCCATCGCGTAGCCTGGTGCTGCTTTGCCTGCGAACATTACTGTGCGCGGGACGAACAGTGCCGATGGGTTGGCCTTGATCCTGTTGTAAAGCGCGATGACGCGCAGCACATTTAGGAGCTGGCGCTTGTACTCGTGGAAGCGCTTGATGTGGCAGTCGAAGATCGAGTCCAAGTTGACTTTGACCTTGTTTTCGCGGAGTATGTACTCGGCAAGGCGGATTTTGTTGCCGTGTTTGACTATGTGCCATTTTTCACGGAAAAGTGCGTCATCGGAAAACTTCTCCAGATTTTTGATGTGTTCCAAGTTGCGTGCCCACTCATCGCCGATATTCTGCGTGAGGAGGTCGGAGAGAGCTGTGTTGCACTTCTTGAGCCAGCGGCGGTGCGTGATACCGTTCGTAACATTGAAGAGCTTCTCGGGATACAGCTCGTGGAACTCGTGGAAGATGTGGTTCTTGAGAATTTCCGTATGGAGTGCGGCCACGCCGTTCACGCGGCTGCTTCCGACAAATGCCAAGTGCGCCATGCGCACATGAGGCTCTTGGCCTTCGCTCACGATGGAAAGCCTCTTCAGTTTTTCGGTGTCACCAGGGTAGCGCTGCGCCACTTCGACCAAGAAACGCCTGTTGATCTCATGGATGATCTGCATGTGGCGCGGTAAAATTTGTTCGATGAGCCAAACAGGCCATTTTTCCAAAGCCTCCGGCAAAACCGTGTGGTTCGTGTAGTTGAAGGCGTTTTTCACCACCTCCCATGAATCTTCCCATTCCAGCCCTTCTTCATCCATCAAAATGCGCATCAAGTCTGGTATAGCGATCACGGGATGCGTGTCGTTGAGTTGGAATACAGCTTTCTTGTGGAAGTTGCGCATGTCGGCATGTTTCACGCCTTCGTTTCTGTCTGGCGTCTGCTTGTAGCGCCGGACGGCGTCTTGCAGCGTCGCAGAGACGAAGAAATACTGCTGTTTCAAGCGCAGTTCTTTACCTTTTACGAAATTATCGTTGGGGTAGAGAACACGCGAAATATTTTCGTTCTGGTTCTTGTTTTCAACGGCTGACACATAGTCGCCGCTGTTGAAAAAGCTGAGGTCGAAATCGTTCGTAGCGCGAGCAGCCCACAAACGCAGGGAGTTCACCGTGTTGTTGGCGTAGCCTGGGACGGGTGTGTCGTAAGGCATGGCCATAACATCTTGCGTGTCCACCCATTCAAAACGCGGTTTGCCGTCCTGCGTCTGATTGACAGCCACGCGCCCGTAGAATTTGACTGGGAGAAGAATTTCGGGGCGCGGAAGCTCCCAAGGGTTGCCGTAGCGCAGCCAGTTATCAGCGTGCTCAACTTGGTAGCCGTTTTCAATTTTCTGCGCAAAAATACCGTACTCATATCTGATGCCGTAGCCTAGCGCAGGGATGCCAAGCGTGGCCATCGAATCCAAGAAACAGGCGGCGAGACGGCCTAGGCCGCCGTTGCCCAACCCCGCGTCAGTCTCAATATCGCGCATCTCCTCAAGGTTGAAGCCGATCTCTTCCAGTGCCTGAGCGCAGGCCTGATACATTTGCAGATTAATGACGCTGTTGCCCAGAGTGCGCCCGATCAAAAATTCTAGAGAGAGATAATAGACGCGCTTGGCATCAGCATTGTAGTATGCCTGCTGAGTTTCTATCCAACGCTCCACAAGGCGATCCCTCACGGTCAGAGCTAGGCTGGTGTAATAGTCCCTCTGCGTGGCGGAATGTGTATCCTTGGCGTTTGAGTACACCAAGTGATGCCAGAAGGCGGCCTTTATTGCTTCCTTGTCCATGCCGCGTGTTAGCAGTGATTTCGGAATATCGTGTTTGTTGCGTTTGATTTTCATTTTTTTAATTTGTCTGTTGATAGGCTTATTTTTTCTCGGTTGAATTAAGGGAACGAAAATCGTTTTGGCAAGCAAACCTTGCGACAAAAATTAGCTTTTTCCTGCCTTCCTCTGAATGGATAGGTGTAGTAGGGACGGCTTTCGAATCATTAGCGTCATCTTTCTGGAAATACGGCATCATGCTGGGAACGCAGGCATTTTGTCGGCAAAATCAAGATGCTGGCGAGACGCCAGCGTTTCCAGTAAATACAAATCTGCGTCTCCAAATGTTTGACAGACACTGCATATTTGCTACTCGAATTGGAGGCATGGAACAAGAACCTTTGAAACGGACGGCACTTCACACATCACATATTGAATCTGGCGGGCGCATGGTGCCCTTCGGTGGCTGGGAAATGCCAGTGCAGTTCCGAGGCATAATCGAGGAACACAACGCCGTCCGCACTAAGTCTGGCGTCTTTGACATTTCGCACATGGGCGAGTTTTTTGTCAGTGCTGATTCGCCAGAAAAGGTGGATGCATGTCTCAACCGCCTTCTGACAAACGATGTTTCCAGACTCAAAGTTGGGCAGGGGCAGTACAGTTTTCTTTTGAACGAGCAAGGTGGCGTCGTAGATGACCTGATCCTATATCGCCAGTCGCCCAACACATTTTTTGTCGTGGTGAACGCTTCTAAAATTGATGAGGACTTCGCACGCCTCACTGCACTTTCGGATGCGGGCGTGGAATGGAGCAACCGCAGTGGGGAGTTTTCAGCCGTGGCTTTACAGGGGCCCGAGTCCGTGGATATTTATCGAAAGGCTTTCGGGAAAGATGCCCCGATGCCCTCGCGTTTCGAGCTTTCTCTTTTGGCTTGGCGCGAACAGACCATACTCGTAGCACGGACAGGATATACGGGCGAAGATGGCGTGGAACTTTTTTTCCCACATTCACTCGCCCGCCCAGTATGGTCTCTCTTGCTTGAAAAAGGCGCTATGCCTATCGGTCTGGGTGCTAGAGACACGCTCCGCATGGAGGCGTGCTACCCGTTGAATGGAAATGATCTGGACGCGACCACTACGCCGCTAGAGGCTGGCATGTCCTTCGCCGTAGCTATAAATAAACCAGATTTCGTTGGAAAAAATGCGCTAACTGTTCAGATAGCAGCGGGGCTTTCGAGGAAACTTGTGGCTTTTTCGATAGAGGGTAAAGGGGCACCGCCAAGGAGCCATTACCAGCTTTTCCTCGGAACGCAGAAAGTCGGCGAAGTGACTAGCGGCACTTTTTCGCCATCCCTACAAAAAGGGATTGGCTTGGGCTATGTGTCGGCGCACGCCTCGGCTCCAGGAACGGTTCTGGACATGGAAGTGCGTGGACAACGAGTTCCTATTGTCATAAAACCCAAACCACTGTATAAAGGACACAGTTTATGAATAATCCATCACACCTGCATTACGCTGCATCACACGAATGGCTCGCCCTCGAAGGGGAGACAGGCACTGTGGGCATCACAGACCACGCTCAACACGAGCTTTCCGATGTCGTTTTCGTTCAGCTCCCAAAAATCGGTTCACGAATCGAGGCGGGAGCCTCTGCTGCCGTGGTAGAATCCGTCAAGGCCGCGTCCGATATTTATTCTCCCGTCGGCGGAGAAGTTGTCGGCGTGAACACCGAACTGGAAACTAACCCCGCACTGGTCAACACAGACCCATTTGGCGCAGGCTGGATTTTCAAACTGCGTGTCTCAAACCCCGCAGAAATATCGGCACTAAAAAACGCTGCTGATTACGAGAAAAGTTTGGGTGTCTGATTTTTTCAGTGCGAAAGGGAAAAAATATGCTTTTCCCCAAGATTAAATCCAGCGGGTCAGCATTGGTCTTTTGCCTTTTTTTGATTTCATGCTGCCTTGCATGGAGCGAAACAAACCAGCCTGTGCGTCCCAGTGTGGACGACGGTTTCCGAGGCATTAAACCGGGGATGGAACTGAAAAGCTTCCAAGACCTTGAAAAACAGTTCGAGTACAAAGGGACGACTACATACATCAAAAAAAAGGACGCCCTCTCTTTCGGTCCTTATGCGCTAGAGGAAATTTCCTATGAATTCTACAGGGGGCGTTTGGTTCACATAAACCTCTGGGCATCTGGGACGACTTCGATAGCGGGTGTCCAAGGCGAACTCAAACGGCTCTACGGCGAACCCGTGCTAGGCGAACGCGGTGAACTTGGTTGGGTGGGAACAAAAAGCATGGTGCTCTGCCACCTTTTGGAACACGGCGTCATGAATGTGATTTTCTTGGACAAAAAACTCCACTCAGAACTCGCTGCAATGCGCAAGCGAGGTGACTACAATGAATCTTCCGACGATGAGATGTGACAGACATTAAAATCCCTCTGCATCGGGGTGTGATTAAAAGTGGGTGAGGTAGAGCAAACCAGAGTTGGGAAATAGCGTGCTCTTTGTCTGGCAGTGTGGGAGGTATGGAATCAG
>JAIFLJ010000127.1 GCA_020049135.1 bacterium | reverse complement strand
CCGCCACTGTAGTTGGAGGCATTCTCCCTCTGGAAGGAATAGGGGTCAGGCTGACATTTGTGACTATTGACAAGCGACCGCAACTCTGGCTCCTGTGGCACGCCTCGCAGTATTCGGATTGAGTTTGCTGGAGCCCTTTATCAAAAGATTTCAGAATATGGTGCAAACAGTCACAAATGTCAGCCTGACCCCTTTTTCCGAACAAATGTCTCGGCGTTAGCCGCCTGGCAGGTAGGTGTTGGGCGCATCGCCTTGTTAGGCTGGTTTGCTTCCTCTGTATTGAGCAGGACTTTCAAGCAATCTAAATTGTGGGTCAGTATGACCATTTCTTTTAGCTACCCCGTGAAATGAGTTTTCTTCAACATCCTCATTTCCCCATTGATCCCAGCCCTTGCGCTGGAAGCGAGCAAAAAGCTCTAGGTAAGGCCCAGGCGAACAGGCTTCTATAATATCAAAAATCTCATCGGGCTTTCTGCTATGTTCACGCTTCTGTGTGAGGAGAAGGTTGACCTGTCTTCTACCAGGCTGAAGTGTTCTCATACTTCCCCTGACTCCAAAGAGGATGAGTTCGGTGACATTCCGAAAATAAAACCCTACCCCCCGCCCATCGGGGCCACCATCTTTTCTGATTTTATACCACACAAGATTACATTTATAAGCAAATCCCCACGCCTCCATCACCTTGAGACCATCTTGTAATAAAGCGTTAGGAACCCAGAGATAAAGGTGTGATTTTGCGGCAGCCAGCCGAGGAACAGGAAGCTCCATAATTTCTTTTAACTCCATTGTAGGATAGCGTAATAGCCTTTTATGCTCTGGAGCCATTTTTCCAGTTCGATTCTGAAACTGCCAAGGTGGATCTGCAAGAATCGTGGAATACCTCTGTGAGGCTTTTGCAAGCAAATCATCCGCTGGAGTGGGCTCTGGAAAACTAACAACTTTGGTCATATAATGTCTCCTTAATTCCAAAAACTAACACAGGGCAACCGCCCGCCCCGCCACCTTCAATCTTTGGAAGAAGCTTGCTCATGTGTGTCGTAGATTGCCCGTATGAAGAACCTCGCCCAAGATCATTGAAAATGGCTTGCAAGGCATCCGAGCGAGTAACGATTATGCCAACTGATATAACGCGTAATTCAAAAAGTAATCGGAAGTTGTTTAAGTCCCTGTCATAAAATGGGTCTTTATTATTCCATTCGATTTCGAGAGCGACACGATTCTTGAAACAATCAACCGAATGGGTCGGGCTATTCACCGAAACACCGTCAACAACTACAGAAGTATCAAATTCTTTTTCTTTCCACCCCTTTAAATCGTTGAGGTTTCGGTCAAACCACTTCGAAATCTCCGATTTATTCCCGCCTCCAGTGACAATGTAGCTTTTGCAAAGCTTGAAACGAGGCAGAATGTCGCAAAGGTCATCCCACTCATTCGGAAAATCTGTTTCCAAAATCGCAGTGGCATGTCGCCACTCATGGACTTCAAAGTGCTGCAAAATCGCAGGTGGAAAAGAGGTTATCGGCATTCAGGATCAAGTAGCAGAAAAAGCGCGAAAAGACAACAGGTTTTCGGCTAACATCCCCAGTGAGACCTATCCCTGCTTGCTTTCTGCATTCCTCCCGTCCGCGAAGCAGAATCGTATGCCGAAAGTCCCAAAGGAACAGAGGTTAGGTCGACTGGCTCGTTGGTCATTTTGAATTATGCGTTGATAATAGCTTTGGCTCAATCAGTCGAGGTGATCTCTATATTTCTGGTTCCATCAGAAGCTGGTTGTTCTTGACGGAACATGATACGATAGTCGTCACCAAGTTCCTGCTTCAAGCGGTGGCTCAGTGGGAATAGGGGTCAGGCTGACATTTGTGACTATTGGCAAGCGACCGCAACTCTGGCTCCTGTGGCATGCCTCGCAGTATTCGGATTGAGTTTGCTGGAGCCCTTTATCAAAAGATTTCAGAATATGGTGCAAACAGTCACAAATGTCAGCCTGACCCTTTTTTCGAAACTATTTCTTTTTTGCTGGAGCCGCTTGCTTGGCTGCTGTCATTTGCTGTTTTTTTTGATTGGATAAGTTGGCTTTGGACTGTTTTTGAACAGCTTTTTTATTAACTGATTTCGGAGATTTATCGCCCATATTTTTTCCTTTTTTAGCGTTGTTTGAACTACGAGAGAAATATCTCGCATATGGAAATGCTAACAGATTTTGCGAAGAAAGAAAATATAAAACTTTTAAAAAAATTAAGAGTCAAATAGGGGTCAGCGATTAGCTGGACGAGACCGTTAGCATTATTTATTTTCATTATATGGAAGCAATTCCAGCCCGCTTAAAATGATTTTCTCCATTCTTGCCTCAGTGTCCTTATCTCCTCCCATAATGTAGGCGCACACGCAAATAATCTTCCCGGAAGGAATTTTGAAATAGTAATGATTCACATATGGGCGGTTCCCGTCTGCCATATTTCCATGTGCAGCCAGATATCCTTGTATTCCGCCTTGGGTTGTAACTGGCTTTTCGTATCGAATCAGTTGCTGTGGTTTGCCATTTCTATGTTGATTAACAGTTGCAAGCGAAATATGAACCTGTTCTTTAGGCGAGGTTGCTCCTGCGGGCGGAAAATGTATTCGTATCTTTATTGCTTTGCGTGGAGTCTTCGGATCGTAAAGCACATACCCAAAATTGTCCGCGCTGTCGTGCTCCCATCCCATGGGAACATCAATGGACACCTGATATTCTTCCGCCTTTAATCGCTCAGAAAAGCCACTCAATGGGAAAAGCATACATGTAAGAACGATCAGAGTAACAAGAATATGTATCATATTTATTGCTAATGTTCAATATGAGCCGCGCACCTTGCTGGCGCAGTCCGTGCGGCTCGGAGGTCAAGAACGACGCTGGCTAACGAGCTGTCAAAGCGAAAAAAGTCGAACTTCACTCCCGAGAATGTGATCTAGTCCATCGAGCCTCCATGTGCTATAGCGTTCAATAGCGAGTTCCAAATCGAATTCGACAGCGGGAAGCTCGAATACGGGCTTGCTTTTCATTTGGAGCGAAGCCGCTTCATCATTTGCGAATGCGGTATCGGAATGCTCTGTCCGCTGTTGTAATCGGCAAGTCGCTGATCGATGTTCTTTTTGTGCGCAGCAGAGACCGACATTGTCTGCTCATCCGCTACGGAAAGCCACACTGTTTCAGCGACTTCCATGCGTTCTTTCTTTGGCAATCGTAAAAGTGGGGCCACATCAGTTGTCATACCGTGATGTTTGCTACATTCTCGTCAAAAGTGCGAGTTATTCTTTCTGTCGAATGTCCCCGATCAGGTATCCCCACTCAAAATAGGGGTCAGGCTCTGTGGTTTTATTCATAATGGTAGCGAACTTGCGCAATCTTAATGACATCACCCTCGACTCTATAGACCAAGCGATGTTCATCCGTAATACGTCGCGACCAATATCCACTTAACGCATGCTTTAATGGCTCAGGCTTTCCGATGCCTTCATATGGATTCCGAGAAATATCCTTAAGTAAATCATTAATCTTTTTCAGGATTTTCTTGTCAAACTGTTGCCAGTAAACATAATCCTCAAATCCACGAGATGAAAACTGAATATTCATTTCATCAGGTCATCGAGCGACTTAGTGACGCCACCGCTGCCTTTTAATTCCGAAATAGAATCAAGAAGACGACGAGCGTTAGCGGGCGAACGAAGAAGATAGGCGGTCTCCTGAAGTGATTCGTAATCTTCAAGTGAAATCATAACAACGGCTTGATCTCGATTACGAGTGATAATCACAGGGTCATGATCGAAACAAACATGATCCATAGTGGACGCGAGGTTTTCCCGTGCAGATGTATAGGTAATCGCTTTCATATGGACATTAAGCTGTCCATGTTGCGCCGAATGTCAAGTTTTCTTTGCCCAACGACCCAAGCTTAGCGACCCAGCCTGCGGAATGCGTTGATTGCAACCGGAGCGCGATGGCCGGGTTCGCTGCAGCGCATGGTTAGGCGGCAATATCGTCATACAATCTAGTGCTTTCCGAAATGCTGTCCGAAATGTTGCCCCCAGTGCTGGATGCGTGCGTCAACCTGCTCCTCGCAACTTTTCACGCGAGCATCAACTTGAGCGTATGTCGGAAGTGACCATACCCGCGCCGCGATGAGACCGAGGATGGCGATGCAGACGAGCAGCAATGCGTTTGTCAGTTTGGTGCTATTCATAAAGAGATGGGTTCTTGGTGTGTGATGTGACGCCTAACGTTCAAGCTCTGGCACAGATGGGGCGAGAGGGGGCACCTATAGCAGGAAAAACTCCCAAGCTACGCGACGCTCCGAGAACAGAGCCGCCCCATCTGTTGTCCAGCAGCGCCTTGTTGGGCTTTATGTTCTTAGTGTTGCACACGGTTTTTTGAGGAATAGCGACTTCCAGAGTTTTTCTTTTGGTGGCGGTGCACCAATCTTGACTATATCGATAAACCCTGGGCTTTTTGATTTTGTGTCTGAAATTGGCCCAGAGTAGAATTTAGAATCTGTTAATTCGATGATTTGTTGTTGATGTGTTCTTGAATCTGCTTTGGTGCCGTATCCGAACGCTAGAATGTTGACTTCATTCGGGTGATCGCTGATATACTTTTCCAAGTTCAATGAAGTGCTTTGAGAAATGTAATTCGCCAAAACATCCTGCAGTAGCCAGATTGTCTTGCCATTCCATGCAATGCCAACTTGTGACTTTACGATAAGTTGACTGACCATTCTAGCCCACACTTGGCGGTAATTGATTCCTGGGCCATTGTGTGCATGTCCGTTCTTTATTGCATCCTCAAATGCCATTGCGATTTGAGTCCTCTTCTTCTTGTCGCCGCCAGAGGTGCTTGATGTCATTATCTCTACTATTGTAATAGGATCGCTCGGAAAATCATCAACCCATAGGCTGCCGTTTCTTTTTGCGAGTGTGTAGCCGTTCGCTTCGGCTGTTCTTTGTGTGATTGTCTCAGACTTGCCAATTAGTATCGCGATCTCTGATAGCGGTTTACGACTCAGTCCAGTCAAGACGTAATCAAATGTGTAGTCAAAAGACTTTGCCTCTTCCTCGTCATTCTCAGTTGAAACCTTCATCTTAACTTCAGACCACGCCCTAAATGTTGTGCCCTCTGGAAGACCTGATGTTTGAAGCAATTTATTCAACGTCGCCGATTGGAAGTGGGCTTTGCCATCTCGAAGTGAGAGCAAGCGGCGAGGACATACGATCCAAGGCTGCTCATCTGGCTTTGGGGCTCTCTTTCAAGTTTGCAGTAAAAAAGGGTTGAGGAAAAGGGTGTAGAATGGCATGGATTGAGGATGAAAACGAATCTACAAGTTG
>JAIFLJ010000170.1 GCA_020049135.1 bacterium | reverse complement strand
TCTACAAGAAAATGGATCTCCTTGAGATGGACAGGAAATTCACTTCTAGGTCGGTCAATGATGGTTTTTCTGGCGGTGAAAAAAAGCGCAACGAGATTCTCCAGATGGTAATGCTGGAGCCGAGCTATGCGGTTTTAGACGAGACAGACAGCGGGTTGGACATAGACGCGCTACGCATCGTCTCTAACGGTGTCAACTCGCTGCGCGGGTCGGAGAGAGGCATGCTCGTCATCACGCACTACCAAAGGTTGCTGGAGCACATAGTTCCCGACTATGTTCATGTCATGGTGAAAGGGCGGATCATTCGTAGCGGTGGGCGCGAACTGGCTTTCGAACTGGAGAAAACAGGCTACGAGGCCGACGAAAAAGAGGCGGCACTTTGACCTTTTTGTGCGTATGAAAAGCGAGCAAGAAAAACCGAAGCCAGAGTTGGACTTAGATAGAGAGTCTGGAAATTTTCATTATCCCGAGCAGCATGAGTTCGATGCTGGCACTGGCTTGAGCGAGAAGACCATAGACTACATATGTGATGTCAAGTCGGACGCCGATTGGATACGCGGGTTCAGGAAAAAGGCACTTTCTATTTTCCAAGAAAAACCGCTGCCCACGCACTGGGCCACGCGTGACCTAGAGAATGTGAAGTTCGACAGCATTCGCTACTACCTTTCCTCTGGGCAGACACCCAAGCGCAACTGGGAAGATGTGCCCGATGACATCAAGCGCACATTCGAGCGGCTAGGCGTTCCAGAGAATGAGAGGAAATTTCTGGCTGGCGTAGAGGCGCAGTTCGACAGCGAGGCTGCCTATTCTAACATCCGCGAGAGCTTGTCCAAGGAAGGCGTAGTGTTCGTGGGCAGCACCGAGGGTCTGAACAAGCATCCTGAGATATTCCGCAAGTGGTTTGGCAAAGTGATCCCTTCTGGGGACAACAAGTTCAGTGCGCTCAATAGCGCGGTTTTTAGTGGTGGCAGCTTCATTTATGTCCCGCCTGGAGTGAAAGTGAAGCACCCACTACAGGCGTATTTCAGGATAAATGCGGAAAATTTTGGCCAGTTCGAGCGCACGCTTATCATCGCTGACGAAGGCTCCGAACTGATGTACATGGAGGGCTGCACAGCTCCAAAGTTCGAGTCGGCCACGCTGCACAGCGCGGTGGTGGAACTGGTGGCGATGAAGGGCGCGAAAATACAATATGTCACCGTTCAGAACTGGAGTGCGAATGTTTTTAATCTAGTCACCAAACGCGCACTCGCCCATGAAGAGGCAGAGGTGAAATGGATAGATTGCAACATCGGCTCGCGCCTGACTATGAAATATCCCGGTGTCGTGCTCAAGGGGCGCAAGGCACGCGGCGAAGTCATAAGCATAGCTCTGGCAGGAGACGGGCAGCATCAGGACACGGGAGCCAAGATGATCCACGCTGCCGATGAGACCAGCAGCAATGTTGTTTCAAAGAGTATCAGCATCGGTAAAGGGCGTGCATCATACCGTGGGATAGTCTCTATCCCCAAACATCTGAAAGGATGCAAAAACAATACGGAGTGCGATGCGCTGCTCATCAATTCCGATTCTAGGACAGACACATATCCCGCGATTCAGGTGAGTGGCAACCGCAATGCTACACAGCATGAGGCAAGCGTGAGCAAGGTCAGTGCAGAACAGATTTTTTACATGCAGCAGCGCGGTCTGACGGAGGCGCAGGCCATGAGCCTCAGCGTGAACGGTTTTGTGAACGACTTGGTCAACCAGTTTCCGCTCGAATATAGTGTGGAACTAAAACGCCTCATTGATCTGGAAATGGAAGGGTCCGTCGGCTGATAGGCGACAGAAAAATCAAGGGTATGAGCCAAAATTTTCAGCGTATTCAAGATAGTCCTGCCTGTGGTGGAGAGTCTTTCCCGCAGTGGTGGAACGAGAAAAGGGAAGAGAGATGGAAAGCTTACTGCTCACTTCCATTTCCTAGTCGGAAAGATGAGGCTTGGCGTTTCGCTGCCCTGCCTAAGCTAGATGAAAAATATGTTTTGGCAGAGGAAGTTTCTCCAGCCAAAGCAATCTCTATGACGGCTTGTTCAGTCCTTCCTTTTCCAGTTGCGGGGCGGATGGTTTTCGTGAATGGCAAGTTGGAGCGTTTCGATCAGTCCGCGCAGGGGCTTTTGGATAAAGGGCTTATTTTCAAACCGCTTTCTGCCATGATCCAAGAACGCCCAGAATGGGTCAAAGACAATTTTATGGCTACGCCTGTCGCTTTGGGTTCGGAAAAATGGGAAGCACTTCACGGTGCTTTTACTGGCGAGGGCTGCGTGCTGGACATTCCAGAAGGGATGGAGGTGGTCGAGCCGTTTTTGGTTTTCCACTGGCTCTCTGGAGAAAATGCATCGGTCTTCCCACACACGGTGGCACGGGCGCGGGCAGGTAGTCGAGGTTTGCTTTTTGAAGTCTTTATCTCGCAATCGCCGCATATCTCTGGGTTTGCTTGCGCACAAAGCGAAGTGGTGGCGGACGAAGGCGCATCGCTTACTTCGTTGTTCTGCCAAAACTGGAGCGACAGTGTCCAATCGTTTCACATGAACTCCACGCTGGTAAAGAAAGACGCATCCGTGCAAACGCTGGCGGCACACCTCGGCTCTTCTTATTCCAGATACGAAAACCGCTCCCGCTTGACTGGGTCTGGGGCACGCAGTGAGATGCTTGCCGTTTCTATGTTACAAGGAGAACAAGAGTTCGACCAGAGGACGCTGCAAGATCACCTCTCGCCGAACACATGGAGCGACCTGCTTTATAAAAATGCGCTGAACAACACTGCACACTCAATTTTCCAAGGGCTTATCCGCGTGGAGCCTAGGGCGTATGGGACGGATGCCTATCAGACGAATCGCAACCTGCTTTTGAGCGGTGATGCGAAGGCGGATTCGATGCCGGGGCTGGAAATTCTTGATGACGATGTGAAATGCAGCCACGGTGCCACCACTGGAGAGGTGGACGATGAGTTGCTTTTCTACCTGCAAACGCGTGGGCTTTCGCGCGAGGCGGCCAAGCATCTATTGGTTCACGGCTTTTTTGGCGAAGTGCTCGACCGTGTGAAGGAGAAAGGGATCGCAGATTATTTGGCTGCGCTTTTGGAGTCCAAATTTGGTCGGGCAAAAAAGAAAGCATGCAACTGCGAATAGACATTTATCATAGGCTGTTATGACACCACCTAAAGACATCATACTGACAAGGGACTGCGAAGCCATTCAAATACCCAGTGGCACGCCCACCTCACTCCCTGTGGGCACGGCGGTTTGCCTGACGCAGGCATTGGGAGGATACACAGTTTCATACGATGGCGGGCTTGCACGCATCCAAGTCAAGGACGCCGACGCCTTGGGGCTAGAGCCTGAAGGCGTTCCCAGCTCTGCTGATGGCACGCAGAAAGCGGTCGTTGATGAGCAGGCGTTATGGGGGCAGCTCAAATCTGTTTTTGATCCTGAAATACCCGTGAACATCGTTGATCTCGGCTTGGTTTACAGCCTAGAAATTTTTCCAAAAGAAGACGGCACGCACCGTGTTGCCGTGAAAATGACGCTCACAGCTCCAGGCTGCGGCATGGGGCCTGTGATAGCGGAGGATGCCCGCCATAAAATGCTCTCGATCCATGGCGTGAGCGAAGCTGAAGTGGAGCTTGTTTGGGAGCCGCCGTGGAACCAAGGCATGATCAGCGAAGCAGGGCGTATGCAGCTAGGCTGGGTCTAGTTATGGATGAGTTTCGTGTTGTTTTCGTGACGGTGCCTGATGCGGCCACGGGTAGAATGCTTACCGAAAAATTGCTGGATGCTAGGGCGGTGGCCTGCGTAAATATACTGCCACAGGTGGAGAGCCACTACTGGTGGCAAGGCAAGAAGGAGCAAACCGAAGAGTGGCTCATGGTTTGTAAAACAACCGTTTCACATTGGGAAAAGCTGCGTGCCATCGTGGCAGAGAACCACCCTTACGAATGTCCTGAAATCATCGCCATCCCTATCGCGGAAGGCCACTCCCCATACCTCGGATGGATAGCAAGGGAAACGGAAGCGCGGGGTTAGGAGCCGTTCACAAATAACATAAACACAATCTGCTCGTCCTTTTGCCGCCATCCTGCGTTGCTCCTCAGTTACAGACCCCTGCGGGTATGCTCCTTCGTCGCACCTTGGCTGACGACAAAATGACTTTGCATCTTTGGTCATATTATTTATGAACGGCTCCTTAAGCCCGATCCGCATCTGCGGGGTCACGGACGATTTCATTGTTCTTGAAAAACCGCCGCACTGGCTCTCTCACCCGTCCAAGCCATCGCACACGCAGAGCGTGTGGCATGAACTAGCTACCGTTTTCGGGCAACCACCCCCCGCACTCATTAACAGGCTGGATCGCGAAACCAGCGGTCTGATGCTCGCTGCTAGGAATAGGGAAGCGGCCTCGATTTTCGGAAAAAAAATGATGCGCCACGAAATACGCAAAGAGTATGTCGCCGTGGTCTGGGGAATATGCCTGCGCGATCATTTTTTTATAGATCGTCCGATAGATCGCGAGCAGCTTTACAGGGACGATACCAAAATATATCTCAAGCAGATGACATTGGATGAAGACGAGGCTGCGCGTGCAGCGGCAAGAAACTACAAGGGCATACGCCCCGATGCCCTGACGGAAGTCTGGACGCAGAAGCGTTTCCGAGGTTTTTCCCTCCTGCGCCTGCGCCTTCATACTGGCCGGATGCACCAGATACGGGTTCATCTAGCACATGTCGGACATCCTGTGGTGGGCGATAAGATTTATGGGCCAGACGAGAACCTTTACTTGGAATTTATCCAGACGGGATGGACTGAGCGGCTGCGCGAGCAACTCCTGCTGGAGCGTCATGCGTTACACGCCAAGCACCTCTCTTTCACATGGAAAGATAAAACATGTGCTTACGAGGCAGAAATACCGCAGGACATGCGCGACTTTCTGGTGGCGATCGGGGGGTAGCTTTAAGCTGGTTCTTCGTCAAACAGCGTGGGATTGAATGTTGGTCATAAGGTCTGAGTTTGTCGCAAATAAAAGTATTGGCTGTGGACGAACTCCATGTCTGGGAAGTTACTAAAACCCCTTGGCTACGGGCGCATCTGCGATTCATTGACTACTCTCAGTCTATCATGCCAGTGTCAAGAGCGCGAATTGAATTCACGCACTCCACTGTAGTTTCTGGACATTTCCCCTCTCTATCACGAAGGGATTGATGCTCTCAGCCTAGTGGCCTATAACACAAAAATTTTCGTGTGAGTGACGATCAAAACAGCCTGGCATCGAGGCGCAAGGAGGGAGGATATCCGTTGCGATACCTGACCGACGCGCAACGAAGAGGACGGGC
>JAIFLJ010000249.1 GCA_020049135.1 bacterium | reverse complement strand
CACGATCAGGGCGTATTCAACCATCGTTTGACCTTTTTTGTTGAACTTAGCTATCATAATTTTTCACCTCCATTCACTAGCGTTAAATTTTCTTCGTTCTTCTTTAATATTCCAAATTCAAAATTCTGGAACTAGATGAATTGAGCAACACCATCCATTAAATTTCAAGTTTTTTTTAAATTTTTTACGCAACTCTTTCAAAACAAACATAATATTGTCTGTTCACACCTTCAACAACAATCCTTCTAATCCAAATTTCACACAAGAAAATGCAAAATCGTATTTCAACGCCAGCCATCAGCGCAAAATCCAGTTTTTGGGGAAATGCGTCAGGTTGCGGCACCCTTTATCTTCCACCACCACCAAGTCCTCAATACGAACTCCGCCCAGCCCACAGTAATAGAGACCAGGTTCCACCGTTACAACCATACCCTTCTTCAATACCCCTGAAGAAAAGCGTGGTGCTTCGTGAATTTCTAATCCTACACCATGACCTAATCCATGAAAAAATCCGGCCTGCCGCCCGTCCCTCTGTTCTGTGAGATACCCGCCTTTATCAAAAAAAGACTTCACGCCCTGCTGTATTTTTTTGCCATCGCACCCGTCCCGCAGCAGATCAAGTGCCTGCTTCTGACCAGCAAGCACTGTTTCATAAAGACGGCACAATCCATCGGAGGGACGCCCACGGACAAATGTGCGGGTAATGTCGCCCCAATATCCCGTCTTTGAAACACGCGGGAAAATATCCACAATTATGGCTTTGTTGGCGGGCAATGGCCCGTGCCCCCGCTCATGCGGGTCGCAAGCTTGATCGCCGCCAGCAATGATAGTATGCGACGCTACGCCGCCCGATGCAGCGATGGCAGCGTTGACCTCGCCCTGAACGATTTCTGATGTGAGCAGGCGTCCTTTCCACTTCAACCACCCCGCCTTAGTCGGATTCGCTGCACGCAGAATATCCCGCGCCCGTGACATGCCAACTTCTGCCATTTTCTGCGCGGCCTCTATGCACGATATTTCTTCATGACTTTTATAAAGCCGCTCTGGAAAAAAAGCATCCTTTGCAGCTTTTAAAACAACACCTTCCTTGCGGAGCATTTCGGCAAGCCCAAACGGAAACGACTGAGGAACTTCTACAGCACTTATCCTATTTGCTTTAAAAAAATATGCGACCAGTGCAGCAACGCCATCCCCCCGACCAGAAAGACCAGCTTCTTTTTTCAATTCCGTCATTGAGTGAATATGAGTGACAGCCGAACTCCCCCTCGCACGGTCAACTTCCAAGTCGGAAAGCATCATGTGCGTCTCACCATTGCAGCACACCCAAACAAACGGATCTGGCGCAAAAAAACGGGTAGCGTACAGCATGTCAGCATCGTACTCGCTGGCAGAATATATGAGTTTGGCCAAACCGCGTTTTCCTCTGCTCGCCTTTCTTTTCATCCGCACAATTTAGCAGCAGCACCTCAAAATGACCACAAAAACAGACAGACAAAAATTAGGTTGAAAAGGAGGAATCATCCCTTGACACACCCCGCCCCACAGATTGTATCATTCCAAAGTAAAGGATAGGAAAACAGAGAAAGGGCAAGCCTATGCACCACCAGACATTTGCACCAAAAGAAATAATTTTTCTCGAAGGGCAAGAAGGACGCAGTGCCTACCGCGTAATATCGGGGAAGGTGGAGATTTTTCTTTCTAAAGATCAAAAGGAAATCCCTCTCGCAGAAATAGAGCCTGGCGACATTTTCGGAGAGATGGCCATACTCCAAGACCGTCCGCGTTCCGCAAGTGCGCGTGCCGTAGAATCCACTATCGTGGAAGTGCTCACAGATCACGATTTCAACGACCTCATCCTCAAAGACCCGAAGCACCTGCTGCCCTATCTGGCTTCGTTTTTCGAGCGTCTCAGGCACGCCAACGACCAACTGCAACGGCACGGCATCAGCCAAGCTCTCCCTCACGCCGCCCCATCGCTTGGCCACATCCCAAATGTCAAAATACGCATCCTCAACGAACTCACTGGGGAGTTTCAGCCCGATCTCTTGATCCCCCGTTTCCCGTTTCGCATAGGCCGCGCCCTAGATATCGGCGAGTCAGAACACCTTTTCCCAAACGATCTTTCCATCTCCGACAAGCAGCCCTTCATGATCTCTAGGTGTCACTGCTCCCTGATCCGCGTGGGTCGCAGTATTTTCGTGCGCGACCGGGGCAGTAAATGCGGCACATCAGTGAACGGCAAGCCCATAGGCGGTGAAGAGAAAAACGACACATCCACACCGCTACAGTTCGGCGAAAATTTCATCCGCCTCGGCTCCGCCACCAGCCCACATGTATTGGTTGTCACGCTCTCGTGAAAAAAGTCGTACTCTCTTTTTCAGACAGAATCGGTGCAATCAAACCATCCGCCTTGGATGCCTCTTTGCCATTCAAAAAAAGGGGGCGTTCGATCTCTGCCGCCCTTTTACTTTCGCTGGCCTTGCACGCCTTTCTCGGCGTTTTCTATTCGGCACACTTCATGCCAGACATGACAGAACTGACGAAAAAACACCGCGAGAACCTAGATGCCACACCAACCCTAGTGATGCTCGAAACCGACCCCGAAAATCCGCCCGCAGCAGAAAAACATCGTTCAAGTTTCCTCCAGACAGAGGAAATGCCCGAGACTAAAAAACCGCCAGAAAACGCTCAGTTCGAGTCAGACAAAAACACGCGTGCCAGCAGCCCAGTCGAAGGCACCTCCAAAGACCAGCTACCAACCTTGGACGGGCGCGAAAAACCGGGTCTAAACCTTTTGGACAAATCTGCATCCCCGCAGAAACAGAAACAAACTCCACAGCCACAAGAACAGCGGCAACAAAAAACTGAAGAGAAACAGCTTGAACCGCAAGAGAAGAAAGATGCCGCACAGAAAAGCATAAAACAGCCGAGCGAAATCATGCCCCGCTTGACCAACGGCATATACCCTATCTCCGAACCAAAAAGAGAGTGGGCCAGCCGCGAATCCATCAAGGAAGAAATTATCCGGCAAGAGGAAAAACGCTTCCAACAAACCGCCCAACAGCCACCAGCAGAAGCCTATTCTTTCAGGCAAGACAAGTCACTTTTGCGCGGCGGAAAAATCTCCACTGGTGCCCCGAGCATCGAATCAGCAGAAACCCCGCTGGGGAAATACAAAGCGAAAATTTACAACACGATCGGCACCCAGTGGCGTTTCATGGTCGCCGAAAAAAGCAGCGTCCTCAGCTACGGCACCACATCAATACAGTTCACCATCGGACGCGATGGCAAACTCGAAGGCGTGATGGTGACTGGGGGCTCGCCCGGTGCAGAAATGTTGCAGGTTCTCTCAATGAACGCCGTCCGCCTCTGCGCCCCATTCCCGCCATTCCCAGAAAACATCAAACAGCAACTCGGCGAAAGCCTGACGCTGGATGTCAATTTCACGATTTACTGATTCAATCTAGTTTTTTCAAATACGCCTCGTAGCGGGCAACGAACCTTTTCGGTAAACGCGCATAAACATGAATGGACTCGCCAGAAAACTCCTCTGAGATGACCTGCCCTATACGGTGCAAAGAAGCCGCTAAGTCGTGCCTCGTATGCGGAAGCTCCACCTCAATATTGACTAGATCAGCAGCCATCATATCCCCCACCCTGTGCAGGAGTTCATCCAACCCTTCGCCCGTCACAGTAGAAACAAAAAGAGCGTCTGGAAAACGAGCCCTGACTGCGGCTGCTGCAAACGGGTCTTCAAGGAGATCAGCCTTGTTAAAAACCGTCACTGTCGGTTTCGCATCAGCACCCAACTCCGCCAACACAGCAAGCGTCGTCTGATAAAACTCGTCCACACGCGAGTTGGCCACATCCAAAACATGGATAAGGTAATCGGCCTCTGCCGCCTCCTCCAGTGTGGCCTTAAAAGATTCCACCAAACGATGCGGCAGCTTCCTCACAAAACCAACCGTATCTGTAAGAAGAAGCTCTTGTCCGTTAGGCAAAAGAATTTTTCGCGTGGTGGTATCAAGCGTGGCGAACAGCTTATCTTCCACGAGCACATCCGCGCCAGTAAACTTCTTCAAAAGCGATGACTTGCCCGCATTGGTATAACCCACTATCGCCGCCACAGGCGTAGGGCGACGCTGGCGCTGCTTGCGCTGCGTGGATCGCTGCGAGCGCACATCATCCAACTCCACTTTGAGCTTTTCTATTTTCTTCTGGACGATGCGCCGATCCGTTTCAAGCTGGGTCTCACCTTCGCCCTTGCCGCCAATACCGCCACTCTGCCGCCCAAGGTGGAGCCACGCCCGAGTCAGCCTCGGCAGCGAGTACTCAAGCATGGCCAACCCTATTTGCAGGCGTGCCTCACGCGTCTTGGCGCGGCGTCCAAATATTTCTAAAATTACCTCTTCCCGATCTATGACGCTTATAGTCCCCTCAGCAAGCCGCTCCCAGTTGCGCTGCTGCGATGGTGAAAGCTCGTTGTCGAAAACGATCACATCCACTTGGTTCTCCTTGCAAAAAAGGACTATCTCCTCCGCCTTGCCAGACCCAATCAGAAATTTGGATTGCGGCTCGCGTGTCTCCACCATGAGCGAACGCACCACTTCCATTCCCATCGTGTCCACCAACTCCGCCAACTCATCCAGCAGGCTCGTCTCCAGCCCGATGTCGGACTCGCGCACATCGCGAAAATGGACTGCTACCAAAAACGCCTTTGAAACCTTGTCAAGCTGTGCCCTGTTATCGAACATTGTCTCCTCCTGATAAATCTTTTGAAAAAACAGAACGCTGTGACTCATTCAAAAGTATGAGTCCATCAAATGATGGCATTGAAAACGACTGTATAGCTTGGCCGTTGTGCAGACGCGGCACCTGCGCCCCTTTCATGCGGCGAAAAACTTTTTCTAAGCGCATGAGGCACGGCTTTGGCTGCGGGTTCACTAAAACAATGCCGTTGTCGAAATCGCGCCGCCAGACGCCATTTTCCAGTTTGACCGCTTCGCCTTTCGGATAACCCAGATACCCCTTGCCTGCCCCTGCGTTATCATACTCATCAAACCACATCAGTCCACCCGCGCCGTGCGTCGCCGTGCTTGCTTCATAAGAAAAATATCCGTCCCCCATCAGCGTGGATGCTAGGGCGAAACGCATCCGCTTATAATTCGGGACAAAATTCTTTTTCTCCAGAGGATTGCTGTGTCCGCCAGATTTGTCTGGCATACCTTCGTCCTCATAAACTTCGACCATCACATAGACAGGTTTTTTCCCTTTCTTGAACCAGTCCAGATAGCACCCGACAAAATAAGCGTCCTCATACCCGTCATCGTGCGTGGTGGTCACGAAATAGCGCTCCCACCACTCCAAAGACGGTTTGCCCCACCCGCCCGTTTCATAAACCTGCCCGTTATACTCCGAAAACCTGACTGTCAGCGGGTTGTTGCGTATTATTGGAATCCCTGGAAAACGCTCTGCAAAAAGATCGCGGAGACGGTCTGTCCCCTTCTGCCATGACGCATCGAATTCGGCAGCCGTAACGCGGCGATTGTTGTGGTTCATATCCAGATCGAATTCGCCATCATCCACGCTAGATGCCAGCCAGCTTTCGTGATCCTCAAAACGGTCGAACAAAATACCATCATACCTGACTCTGGCGCAATCCATGAAAACCTCGTTTTCCACCCTGCCAAGTGCAGGGTGATGCTGATTCACAACAAATGTGAAATAATACTCCAGCCAGTTCACTTTTCCGCCGCTGCCGAGAAGCTCCGCACGCGGGCAAGATTCAGCCAAGTTCATAACCCATGTCTTTGGCCAGAATGTCACATGCTCCGCCACGCGTTCGCCAACACCGTGCGGGCTGGCTGCGCGAACCCATCCGCGCTTGACGGAGAGCGTCTTTTTCTTGCGGTCAACAGCCAGCACTTTGGCTGATTCATTTTCGCCAATAACCACGGTTGCCCCTCTGTGAAAAAGCTGCGCTCCGCTACCATCTTCCACGCGCTCCACGCGCAGCACTGTAGCTTCGGCATCTATTTCACCAGCTAAAGCAGAGCCGATCTTTTGAAGGAAAAATGAAGAGGGCAGAACAGAAGTTACAGGGTGCGGCTTTTTCCCCGAAAACCATCCTGTTTCCGTGGGGCTAAACGGACGAAAAACAGCGAGGGCCGGATTGATCTTTCGAGCCACATCAAGCTTTTCTGGCAAATCTTCGGTCTCAAACTCGTTGCAAAGAAAATCGTATCTGGCGATCCGTTCGGGCGGTTCATTGTTTGCGTCCAGCCACCACATGCCGAGCCTCGGGAAAGGCGGGTTTGCAGGCTCTGCTGCCAACGCCCCAACAGTAAAAGCAACGCACATGATAGAGTAAAATACAGTTAGCAAAAAACAGTGTTTTTTCAAAATAGCCCCCCATGTTCTACAAACGCCACAAGCGATGAAAATGTGGTGCGGGCATCCTTGCCTGCTTCTTCGGATTTCATCTGCGATATGCCGTTATGGAAGAGGCGGGCCGGAAGCCCGCCCTCCGTTCTATTTTCAAAGCAGATGCCCCATTTTAACGCGCTTCGTGCGCAGGTAACGGCTGTTGTGCGGGTTGGGGACTGCCTTGACTGGCACCTGCTCCACTATCTCCATCCCGTAGCCGCTCAGGCCAACGATCTTTTTGGGGTTGTTCGTCAGCAGCCGGATGCGGCGCACGCCCAAATGATACAAAATCTGCGCCCCGATGCCGTACTCCCGCAGGTCAGCGGGGTAGCCGAGTTTCAGGTTAGCCTCGACTGTGTCCAGCCCTTTCTCCTGCAACTTGTAGGCATGGATTTTGGCTGCTAGGCCGATCCCTCGCCCCTCTTGCCTCATATAAACTAGGACACCCGCCCCCTCCTTCTCAATGCAGCGTAGAGCATGATGCAACTGGTTACCGCAATCGCAGCGTTTGGAGCCGAAAACATCACCTGTCAGACATTCGCTATGAACCCTTACGAGCACGGGCTTCGCTTGGTCTATTTTCCCTTTGACCAGTGCCATGTGGTGCTGCCCATCAACGAGCGACTTGTAAAGGTGAAGCTGGAAATCGCCGTAGTCCGTGGGAAGTTTTATCGTTTCTTCCACCTCAACTAACACCTCCTTGCGCCTGCGGTACTCTACCAAATCCAAAATCGTGCAGATTTTGAGCCCATGTTTTTTTGCGAAAGCTTTGAGCTGCGGCAAACGGGCGCAAGTGCCGTCTTTATTCAGAATTTCGCAGATCACGCCAGCATGTTCCAGCCCAGCAAGCTTCACCAAATCAATCGCAGCCTCTGTGTGCCCAGCACGCTGGAGAACACCCCCATCCTTAGCCTGCAAAGGAAAAATATGGCCTGGCTGGACTAGGTCGCACGGCTTAGATTTCGGGCTGGCCAACAAGCGAATCGTCTTGGCTCTGTCCGCCGCGCTTATGCCTGTGCTCACACCATGCGCTGCATCCACGGAAACAGTGAACGCCGTCTTGAAGGACTCGCGGTTGTCCAGCACCATGCGCTGGAGTGCGAGCTGACGGCTGCGCTCATGCGACACGGGGACACAGATCAAGCCGCGCCCGTGCATGGCCATAAAATTCACCTTGGCAGGCGTGATTTTTTCTGCGGCGCAAACTAGGTCGCCCTCGTTCTCGCGATCCTCGTCATCCACCACGATCACCATGCGCCCTGCGCGAATGTCGGCTGCTACTGACTCTATCGAATCAAAATTCCTACCCGTTTTTTTCACCAGTTACTCCCCGATAAAAAACAACTTAAACCCAAATTTTGCATTAGTTCCTTACAGATCAAATCCTACGCAAAACGCGCAAGATTTTTATTTAACCACAAAGAGCACAAAAGTCACAAAAAAACCGCATCGCAGAATTCTCTTTTTTTCTCACGCCACGCCGCAACGACCGCCACGAAAGTAAGAATGTCTCAAGGAGACCGAAATCTTCTGTGCATTTTTTTCGTGTGTTTCGTGTGTTTCGTAATCAAAAAATTTTTCAACAGGCTCTCTGCATGGCATCGGACTCAATAGCAGGCCACAGGTCGGCTATAAACTTTTTCACTTCCGCCTTTATTTCTGCAAGCTCCGTGACGGTAAATGATTTTCCTTCGTCAGGATTTTTATTTGCAAAAAGATAAAACTTCACCTTCGGCTCAGTGCCAGACCCGCGCACGGCCACCCTTGCGCCATTAGAAAGGTGGAACATGAACATCAGCTCTTTGGGTATAGGTTTGCCGTCCACATCAGACAGATTCTGCTCGGCGAAATTTTCCACTTTGGCCACTGGCATCCCGAAAAGTGCCTTGGGCGGCTCCGCTGTGTAGGATTTAAGCAAGCGTGCTATCTTGGCTGAACCCTCCGCGCCTTCCATCACTATCTGGCCTAGGCTTTCGAGATAGTAGCCAAACGAAGCGTAAATCTGGTCGAGGTATTCGAGGAGCGTCAAACCACGCGACTTAGCTGCGGCAGCGGCTTCGGCAAACATCACGGTCGCTGCGTTAGCGTCCTTGTCGCGGACATAATCCCCGCCGCTGTATCCGTAACTTTCCTCGCCTCCAAACACATAGAAACACCCTCCTGCCAAGTGCGCTGCCCGCTTCTCCTCTGGCGATTGCTGGCGGTACGGTTTCGCGCTGGGATTTTGAGCCATAACTTTCTTCTCGTACTCCAACATTTTTTCGCCGATGTACTTGAAGCCCGTGAGCGTGTTGACTATTTTCAGTCCGAACCGTTTCGCTATGGCAGCCTGCAATTCAGTCGTCACGAAGGTTTTTATGAGGCACGCATTTTTAGCGTTGGCGGGTGTCAGCACGCCCTTGTCGAAAAGGGTTGTGACGCGGTAATGAGCCAAAATGGAGCCAATTTGATTTCCTGTGATAAGCTCGTATTCGCCAGCGGAATTGCGGAGCGCAACGCCCATGCGATCGCAGTCGGGATCAGTCGCTATCACGGCGTCGGCTTGGTGTTTCTTGGCAAGCGCGATACCCATTGAAAGCGCTTCACCATTTTCTGGGTTCGGCGACTTGACTGTGGGGAAACGCCCGTCTGGGGCGTTCTGTTCGGGGACGAGTATCAAGTCTATGCCGAGCCGTTTCATAATCGGTTCGATGGAGCGGATGCCAGTCCCGTGAATGGGCGTAAACACAATTTTCAAGCGGGACGATTCCCGTTTCAGAAGCTCCTTGTCCAATACCACGCTCTCAAGCGCGTCCAGATAAGCAGTGTCTTCGTCCGCCCCGAGTATGCGGATGGATGCACCGTTATTAGGAGAAAAATCCTGCGAGAGCGATGCTGCGTTGACTTCCTTGATCGCCTCCGACGCATGAGGTTCAACGAACTGTCCGCCATCTTCGAAATATGCCTTGAATCCATTATCGTGTTGCGGGTTGTGGCTGGCCGTAATCATCACGCCCACCTGCGCCCCGATATGCCTAACCATGAACGAGAGCTGGGGCGTGGAGCGGTCGCCTGGGAAAAGACAGGCGTTCACGCCCTCGTTTACAGCCACGCGAGCAACGAGTTCGGCGAACTTGCGCGAGAAATGGCGGGTGTCGTGCGAGATCACGATGGTTGGCTGGATAGAAGGAAAACACTTGCGCATGTAACGGCAAACGCCGCGTGCAGCCCGTTCCACATTCGCGTCGTTCATCGCGTTGGTGCCCACGCAAGGGTGCTCGGGACAACCAAGTGCATCTGGCGTTCCAAGCTCTGAAGGGACAACGGTTTTGCCTATCGTGCGTCCGCGCAAACCGCCCGTGCCAAAAGCGAGGCGTTTGTAAAATCGGTCATTTATCTCAGTGTGCAAACCTTTGTCGGCAAGCTCTTCGATGGCTTTCCTCTCCCACGAATTTTCTGGGGCTTCCTGATATGTTTTTTCTAGGTTAGCCGCCGCAGATTCAAGAATTTGACCATTTTTCACCGCTTCAGAAATAATAACTGCTAAGTTCATGCCCACATTAGAATATGAATGATTTCATTTATCAATCCAAAACCGCAGACAAATTTTCAATCAGTCACATCGTTTTATTATTGAGTTCAAAGGCTTTTTTTTTATCCTGCACAGCGTGAACCCACTCATTGAAAAAACGATCTCTTGCTTCCCTTTTGTCCAGACGGTGCGCGAATACAAGAAAGAATGGTTTCGATCAGATTTCGTCTCTGGTCTGACCGTAGCACTGATGGAGATACCACAGTCTATCGCCTACGCGATGGTCGCGGGACTCCCACCTATCTACGGCATCTATTCCAGTTTCGTCGTCGCCATGGTCTATTCGCTCATGGGCAGCAGCCACCATGTGGTTTGCGGCACGACCAACGCCATTTCCCTCGTGGTCGCCAGCACCATGATCAACTCCAACTTGCCCGTGGCGCGAGAAAATCCTGCTGCGCTCGTGGGGCTCCTCACCCTGATGGTGGGCATCCTGCAAGTCGCCTTTGGATTTCTCAAAATCGGCAACCTTTCCCAGTTTATTTCTCGTAGCGTTCTCATTGGATTCACTGCGGGGGCGGGCGTCCTGATCGCCTTGAACCAACTCGCTCCTTTTTTTGGCATCCAACTGCCCAAGACCCCCAACATGGTCGAGTTGTTTACCCAAACTGTTTGCCACCTCTCCGAGACAAATGGTTATGCGGTCGGTATCGCCCTTTGGACTGTCGCCATCATCAGTCTCGGCTCCCGCTTTTTCCCCCGTATCCCGTCGCCGCTTTTGGCCGTGGTCTCTTCCGCTTTCGCCGTTTATATTTTTGATCTTGAATCCAAGGGAGTCTCTCTCGTTGGCAACATCCCTGCTTCGTTGCCTCCCTTCACTTTGCCCCTGTTCGATTTGACCGCCTTCGCGTCTCTGGCAAGCAGTGCCATTGCGATAGCTCTTTTAGCTTGCATCCAATCGGTCTCCGTTTCCAAAAGCATCAGCATGTCAACTGGCCAACGCATCAACAACAACCAAGATTTCATCGGTTTGGGCTTGGCTCACACGGTAGGAGCCTTCTTTCTTTGCATGCCATCTTGCGGAAGCTTTACGCGTTCTGCCCTTAATCTCCATGCTGGCGCCCGCACTCGTTTTTCCGCTTTTTTCAGCGCGTCATGGGTGGCGGTGATCCTTCTGGTGTTGGCACCTTCAGCCCGCTATATCCCTGTGCCCACTTTGGCGGCTCTCCTGATCGTCATGAGCGCGAGCATGGTCAAATGGAAACATATCCAAGTCGCCGTTCATGCCACCCGCAGCGACGCCATCGTGCTGATAGTCACCTTTATCTGCGTGCTGGTGCTTCACTTGGAAACGGCTATTTTCATCGGCATAATGGCGTCGCTCGCCCTTTTCCTGCGCAAGGCATCGGCTCCGCACCTCGTGGAATACGATATTGATGAAGGTGGTATGCACGAAATCACCGAGCCAGGCAAACGGTCTAACCCAGGAATCTCCATCATCCATGTGGAGGGCGAACTTTTCTTCGGTGCCGCTGATCTGTTCGAAGAAGAAGTCCGCAGACTCGCCGCAGATTCGAGCATACGAGTGGTCATTTTGAGAATGAAAAGAGCTAGGCATCTCGATGCCACGGCTGTCATGGCACTCGATACCTTGCTTGATTATCTCAGAAAAACTGGACGGCTCCTCCTCATAAGCGGTGCCACACCCGAACTTATGCGCGTCATCACCAAGAGCGGCCTCGGCAAAAACATAGGAGACGAAAATATATTTCCAGCAGAAGAAAACCTGACTGTGGCCACGCGTAAAGCCCTTTTGAGAGCCAAGCAGTTTATCGGCGGCTCGTCATCGGAAATGGATATTCGCATATTTTATCCGCAAAATGAATCGAAAGAAACTACTGAAACGAATGGAGCATACGACTACGCAATTTAAAATTGTAAATTAAAAAATTAAGATGCAAACACTCAAGCTTTCGCGTGTTTTGCGCCTTTCGTAGTTAAAAATCTTTGTTCTCTATGTTTTCACCCTGATAAGAAAGCCATGCTTGCATCTGCGAGTCATATTTTTCAGGAGTCACCATGTTCTTCGCGCACCACAAAAGATGAAAATGTGGTGCAGGCATCCCTGCCTGCTTCTTTCGGCGGCAAGATGCCGCCGCTCCCTTCTATTTTCAGTGAGAAGCTAGAAAATTTTTGACTTGTCTTTTAGAGAGATAAAATGAAAATGAGCGTAGAGGAATGAAAACTTTACTATTAAACCAAGTCCAGCCAGACACCCTTGGTCTTGCCGCCATGTTGCGTGCCTATAAAATGGCCGTTTTTGAAGTCTCAGAAGTTGAAAGCGGCATGGATTTGAGCACTAAAATGACTTTTCCTTACATGGTGCTTCACGCATCAGGCACCAAAGAAGTTCTGGAGCAGGCAATAAAACAGATACGAAACGCCCAGCTCAATTACCGCCCTTTTATATTGCTGGTGTCTGAAAGCGCACTTTCTCCAGAAGAGTGTAACCATTTAATCATAGCTGGAGCCGACGATCTAGCATTTGCTGCGCAGGGGCAAGAACAGGTCTCTTTGCGTGTCGGCCTCGGGTGCGCTAGGGCGCAAGTCATCACGGACGACAGGACAGCCATCGTCCGCGCATCGGGTGCTGGAGGATTGATAGACGAGGCCAAGACAGACGAACTGCGCAAAGCAAAAGAATCTGCGGAACGAGCCAGCCAGTCCAAAAGCCAGTTTTTGGCAAACATGAGCCACGAGCTAAGAACGCCGCTCAACGGGATAATGGGGCTCACAGATCTGGCTTACGAGACTGAAGAAAGATCAAAGCAAAAAGAGTTTTTGCGTGTGGCCAAGTCATCGGCGATGGCTCTGCTCTCAATTCTGAACGATGTCTTGGATTTCACGAAAATCGAATCTGGAAATCTGGAACTGAGCCCCACCGAATTCGACCTCTCCGCATGCATCGGCGAATCCATGAAACTTTTTGCTCACAGGGCGTTCACTAAAAAGTTGGAGTTCTGTTTCGTTGTCGCCCGCGACATTCCATCTCCGCTCATAGGAGACGAAGGCCGCATCCGCCAAGTCACGCTCAACCTCCTCAGCAACGCTCTCAAATTCACCAGCGAAGGTGAGATAAGCCTCAAGGTTGAAATCCAAGAGCGCAAGGGTGACGACATCCTCCTCCATTTCCAAGTCCGCGACACTGGCATCGGCATCCCGAAAGAAAAGCACAATCGCATTTTCCACGCCTTCACTCAGGCTGACAACTCAACCACGCGCCAGTTTGGCGGAACGGGTTTGGGCCTCTCAATTTCCGCCCAACTCATAGCACTAATGGGCGGCTCGATCTGGCTGGAGAGCGAGGAAGGCAAAGGCTCAGTATTCCATTTTACCACGCGCATGAAAGTCGGTGCTGCCAGCAAAGCTGAAAAATGGCAGTGCCCCGAAGGCTTGCGCATATTGATAGTGGATGACGCCAAGCACCTCCGCCACATCATACGGGCCACACTGGAGACACTCCCCGTCCTAATCGAGGAAGCAGCCAGCGGCGAAGAGGCACTCGAAATACTTGAGGCGCTGCGTGCTCAAGACACTCCAGCCGACCTAGTTTTCTTGGATATCAACCTGCCTGGTATAAGCGGCTACGAAGTGGCTGACAAAATGGCTGACAGTGCCTATTTGGCCGACACGAAAGTGATTCTGCTCACCGCCGCAGACATCAACGAGGTCACAAAAAAAACGAGCCGCCTCCGCTCGGTTGTTGAATACTTGATGAAGCCGTTTTACGCAGCAGAACTTTTCGCAGCCATCCAGCGGGCTGTGGAGTTTTCGCCCAAGTATGATAGTGCATCCATTATTTCCAAAGTAGAATACGACCCTGAGCCACCTAGCGAAGAGACGCTGGCCATCCCGGCTGCTACCTCTACCAAATCTATGAACCTCCTCGTGGTGGAGGACAACATCACCAACCAGATCGTTGTCACCAACCAGATCAAACCTCTAGGACATTCGTTCAAGGTCGTGGAAAACGGTCGGCTCGCTGTCGAGGCGGTCAAAAAAGAATTTTTCGACCTCATCTTGATGGATATTCACATGCCAGAGATGGACGGACTGGCTGCCACCCATGCCATCAGGGACTGGGAAAAAACTGTCGGCAAGCGGCACAAGATTGTTGCCATGACAGCTATGGCTACCAAGGGCGACCGCGATATCTGCCTGCAGGCAGGCATGGACGACTACATAACGAAGCCGATCATCAAACCCAAATTTTACGAGCTTTTGAACAAGCACCTCTCACACGCCGCAAACGGGACGGCAGATGTGCGGCAGCCCGACCTAGTCACTGTGAAAAGCACGCCAGTCACACAGGACGAATGCCGTCCGCCAGTGATCAACAGCACAGCCCTACTAGACGAGGTGGATGGGGACATGGATTTGCTGAAAACGCTCAGCGAAGTCGCACTGGACGAAATCCCCACAGCCTTCAAACAGATTAGCGATGCCTACCAAAAGGGCGACACAGTCCGAATGAAGACGCACGCGCATTCCATAAAAACTACTCTGAAACACTGGCAAGCGACGAAAGCGGCTGATGCGGCACTAGCCATTGAAAAGCTCTGCCTCGAAAACAAGCTTTCTGAGGCAGGAGCAAAAGTCCCAGAGTTGGATGCTGAAATGAATCTAGTTTTAGAAGACCTTAGAAAACTGCTGGCGGCATCATGAACATCCTTATCGTAGAAGATAGCCCGTTTTGCATGGAGTTGCTTAACGCGATTCTCCAGCGGGCAGGGCACGATACGGTTCAGGCTTCAAACGGCCTTGAAGCAATGGGCAAGCTTGTGGACGACTCGTTCGACCTGATCATCTCGGATGTCTTCATGCCAGAGATGGACGGGCGCGAACTCTATCGCTGCTTGAAAGACAACTCCCATGTCGCTGACACGCCGTTTGTATTCGCCAGCAATGCGGCTGACGCATCGGTAATTATGGAAATAGGTAGGTTAGGCTGTCGCCATTTCCTTGTAAAACCCCTGAAAAAAGAGCGGGTTCTGGCAAAGATAAAAGACATCTACCCAGCGCAACGCACATACCTAAAAAACCACCATGTCGTCATGCATGACATGGAGTTGGACGCGCTCACTTACAAAGGTTTCGCTGAGGAATACCTAGAGGCTGTTAATCGTTTTTCCCGCCTGTTAGAAGAGGGGGCAGAATGGAGTGCCATGCAACTTTGCGTCACACAAATACACGAGGGCGCAGAAATCCTAGGCACTGACCAGCTAATAGAAATTCTGAACGGCTACCTATACAACCAGACCGCAATGCTGGAGGAAATCGCATTTGAAATAGACGAATTTCTCCGTGCAGACATCGTTCGTGTTTTGGATAAAGTGAGCAAAGAGGTCGGTGTCCAGACTGCACCCACCGAAGAGCCTGCGGTGTCACCACAAGAAACAGCGGCAGAAGTGTTGCTGGAAGAAAAAAAGACTGCCCAAGAACCAGAACCCAAAACGATAGATGCAGCGCCAGTAAAACAGGAACTGCAGCCACCAGTCCCCGCGCCTGCTCCAGCCGCAGCCATCCCCAAAAAAGATTTTTCTCGCCCAGTTTCATGGGCAGCCAAAGAGCAGGCTTTCAAGAAAAAATTGGAGCAAGCCATCAAAGGCGACCAAGACGCGCAGTACGCCGTTGCCCTCGCCTATCTGCACGGGGAAGGCGTGGAAGAAAACGCAGGTCTGGCCAAAGATTGGTTCGCCAAAGTGGCAGCCAAAGGCCATGCCGAGGCTCTCTGTGAAATGGGTCTAGCCGAAGTCGGCGCATCCGAAAAACCAACCGAACCGCAAAAGCTGAGAGCATTGGATTTCTTTAAAAAAGCCGTCGAGCGAGGTAGCCAAGAATCCAAATTCTGGCGTGACCAAGTCAAAGAGATGATCGGCAAAGAAACTGTCTCACCAGAAACCAACGCCATGGCACTCCGCGCCAAAGCCGATGCTGGAGACATGATCTCGCAATACCGACTCGGCCTCCTTTACCACCGTGGCGAAGACATCCCGCGCAACATACCATCCGCCACCTACTGGCTGCGCAGGGCAGCATCGCACGGACACACGCTGGCTCAATTCCGCCTCGCATCCATTTACGAATCAGGTCAAGCTGGACAAGAGAGCCTCCCGGAAGCCATCCAGTGGTTCGAGCAAAGCGCGGAGCAGGGTCACATGGAATCCCTCTACTCGGTAGGACGCTGCTACCACCTCGGTATCGGGGTAAAACCTGACCATACTTACGCTAAAATATGGTACGAAAGAGCCGCCATGAAAGGCTACCGCAACGCCCTCTTCAGCCTAGGTCTGCTGGCCGAAGACAACAAAGGCATCGTTCAAGACCGCGTGGAAGCCATGAAATGGTATCTCGCATGTCGCGAAAGCGGCTCAAACTTGGCCAATAAAAAAATCGCGGAACTTTCAGATAAACTTGGTCGCCACGAAATAGAGCAGGCACAAGAAGACGCCTACCGTATCCTAGAATCTTTTTCCCCAAAAAAAACCTGATTTTTAGCTGCTTATGTTCATGATCCGCCTGCTGAACGGACTGTTTTTAGCTGCTTTTGCCATTGCCTTATTTCTTGCAACTCCTTGGTTCGCGCCACACGCCTTTGACGCCATCAAATATATTTCCAATAAAACCGGACTGCAAATCCCAACACCAAAACCTCTGCCAGCCCCTCAGCCTCCGCCGCAAGCACCGCCGCCACCACCTCCCCCTAAGCCGCTACCTACGGTTTTTGTCCCATCTAAGCCCGTTGACACATCGGAAATGTTCAACGGCATTCATGTCCAACTGAATACAGATTTGAAAGATGGCCTTTCGGCCTCTTACGAAAGAACCACGCCGTCTAGCTACACGCTGAATTTAGACTTTCGCGTGAATGTTCCTAAAGCAGCACGCTCCCCAGAAGCTTTAGCGTCCGCCAACCCAAACCTGCCACAACTAATCCCGTCTCTGGGACACCTCCTTAAAAGTGCCGAAGTCTCGCAATTTTACCACGGCCTTTACGAGCGCAAGAGCGACCAGTTGCGTCACCAAACCGTTCGCCTAGATAAAATCCTGTCGCGCCATAATTTTTACGATTGCGAAACCATCCTTGAAATCAAAGCCTCGCCTCGCACAAAAGACCCTGCTGCCGCCCCGCAACCAGTGAGCAAGGAAAGAAAATTGCTCTGGATACAGGCAGACATGGATGTCGTTACGGACGGCTCCGACCCAGACCGCACGCTTGAAGTGGACACCACATCCGCCCATTTTCAGCCCACCACGAGCTACCGTTGGCCAAGGGCAGGCGGCTCCGCAAATCCCTTGGCCGATCTCCGCAGGGAGAAACTCAAAAAAGCGTCCGAAGAACAGGCCACACAAAACCTATCGCCGAGGCGCAAACAAGAACTCCAATCCATTTCAGAACAACTAAAAAGAGAAATATTAGAGTTGGATAGATACCGTTTTTTAGTCGCCAAACTCGACCCATTTATCGTTCTGCCAAGCTTCATGTTCCGCTACCAAGGACACCATCCGTTTGCCCCGTCAATCGGCGATTTTGCAATAGTCATTGCAGGCGATAAAATCATGCCAGCCATAGTCGGCGATGCTGGACCGTCATACAAAACAGGTGAAGCCTCTCTGCGCATCGCTCAAGCCATACAGCCCGACTGCAACGGCCAACGCCGTCCAGTCAGCGACCTTTCAGTTTCGTACTTGGTTTTTCCGGGAACCGCAGAAAAAAAACAGGCCGCCCCAGATTTTGCGGCGTGGCACGCTCAGTGCGCGTTGCTATGGGAAGAGATAGGCTGCGATCCATTGCTCCTGCACAAATGGGAAGAAACTTGGAAAACACCACCACCAATCACGCAACCCGCACAAGAACAAATCATAAACGCATCCCCTGCCCCCGCCATTCCTCCCGCCGCGCAGCAAACACAGTGACGGACAAATCCCAGATTCACGCCGCCCGCCTCTGAAAGCTGGGAACGCTGGCGTCTCGCCGGCATCTTCGCTAGGAACGCCGGCTCCTCACTGGGACTGCTGGCGTTCCCAGCAGCAAATTGATTCTACCCCTTCAGGCATACGCGTCAAGTTAAGCTAAAGCCTCCAAAGCCTCCCATCGTTCGGAGTCGTTCTAGCGTTTTCGCTTGTCGTAACAGCCATAGCGC
>JAIFLJ010000201.1 GCA_020049135.1 bacterium | reverse complement strand
TATCGCAACGGATATCTTCCCTCCTTGCGCCTCGATGCCAGGCTGTTTTGATCGTCACTCATACGAAAATTTTTGTGTTATAGGCCACTAGCTGCGTGCATCGCACAGGCTGATGACTCGCCACATCGTTTCTTTCTCGCCCAACTTCAAAGTTTTTGTTCAAACAACAGAAGTCTTTTTTTCAGCTTTGAGCATCTTGACGCAGCCCGAGGCGACAGCAAAAACAACAATCGCCCCCACCAGTCCTGCAATCATCGCCGAAAGCGGCTCGATCGTCACCCAAGGCATGGTATAATCCGCCAGAGGTGCTGTAAAAAGAGGTGCTTGCCCGTGCGCAAACTGGTATTTCTGCGCTACCCACTCCAAACCATCGGGAAAAGATGATGCGAAGGGGATGAGCAAAAGTGCAATCACGCACGCCGAAAGGAAAAGGGGCACTCGAGAGAATCGTGGCGTCCCAACACGGCCTTCGGCGGTGTAGAACAACCCGACCAATCCAGCAGTCATACAACCCTCCGCAAAACCGATGACCGTATGAACCCCTGTCATGGCGGGCAGAACTTGTCCGAGAAGAGCTGCTCCACTCCATGCCAGCTCGAACGAACAGACCAGCGATGAGGCGATCACCGATGCCCATGCCCCGAGCCCAACGGCGACCGTCCGCGAGACCTGCCAACGCAGTGAGAGGCGGCGAATCGTCTCTCCCGCACCCGCTCCTACCAATGCCATATTGACAATGTTTGCGCCGAGCACGGTCAACCCGCCATCGGCAAACAACAGCGTTTGTATCGTCATCACCAGAGCGAGCGAGAGCGCACCAAGAGGTAAACCTAATAGCGCAACGGCCAGCATTGTTCCGAGCGCGTGACCAGAAGTTCCTTGGCTGACAGGAAAGTTCAACATCTGAAGCAGAAAAACGAATGCCGAAACAGACGCAAACCGGCGAATTGAATCGCCGTCAACCGTCCTCTTTAAGAAAGCACCCGTTGTTGCGACACCTCCAATGGCAATTGCGTTTGTTATCCAACAAGTCTCACCTCGAATCATTTGATCTGGTATGTGCATAGTGCCCCGATTATCGGGTTCAAAGAAAATTATGTCAACCCAAACCTCATGAATAGGGAAAATGAGGTGTCCACCGCTTGAAATGAATGTTGGATTTTCATTACCTCTTACACGAATGTTTTAGCCTATCCATAAAATGCGTGTGCTCACTCTTACTTGTTCTTATTAAATCAGATGATAAAAAAATTAAAAACTTGTGTTGACGACATTAAATCATGTTTATAGCATCTATCAAATAGGTCTATTTGCTCTGAGGCTTGGGGGAGTCTAAAGTTGATGTGTCCGTGTTAAAATGTGAGTATTTTCCCCTGTAAACTAGAAGAGAAGTGGGCTCAAGAAAACGAACGGATAACGGGGTAAGTTTATGGGGAAAACTTTGCATGTGGGACCAGTGACCCGGATTGAGGGGCACTTGGCGATCAATCTGGAAGTGGACGGTGGGAGCGTGGTTTCCGCCCAGTGTTGCGGCGAGATGTTTCGCGGGTTCGAGACGATTCTCAAGGGGCGCGATCCGCTCGATGCCCAACAGATCACCCAGCGAATTTGCGGTGTTTGCCCCGTGGAACACGGCATAGCATCCATCCTCGCCCAAGATATGGCCTACGGTATCCAGCCGCCAGAGAACGGTCGGCTTGCCCGCAACATCATCGAAGCGGCCAACTTCATCCAGTCGCACATCGTCCATTTCTACCAGCTCTGCGCGGTGGACTTCATAGATATTACCGCCGTCCTCAAATATGCAGGTAAGGATACTGGCATGGTCGCCTTGCGCGATTGGGTGCAATCGCAGTTGGCGGAGAAAACTTACTTGCCAGCCGCGCCGTTTCTTCCCCGTTATGCTGGCATGTTTGTCGAAGATACAACGATCAACCTCGGTGCCATACACCATTACCTCAAGGCACTGGAGATGCGGCAGGTCGCCCAGAAAATGGGAGCCGTTTTCTGCGGAAAACTCCCTCACGCCGCCGCTCTAGTCCCCGGCGGTATCACGCAACCCATCAGCGTTTCGCAGATCACCGATGCGGAGGCGTTTCTTAACCAGCTCAACGAATTTGTCGAGAACGCCTATATCCCCGATGTCCTCGCGGTCGCTTCGGCATTCCCAGGATATTTCAACATCGGTGTGGGGCCTAAAAATTTTTTAGCTTTCGGCGTTTTCCACGAAGAAGGCAACCGCTACCTCTATCCTTCTGGCGCAGTGATAGACGACAAGTTTTCGCCCCTCGCCGAGGACAAGATAACCGAGGAAGTGAAATACGGGCTATTCAGCTCGCCCTCGGGCCTCCACCCCTCCAAGGGAGAAACGACCGCAGCCCCAGGCAAATCGGGAGCCTACACTTGGCTCAAGGCACCGCGCTACAACGGTTCGGTCATGGAGGTCGGTGCCTTGGCCCGGTTGATGGTGGCTCTCCATTCGCCCGTCGCCAACCCCGTCAAATCATACAGCGAGAAAATCCTCGCTTCGCTCGGCAAGAAACCTGCGGATCTCGCGAGCGTGATGGGGCGTCATCTCGCCCGTGCGGTCGAGACACGGATGATCGTGAGCCGTTGCGCCGAATGGATCGGCAAGCTTGTGCCCGACAAACCCTCGTTCAAAGACTTCACCATACCACAAAGCGGGGCGGGCTACGGTCTCACGGAAGCCGCCCGTGGCGCGCTCGGGCATTGGATCGAAATTCAAGGCAAGAAAATCAGCCGATACCAGTGCGTAGTGCCAACGACATGGAACTGTTCGCCGCGAGATGACAAAGGGGTGCCTGGAGCCGTCGAGCAAGCCTTGGTCGGCGTGCCCATAGCCGATTCTCAAAATCCCATCGAGGCTGTCCGTGTGGTTCGTTCTTTCGACCCATGTTTGGCCTGTGCGGTTCACTAACATTCTTTGGAAAGGAACAAAACGATGAGCATGGACAGACGCGAGTTTATCAAAGCGGCCGGCAAATTGGCCGTCCTTATGGGGCTGGGGCGCGGTGCTGCCGCCAGCGTGGCGGAGGCGATGGCACAAATGGCGTCGGGACAAGCTCCCGTCCTCTGGCTTCAAGGGCAAAGCTGTTCGGGCTGTTCCGTGTCGCTCCTCAACAGCGCGCCGCTCAGTCCTGCGACCTTTTTGACCAAATACATCTCGCTAAAGTTTCACCAGACGCTCTCGACGGCGACTGGCGACATGGCGGTCAACGCCGCCAATGTAACGATCGAAAAGGGCGGGTTCGTCCTAGTGGTCGAGGGTGCTGTTCCCGCCGGGATGCCCGAGGCTTGCATTTTCGGACATGAACCGTTCACCCAACAGCTCGAACGGGCCGCTTCCAAGGCGAGCGCGATTTTGACGGTCGGCACCTGTTCTTCGTTCGGCGGTATCCCTGCAGCCGAAAACAATCCGACCGGCTCGGTCAGCGCGATAGATTACCTCCAGAAAAAAGGGATTCAAAAACCGATGGTCCGAATCCCGGGTTGTCCCCCGCATCCCGACTGGGTAGTCGGATCCGTTGTCCATCTCCTCAAATTCGGGATGCCCGAGCTGACAGAAACGCTCGCGCCCAAGATGTTTTTTGGAACAGCTCTCCACGACCACTGCCCCCGCTTCGCCGACTATGAGCGGCAAAATTTCGCCCGCACTTTTGGCGAAAAAGGTTGCCTCTTCAAACTCGGATGCCAAGGGCCAGTCACCAAAGCGGACTGCACTCGCCGCCGATGGAATGAAAAAACCAACGACTGCATCGCCTGCGGCGCGGGTTGCATCGGTTGTGCCGCCCCGCATTTCGCCAAGCGGAGCGACTTTGCCTTTTATCCGAGAAACAACACCTGACCTGTTCAGAAGGGAAAAAAATATGCGCCTGACCACTGGAACCATCATCAAAGTTTTGTTTGTTGTATTTCCCGTCCTGATCTTGCTTCAAGTCTGGCAATACAGCATCAACGCCAGCAAGCTCAACATCTTCGAAAAAGAAACCAAGCTGGCGATCGAAGAAAACGCCCAAACTCTTTTTCAGAGTTCGGTCAGTTCAGTTTCCGATTCGCTCGAACGCGGGGAGATGAACAAGTTCAGCAAACTCCTCCACGAGCAGTCCAAACTCAAGGGGGTCATCGAGTTTTCATTGTTCGATAAAAATGGGAAGGTCTCCCACTCCTCCAACCCGCAATTCATAGGAAAAAACATCGGTGATTCGGCACGCCAAAAAGTTTTCATAGCACGGCAAAAACACCGCGAAATGTCTGGCGAGACCTACGATATGTATGAGCCGCAAATTGTTGCCGCCGACTGTATCCGCTGTCATATCGGATGGAAATCGAACGACATTTGCGGGGCGATCATGATGCGCTTTTCCAGCGATGTAATTCACAAAAACAACATCGCCATCCAAGCTATCCAGCAGGTCAGCAAGGTGAGCGCAGGTATTTTCGCCTTCGTTTTGATCATTTCGCTCGCCGTCTGCTTTTGGTTGACGGGGCGGATCAACCGCCACCTCCGCGTGATTTCTGGGGATTTAGGGAAAGTGACCCAGCTCGTCGTCGAGGCTTCCGACCAGATGGCGGGTTCGAGCAAATCGCTTGCCGACGGGGCTTCCCAGCAAGCCACATCCCTCGAAGAGACCAGCGCGTCTCTCGAAGAGATGAGCAGCATGACCAAGCAGAACCAAGTCAACGCCCAGCACGGTCATGAAAAAGCGGGTCGTTCGAGGGTTGCGACAGACCAAAGTGTTACCGATATGAAAGATTTAAGCCGTTCGATGAGTGAGATGGCTTCGATCATCAAGTCCATTGACGAGATCGCATTCCAGACAAATATTCTTGCCCTCAACGCCGCCGTTGAAGCTGCCCGTGCAGGTTCGGCGGGGTTGGGATTTGCGGTTGTCGCTGATGAGGTCCGCAACCTAGCCCACCGCAGTGCTGAGGCCGCGAGGGAAACGGCTGTCAAGATCGAACAAGGCGTCAATCTTACCAAAAAAGTTCAAACAAGCCTCGACCAGATGAGTGGAGAAGTGCATGAGCTTGACGAGTTAGTCTCTCAGATCACGAACGCATCCAACGAACAATCGCAAGGAATTGAACAGATCAGCAGAGCCATTGCACAAGTGGATCAAGTGACTCAAGTCTCTGCGGGTCACGCCCAAGAGACCGCCAATACCTCACAGAATCTCAATGAACAGACGAACCTCCTCCGCGAATCGGTAAGCAAGCTCATGCGCATCGTCGGCATCCGATCTTGAAACGGGGTCAGTCAAATGGGCGTGATTAAAAGTGGGTGAGGTTAAAATGTTTTTCTCAATATGGGCGTTTAAAAACTATGATGCGGAGAGTTTATTTTGCTATTGGATGGAG
>JAIFLJ010000246.1 GCA_020049135.1 bacterium | reverse complement strand
TTCGTGTGTTTCGTGCGTTTCGTAGTTCATTCTTCTCTTTTCTCTTCCCTTGTCCCTTGCCACTTGTCCCTTCCTCCCTTGGCACTGGCTTTGCCAGCTTAGGATTATCATCACCATTCTGGAAATACAGCATCATACTGGGAACGCAGGCATCCTCTGATTTTGCCGACAAGATGCCGGCGGGACGCCAGCGCTCCCAGTATTCAGACAGTGCTTCTGGTTAGATGGACTTGAAATCCTCGTCCATCGGGATGCTTTTGGCAGCCGATGATGATGTGAGTGCCTTTGTTGTTTTATTAGCCAAAGCTTGTGCTACGGGGCGTTGGGGTGCTGCTGTAGGGCGTTGGGGGGCTGCTGTAGGGCGTTGCGGGCGCATTGCCTGTTTGACGGGCATTCTGTTTCTGGGTGCTGGCTCGTCTTGTTCGGCTGTATTACCTCCTGCCATCTGGATAAGTTCTTGCACTGACTCTTGCATGGCCATTGCTTGGGCATTGAGTTCTTCTGCGGCACTGGCGGTCTCTTCGGCGAAGGACGCATTGGACTGCGTGACCTTGTCCATGTCCACCAATGCCATGTTGACCTGTTTGATGCCAGTGGTTTGTTCATTGGATGCCAAAACCACTTCTTCCATCAGCTTGTCCACTGTGCGGATTTTGCTGACAATCTCGTTGAGACCAGACTGGACTTGGCCAGATTTTTCAACGACTGATTTAAGACCCGCATCCACTTTCTCGGACTGCTCAAAAACTTCTTTGAGGTTGAGCGTCATCTTGTCGGCTATCTCCGCCCCGTTTTTGGAGCGTTCCGTGGCTTGCTGGACTTTCTGCTCCGTCTGGTTGGCGGCTGTGGCGCAGCGTTGCGCAAGGCTTCTCACCTCATCGGCAACAACTGCGAATCCAGCTCCGGCCTCCCCTGCCCTAGCTGCTTCTACGGCGGCGTTGAGGGCTAGGATGTTTGTCTGGAACGCGATTTCGTTGATCGTGCGGACGATTGCAGAGACATCCGTGCTGGAGTTCTGTATGGCGGTCATAGCTTCGCCGAGCTGCTGTGTAGCAGCGTTAACAGCGTTGATTTTAGCAATCATCGCATCGCTGGTGGTGCGGATAGAGTGGACTGCGCCGACCATCTCTTTAGTCATATCAGCGCCTTTATCGGCAGCGACAGCCGCCTCGGTGGCCAGTGAGCGGGTGCTTGCACAGTTTTCGGTGTTTCGCGAGACCATGCTGCTCATCTCTTCCATGGATGCAGTGGTTTCTTCGAGCGAAGCGGCCTGCTCGCTGGCACCTTCGGCCAAGGACTGGCTGGAAGCCGATACCTGCGTTGATGCCGAAAGCGTTTGCTCGCTGTTTGCAGAAAGATTCATGCATATATTGAGCAAGAAATTGCTTGTTGAAGTAGCTATCATCCACGCAGAAAATAGGCCGATTACCACGCCTGCCGCACCTATCCACAAGCTCATTGATTTACTGTGTGTAAAAGCTGCCTCAAGCTTCGGGCCGAGCTTGTTTTGGTCTTCAATGAAAGCGAGCTTGATTTTCTCTGCGTCGTCTCCGAGTTTCCTGCCTGGAGGATTCAGCTTCTTTTGCATAAAGCTCTCTTTTTCTTGGATGGATGCATTGTTTTTTACGAGGTCGGAAAGTTCTAGGAATGCTGCTTGGTATTCCCTCACCGCAGCATCTATTTCGGCAAGTATTTTGCCTGACTCTCCGCTAGACATCTCTTTGTCTTTGTTGGTTTCTTCTAGAAGTTTTTTAACTAAATCAAACCGTTCTTGAAACTGTTGCTTGTCCTTTTCATCGTTAAATACAGCATATCTTAGTGCTGCTAGACGGAAACTGATGATGTTGGCTTGTATTCTTCCAAGGCTGTTAGAGTCCCTCGCATCTTCGCGGTATTCGCTAAAACCTTCATGAGCCGATGATGCTTGGCTGTGGCTATAGAAAGCAAACCCAGCAATAATAAGCACAAGAATGCCGAACCCGAAAGCCAACCGTTGTTTGATCGTTGTATTTTTGAACATAATTTTTTCTTTTTTTACAGTTTGTTAATTATTCAACTTCTTCAATGTGTAGCAAAAGTCAAAAAAATCAAGCCGAAATTTTAATTGGGTGTTATGACTTATTTATATTATTTATTAGTGCCTTGGAGGAAGTGGACAGGGTTGTTTAGGAAAAACTCATCTTTAGGCAGCAAGTCCGTGTTGTAGTCTGAGGTGTCGGGCTTGTTGCTCGGCGTGAAAAATGTCACGGGCGCATTTTCTATCATGGCGATGATTTCTTCTGGATATATTTTAGCCTCAGCCATTTTCTGCAGAATCTCTGGTCTGCGGAGTTTTGCTATGAACGCATGTTTGTCGAAGGCTAACGGCTGCTCGGAGCCTATCAGGACTGGGCCCAAGTCCGGCAGCGGCCCGATTTGTAAGACATGCGGGAAGACGCGGAGGAACCCATTTTTGGCTCTCTGCGTGGGAGCCCACTCAATGGCGATGCCGCCGGGGTTGAGTTTGGCTCTTATCTGCTGGAAAAACTCGATTGAAAAAAGCAAGCCCGAATGAGACTCTACGGGGACAACAGCATCTGTCTGAATGATGTCGTAATTGTGGGGCGAGGAAAAAAGCGTGCGCCGCCCATCGCCTAGACCAAATACGAAACGGGGGTCGTCCATGATTTTTTTCACTCCGGCGGAGGCAGTTTTTTTGATGGACGCTTGCGGGGAGTCGGCCAAGTCCCGCATGACCTGATATACGGGTCGGATGAGTTCTACGACTTCGGCTCTATTCAAGCTATCGTTCATGCTGAGAGCGAAAGCTTGGCCGCCTGTGCCGAAGCCGATTAGCAGTAAACTCTGTGGGTTTGGATGGATGAGCGAAAAGATGCTGCAATAGATATGTTTTTTATTGAACGGGACATATCCTTGCTCGCGCCCGTTGATTGAAAGGATGTGGTAGTCTTCACCCATACAGCCGAGCAGCGCTACGCCAGAGTGGTCTTCGTGAACGAAAGTTTTTTGAGTCCAGTTCGGGAAATGGAGACGAGACCAGAACGCCGATTTGTCTGGCAATATAAATGCACCAGCAACTAGTGCTGCGAGCAGGGCGGCACTTTTGACGAGCGACGGCCCGAAATCGAACCTGAACTGTTCCCAAATCAAGAGCAGCATCAGCAGCGCGGCGATGCAGGATGCAATGACTAGAGCGTTTGCCGTTCCGAGAAAAGCGAAAACGACTAGGCCAGTGATGATGCTGCCCGAAGTGTTGCCGAGGATATTGAATAGCTGAATGAGTCCGACCCGTTTGGCTACTAGGCAGGCGTCGTTCTGGATGGCTTTATGGACAACCGGAAACGATAGCCCCATCAGTATGGCTGGAGGGAAAACTAAAAGCATGGCAATCGCTATGACGGTGGACGCCTCCTTCACGCCGAGTCCTTCGTGCATGATAGTCCATGAGTGCAAGTAGGAAAAGCGCACTGGATCCCCGTAGAGCCAGTAAATTAGCAGGATGGAGAGAACTGCATAAATAACAAGGGACGCCTGTGCCCTGATGAAAAAGATGCGCGGGAATTTGATTTTGTCGGCCCACCTTGAGGCAACCACAATGCCTAGTGCATCGCCCGCCAGGAAAACGGCAAGAACAAGCGAGAAACCGTAAGGCGAGCCTTGCAGGATGACCCCCACGATCCTGAACCAGACAATTTCAAGCGAGATGGCCAAGAACCCAGAAAGAAACATGAAAAAGCACCAATGCCAGAACATCTCTTTCGGACGCCCCACGCCTTCATGCGTTGCAGTGGCAGCCGATTCTTGTGGTTCTGGCACATGGGGGGCGTCTTCTGGATGAACAAACGAAAGAGCCATCACGATTGCGCCGACCATAAGGTTTATGAGCACGGCAATTTCAATGGTGGTTTCGTATCCGTAATGCCCGATCAGGAACCATCCGCTCACGAAAGCACCTATGGCTGCCCCTAGAGTATTGACGCCGTAAAGCCCGCCGATGCGGCGCGGTGCTATGGAGAGGTCGCGGACGACTGCGCGGGAGAGAATAGGCAGGGAGATACCCATCAACACTGTCGGGATGAGCAGGCTGACAAAAACGATGCCGAAAATTTCGATTGGCTCACCTATGAGCGGCGTCAGTTTTTTGAAAATCCAGTCGTAGTAGAGCGGCTTACTGACGAGGCCAAAAAGTGCTATACCGACTTCGCACCACGCGAAATAAAAAAAGGCGCGGCGGCGGTCAAGGCGGTCAGCCACCCATCCAGCTACAAGGCTACCCAAACCGAGTCCGAGGAGGAACGAACCGACGACTATTGCACTCGAAATGCTGTCTGACCCGCTGAAAAGACCCAGCACTCTCTGCCATGCCACCTGGTAAACCAGTGCGCAGAAACCCGACATAGCAAAGGCAAAATAAAGAACCGCAAGCCAGAGATTTTCATTTGTTTTTGATGAAATCGGAGTTGGTCGTGATGTCATTATGTCAGATTAAAGACATCTTATTTTTGGAATCAAGGCTTATCCGAACTGTGGTGCTGAACACAGAAAACTGAGCGGGTGAAGGGATTCGAACCCTCGACATCAACCTTGGCAAGGTTGCACTCTACCAACTGAGTTACACCCGCTTGATTCCTTAACTTTTATACGGCCCGGACAAAAATTCAAGCAACTTTTTTAATTTTTTTGAAAGAGCACTTGAAAAAAACAAAAAATGGTGGCTGGATTGAAGCCGTAATTATTTTATAAAAGTGCTATGAAAAACGAAAAAGAAGAAATCGGTTTTGATGCTGTGACTGTCGTGGTTGCAGTAGCTGGGTTTGCAGTTGCCGCCATTTCCTTTATTTCAGCAATACGCAACAGGGATGTGCAGTTGAACCGTCTAGCCTCTGGTGAGTCGAACTTCGAGCGCCACCACTCGAAGACTCGCAAAGATGTTGACCCTTCTTGATTTTTAGAGGTCGCCTTTGAAAATAGGGGCAAGGGACAAGAGAAAAGTGGTAAGAGAAAAAGAGAAAAGGAGCGGGAGCAGAACGAAGAAGCGGCGTCTCGCCGCTTTCGGAAAGGAGCGCGGTGCGTCTCGCCCGCGAGGCTAGGCACAGAAGATCAAATATCCACCCCACCCCATTTTCATCGCTCGTGGTGTTCGTAGAACATGGTGACTCATCTGAAAATAGAAGGGAGCGGCGGCATCTTGCCGCCGAAAGAAGCAGGCAGGGATGCCTGCACCACATTTTCATCGTTTGTGGTGTTCGAAGAACATGGGGACTCTTCCGTAAGGGTGTGATTAAAAGTGGGTGAGGTGAATCTCTTTCTTCTCGATAAGGGCATTTTAAAACCAGCATCAGACATCCTGAAGTCTCTGGGCAATAAAGTGGAGGATAAGGAAATGGGATGAGACCGAATGGCGAGGAGATGG
>JAIFLJ010000036.1 GCA_020049135.1 bacterium | reverse complement strand
AGCATGGTTCCATCTCCCCACACTGCTTGATGAAAAGCACGGTATATCTAGGCTCTGTTTTGATCAACCTCACCCACTTTTAATCACACCCGAACATGGTAGCGAGCACTCCCTTTTAGAAATGCTTGTGCAAACATGAAACTGATTGGGCTCTGGACTTTGCTCTGTGAGATGAACGGCGATCATACACCCGAGCAATGATCGCATGAGCCATACAAAATAATCTCGTGGCTTTCCACTCTGAAAGAACTCGGGGCAAGAGCGTCCACATGGCACAGACACCCCTCCAAGTCGAACACCTTGCGGCAGCTATTGCAGACGAAATGGTGGTGGTGTCCACGGCCAGAAGACTCATACCGAGGCGGCTCGCCTGGTATCTCAACGAGAACGGCACGCCCTTCGTCAATGAGAAAACGGAGTGCCCTATAAACCGTGGCCATCCCCAGAGACAACGATTTCTTTCGCCCCTTAGAAAGTATTTCGGATGGCGTGAGAGGGCGTTTTGCATCCTCAATCACTTTCCCAACAACCGTGCGCTGTTTCGTGGAGTAATTCATCACTGGAAAGAATACTTGCCAAAATTCGAGAATCAATTATCTTTTTCAAAAATGAGAACGCATTATCAATTATGTATTCCACAAAAAACAACCAGAAGGAGAAACAAGTGAAAACCGATCTTAAAAATGTTCTTTGCGCAGTGCTCTTCGCCGCAAGCGTGTGCATCGCAGACGCACAAGTGCGCGTGGTTGCCACATCGCCTGTGATGAGTGACATCGTCCGTGGAGTAGCGGGTGACAAGGTGGCAGTCAAAGGGCTAGTGCCACCCGGTGGCGACCCGCATGTTTACGAGCCTAAGCCGCGTGACATGAAAACGCTCAAGGATGCTGACCTGTTTTTTGAAGTTGGGCTAGGGTATGAAACATGGGCCGACAAAATGTTTAAAGCGTCAGGCTCGCACGCGGTGCGTGTGGTAACATCCGAAGGGGTAAAACCCATCCGCGCTGAAGCCTGCGAAGAGCACGGACACAAGGGACACGACCATTGCGACCACGGCGAGTTTGATCCGCATGTCTGGACTGACCCTGCCTGCGTGATGCAGATGACAAAGAATGTTATAGATGCGCTTGTGAAGGCTGACCCAGCTAATCGGGACACATACAAAAAAAATGGCGAGGCATACTTAGCGAGCCTGAAAAAGCTGGATAAGTGGATCAGCAGCGAGGTCTCTACTCTACCGAAAGTGCAGCGCAAGCTAGTAACAAACCACGACTGGCTGGGCTATTTCGCCAAGAGGTATGAGTTCGAACTCGTGGATAATCTTCTGGGCGGCATCAGCACTGACACCACTGAACCTTCGGCCAAACGGATAACTTCTATCGCCAAAAAAATCCGCGCCAGCAAAGTGAAAGCCATCTTTGCCGAGGCAGGGCATCAGAACAAAACGCTCGGCCTCGTGGCCAAGGCTGCTGGCGTGCAAGTCGCCCCAGAACTGTTCCATGAAGTCAGCACGCCAGGCTCTGGAGCAGCGACATACGATGAGATGATGCGACACAATGTTAAAGCGATTCTTGAAGCTCTAAAATGATGTGGAACGCATCGGCAATGTTCTTTCTTTGACCGTTGCTCAATGTTTTGCAAGATTCATTGGGACAACTGATGAGAACTGATAACGAGAGCTTGGCGTGCGGTTGCGACGGGTGTTGCAGCCCATCGCAACCGTGCCGCCCCGTCTTCCCGTACCGCAAATGGCATAGACACCATTCGCCGTCACCTGCCCCCGTGATCGAGGCTGAGGATTTGGCTCTGAGATATCCAGGAGCAGCGGAGACGGTAGTCAGCGGAGTAAGTTTCGCGCTTGCGCAGGGCGAGTGTGCTGGGCTGATTGGCCCCAACGGCGCGGGCAAATCTTCGTTGCTCAAAGGGCTTGCAGGCATTCTGAAAATAGAACATGGACGCTTCCTCGTCCACGGAAGGACACCAGAATTGTGCAGACACAGCGTTGCATATCTCGCGCAGCGTTCGCGCGTTGATTGGCATTTCCCGATTACAGTCCACGATGCAGTTTTAGCTGGGCGCTACTGCCACCTCGGGTGGGTGGCACGCCCGAAGGCGGCAGATCACGAAATAGCCAAACATTCACTGGATCGTGTGGGACTCGCTCATCTGGCGCATGGCAGCGTGGGAACGCTCTCCGGCGGGCAGTTGCAGAGGATGCTATTGGCTAGGGCGTTGGCTCAAGAGGCGGAGCTATTCTTACTGGACGAACCTTTCAACGCCTTGGATGCAGATTCGAAAATAGGGCTTATTGAAGTCATACACAGCCTCAAGAGCGAAGGGCGTGCGTTTTTGATCGCCACGCACGATTGCTTGGGTGAGCACCTGTGCCTAGACAAGATATTTTCACTCGGCAGCGGTGGAGTTTTTTCATCTGGCAAGGTGGCGTCATGAATGTGTGGCTGACCGATTTCTGGGCGTGCGATTTTCTACGCAACGCAGTCTGGGGAATATTGCTTGTGAGCGTGAGTTGCGGCCTAACAGGTGGATACATAGTGAAACGACGCATGGCATTTTTGGGCGACGCGATGGCGCATGGCGTTCTGCCAGGCGTGGCACTAGCGTGGATGGCTGGGGTAAGCCTTTTTTGGGGCGGACTAGCAGCGGGCTTCGTCATGGCACTGCTCATCGGGTGGATTGCTGCTGGAGACAAAATCCGCGAAGATGCCGCCATCGGCGTCGTGTTCACATCGCTGTTTGCCGGGGGCGTGGTTCTGATGAGTGGGCAGAACAGTTACAGAGATTTCCAACACTTGTTATTGGGAAATATTTTGGGCGTGACCGAGGCCGACCTGTGCTGGCTCGCACTTTCTGCCGTTGCTGTGGCTGGCGTTCTTTTCGCTTTTCACAAAGAGCTTGAGCTAACGACTTACGACCCTGAGTACGCCGAGACGCTTGGCATTTCGCCCACCCTGATGCGCATGCTTCTGCTGGGTGTGTTGGCGTTTGCGGTGGTGTCAGCAATACAGGCCGTGGGTGTGGTGCTGACGGGTGCCATGCTTGTCACGCCTGCCCTGACTGCTGGACTGCTTTCGCGGAGGTTTTATGTGGCACTGATCGCCGCTCCAGCAATAGGAGCAGCTTCGGGTTTGTGCGGGCTGGTTATTTCTTATTTTTGGGATTTGCCCTCGGGCGCAATGATGGTGCTTTGCGGGACGGCATTTTTTGTAGCGACACGCCTTTTCAGGGCTTGGCGGGAAAAAGGCGGCAGCGTCTCTGACACCGCCAATAAAGGAGAGATGAGATGAACGATTTTATATTGCTTGCGGCGTCCATTTTTTTGGAGGGATTGCCTTTCGCCTTAATGGGCGGTGTGCTGGCTGCCACTGTGGACGCCCTGCTCCCGTCTGGTTTTCCTGAATGGGTGACAAGGCCGCGCACGAAAATTTTGCAGGTGGGAGCGGGAATACTGGGTGGTTTTATTTTGCCGATCTGCGAGTGCTCGAATGTCCCTTTTGTCAGGCGAATGCTTGCGAAGGGTCTGCCTCCTGCGGTTGCTGTCTCATTCCTTTTTTCTGCGCCTCTGGTCAACCCAGTATGCCTTGCCAGCACCTATCTGGCCTTTGCTGGAACAGGGAAGCCGTGGATGTTTTTGGGGCTTCGACTAGGCGTCGGCCTCTGCATCATTTCTATCCTCGCTCTCTGGCTATCTAGCGGGAAAGGCACAGGTGTTTTTGCTGTGAGTGAAGTTCATGCGGGAGATAGCGGACACCATAGCTGTGGTTGTTCCTGCGGTTGCAGTGGGCACAACACTGGCACACCACAAAACATGTGGCAGGCACTGGCGCAAGGGGTGTTCCGCTGGATTCACGCCGCTACGCACGATTTTGTGAGCGTGGCATTTTATCTGCTTATCGCGGCTCTGTGCGTGGCAGCCATGCAAATTTTTATTGATCGCGCCTCTTTTCTCGCGCTGATGCAAAACAGGGTTGCTGCACCAGTGGCGGCTGTCGGGTTGGCTTATATCCTTTGCCTATGCAGTTCCGTGGATGCTTTTGTGATAGCAGCTTTCCCTGGCGTATCAACGGGAGCCAAACTCGCTTTTTTAACGGCTGGGCCACTCTTTGATTTTAAACTGTTCTGGCTTTACCAGTCTTTGTTCAAGCGCGGCACGATTATTAAAATAGGCCTAGCCGTCACTTTTTTGGCGGTGGCGGCGGCGTGGGTTTTGGAGGCGTGCCTACCATGAAAAACAACCGTCTATGTTATCTGCCACCGATTTCCTTCAGCCTGATCGGTATGTTGATGGCGTGCTTGACGCTTATCCCAGGACACCCATTGGCCAACGCGCTGCACCCCGTCTTGCGCATATTTTGCGCGGGCGTAGGCTTACTGGCTTTCGGGATATCAATCGTGTGGATAGCTTTGATAGAAGTAGTTTCAATCAAAGTGCCGAGCCTGAAAGAATGTTTCCAGTGGGTCGCTTTGGCAGCCTTTCTTTTATGCGGCTCATGGTTTGCCCCAAACCAGTTTTCGCCTGAGCATCTAAAGCGCATGGGGGCATTGCTCGCGCTGCAAAATGGCATGCCTTTCGGGGCGGAGCAACTGGGAAATATATCGCCGGAATGTTTGCCGTCACCGGAAGATGGCAGTCCTGTAGAAATACGGTTTGAAACCCTTTTGCGCACATCAATGCTGGAACAGATGCCGACTTGGATGGAAGGGCGAGTTTTCAAAGTCCGAGGCATCTGCATGATGACAGAAAACAAAGAACTACACATAGCCCGCCTGATGATGTTCTGCTGCATGGCCGATGCGATGCCAGTGGGCATCCGCATGGCTGGCATATCAGAAACACCCGCCGAAGGGCAATGGTTAGAGGTAGAAGGCTCGTTAAAGTGGCCTGTAAAAGACCTGAATAAAATCGCGGAGTATTTGAAGGAAGACGAAGCTGATGTCGCACCAGCAAGCAGCCCAAAAAATACCAACAACAACGAACAGCCCCCAGCAGCAGTTTTTGAGGTTAAAAAATGGCATCAGATACCGCCACCGCCAAGTCCATTCCTTCTCATGAACAATACTTATTTACCGCTCCCGGAATCTTAGCCCCTTACCGTTTAAATCCTTCGCAAAACGCAAGAGATTTTCATTTGATCGCAAAGCAAAAGCCCATTGAAGAATGGGGCTGTAAAATAAGGTGACTTTTGAGAAATTAGGGTGGCATGCATGATCGGCGGTATAATGGAGTTTTCTGTTTTCATAAGGGACTAATTCTAACTTGATTTCAATATGAGCCTGACTTGCTGGTCTTTTTTGTGCCTAGTGGCCTATAACACAAAAAGGTTCGCATGAGCAGTCGTGCGGAGGGGTGTTTGCCTAGGCGCGACGAAGGAGCATGTCCGGGGAGACCTGTGACTGAGG
>JAIFLJ010000167.1 GCA_020049135.1 bacterium | reverse complement strand
GAGTCCTCTACAAAACTTGCGGCATCTCAAACATGGATTACTTTTTCCTCAAACTCAGACAAATTTCGTTGCGAACCTGAAAGAGACCCGTATTATGGCGGGAACACCTGCCTGCTGAGCCTCATACAGCTCATCGGTCACATAGACGGTCATGGCATCAACTTTTCCTGATATCAGATCCTTTATATTGCCGCTGTGTGGCACAATTTTCACAGCGTTTACACATATCCCTTCCGATTTCATGTAGGCGAAAATATCTGCAGACTGTGCCTCTACCATGATCGTTTTCCCAACCAAGTCATGTATATTGGATATGCCGTGATCCTTGCGTGCCAAAAGAACTGTTGCCGAATGCTGAAAAACCGTAGCCAGCGCAACAAGCGATTCGCCGCGAGCCCTGCGGACGATCAACTCTGAAGTCCCCACACCAAAATCTGCCCGCCCAGAAACCACTTCCTGAACCGAATCTGTGCCTGGGTTGCCCTCAACTATTTCCACATCTAGACCAGCATCGCGGTAATAACCTTTTTCCATCGCTGCATAGTATCCAGCGAACTGGAACTGATGGAACCATTTTAGGTGCAAGCGCACCTTGCTCGAAACCGATTTTTGTTGTTCTTGAGGAGACCCAAATGAAGAAATGCATAAAAATATACATGCAAATAATAGCTTACTGGCAGTTGCCGCCAGATTGTGGCGTGTTATTTTGCAGTAATACATAACGGATCATTACAACAGTGAGTCTCATTTTCAAGATAAAATCTCCACATCTAGGCAGCATCTCGGCTCGTATTCGTGGTCAAGTCTAGTCGGGGTCAGTCCTTAATAATGACCTTTTTCAGCTTCAATAACTCGTTCGCCAGTATCGTTCTTGTTGAGATTCTAAAAAAAAGGTGTCTTGCTGGTAATTGCGGCTGTTTGCGCACCATGATGTGATAAAGGACACCTTCAAATTCAATTCGTATGCTGCGGGACATGGGAAAGAACATTTCAGAAAATGAGAATGCGTCAACGGATGCGTTTGAGAAGCCCGTCATATTCTGCGTGGCTCCCTATCCATACCCACACCATCGTGTCTCCATCCCAATGTCCAACAACCCAGTAATGTATGCCGATACGGACGGAATACAACCCGCTGATTCCTTTCATTTCTTTGAATTCCAAAGAAGGGTGAAACGGGTGTTTTTTCCAGCGGTCGTAAGCCCGGCATGCCCCCGCTGAATGCTTTGGGGCAATTCCTCTTCGCTCAACTTCTCTATACGCTCCTTGATCCTCTAATACGGCCGTGCTTATAAAAACTCAATCCACTTCACTTTCTACACTGGGTCAAGGGGGCCCACAGTAAAAGGGGTCAGGCGAGGATTAGGAGGTTTATCAGTTGAGTTGACAAACCATAAATAGTGGGCAGAATGCCATCATGGTGAAAACGCAAGTTCAAATTCCTGATCATCTATTCAAGGAGGCTAAACGCATCGCTGCAGAGAGTGAGATAAGCTTCGCTCATGTGGTAAGGATGGGTTTGGAAATGGTTCTCACGGCGCGACCCGCTGGGCGGCAGCCTGCGAGTCAGTGGCGGGTGCCAAAAGGAAAGAACATGGGGTTGCCGCTTGTAGCTGAGCAACATTGGACAGAGCTTGCGCATGAAGACTAGTTTTGACACCAATATTGTCGTGTTTGCGTGTAATGATGCCAGCCCAGAGCAGGAAGCAGCCATCAAATTTCTTGAGTCCCTTGCCTTGCGTCACGATGTGGTAGTGTCAGAGTTTATGTTGGTAGAACTCTACTTAAAATTGAGAAATGCCAAGATATTCTCACATCCTATGACGGCATCGGAGGCTGCTGCGGTCTGTCAGTCGTTTCGCTCCAATGCGAATTGGGAACTGGCAAGTGATTGCTCGGCAATGGACGAAGTCTGGAAACTCGCCTCCAAACGAGATTTTTCCATCCGCCGAATTGTTGACTTGAGACTTGGCTTTTCATTGCTCCGCCAAGGAGTGACAGAATTTGCAACATCGAACACCAAAGATTTTGAGCGGATCGGTTTCAACCGAGTCTGGAATCCGCTTGCATAAACAGTAAAATTCACCCCGCCAAATCTGCTTGGGAAACCTAAATCCTCGCGTGGTTTTTTCAACCCAGATTTTGGCACGCTTATTGAGGTGTGATGATTTTTAAATGGTTCTGTAAATGCTCGCAGACTACGCGAAGATTTGGGCCAATAGCTTGGCTGCTCCAACATCACTGAGCCTGCTCTTTTTTTTCGGAAAAATAATTCAGCCGCTCTGCCAGTTCTTCTGGCGACTCAGCAAAAGGCGAGGCGTTGTCCTGTTGAACAATCAGCTTCAGCCTAGATGGCCCGTCCGCCATCACCCAGACAGTGGCGCACGGGTTTTCCTTAAATGAAATTTGCCTACTCACCTTCACCGTCCCGTGCAACTTACTCTGGTATGTGGCTGTGACGACCAAGGATGCCAACTCATCGGGCACATCCAATGTTTCGGTTAAAGGTTTTTTTATGGACTGCCAACGACCCAAGACTCCCATGTCTATCTCAAACGGGAACTTAATCCCCGCACATATAATGCGGACTGTTTTGTGGAACGGGTATTTTTCGCGGCTCGGGTCTGAGGCGTCTTTGGGGCGCGGCGTCTCGTCATAAAACACCGCCTTTGCCGCCCCTGAATCCCCCTTGAGTAGAACGAATGTAAAATACTGGCCGAGCCGTGAGGAGGGGAGTGACAGAGTTGCAATTTTCTCGCCCTCCGTTTCAGATTCTTTCCATTCCAAACGCGAAAGAGTGGGTGGCACAGGCGAACTTTGCGGGGTCATATTCGGCGTGAAATTTGTTTTGAAAACTTTTTTTCCGATAAAAACATCCACAGGTTTTGAGCCGTATGGGGCAAGGTAAGCCGCTTTAAGAAAATAGCACTGCGGCACTTGTTGTGACTGGGCTGGCTCGGCAAAAACTGGCACGGTAAAAACGGCGAAGAATAGGCACGCAATATTTTGCCATGCAACAAGTGTCGCAAAGTTTTTAAATGACATTATTCCCTCTCGTCCTCTGCTCTAATTCTTCAAGTGTTGTCCAGTTTTCTGAATTTTTATCGTCCATTTTAGCAGCTATTTTAGAGCGGTATATCTCCGCCTCTCTATGTCTTAATGATATTAAAAAAGCAGCCAATTTCCTCCGTTCTTCCGGCGGTAGATTTTCTATTTCAGACTGGATTTCATGGAGTGTCACAGGATATGTCTCGGCACTTTATTTCACTGGTAATAAATTTGCAACACACGGGCTGCTGTGTTTGTGGGTGAATTGTTTTCGCGCAGGTCGCTGATGTGGCTGTCTATGCTCTGGTTTTTACTGAGACTGGCCAGTGGGTCGGTGGAGCGGTACATCCTGCTCGTCTCCACGAGGGCGGTCAGGCGCGTGGTGCCTTTGACAATGAACCGCTTATTTTTCACTACGCCCGTCTCTCCTATGACATGAATGGAAAAAACGGAACCCTTCAGGCAGATGAGGTTTGCTATGCGGCGAAAAATCTCTTCGCGTCCCCGATCCAGATGGTTGTTGTTTTTGGAGTTTGGCGTGAGGTCCACACCTGGAATCAGGCTTTGGCCAGTGTTGAAAATATCTAGTTCAGCCATCTCCGCCATGCGCTTGAAAACGCCGCCGTTGGTTGCATAGTTGTAGAGTGCGTTCACTAAGTTAGCGGAATTAACGAGTGCCCCAGCACCCATCGAAGGATCCATAGCACTCGGAAAAACGACATTCCCTAGATTGTCCCTCTGCTCGTAGCTGGTATTGGTCTGTGTGCGGAGCTGATCAGCCAGCGCATGGAGGGCGTAGTTGGACGGGTCGCGCAAAACAGAATTGATGTTAATACGACCCTGTAAATTGTAGCCGCCCGGATCGGCGTAGAAAAGGTCAAGCAGGCGCGAGCCTTTATTCGCGTCTGTGACATGGAGGATAGGACTCGGGCCAGTGGTCTCCCCAACGCGTGTGCCGATAACGAGCGTGCGGAATCCGCCACGGTTGAAAACATCGTTTGCGTAATTGCCCGCCGACGGGAGTGCCGGGTCGTAGATGTGTCCCAGCTCGCCAATCGAGCGCATCTCACCATCGCGGATCACAGAAACGGCGTTTGTCGCCCCTTGCAGTCCACCGAGGCACGGGTTCAGGCACGGCTCTGGGACATAATGCGCTGATGAAGCAATTTCGTTATCGCTCCGTATCCCGTAACCGCCTGATGCGTTCCAAGAGTCCTCGCCGAACGATGTGGCGTTGGGCGGCGTCATCGTCCCCTGCGTCGTGTTGCGTCGTGTGGCTGACGGGCTGTATGTGCCCGGTGCGGGGTCGTAGGTGGGGCGCAGCTCAGTTAGCGAGCGCGGGTCTCCGCTATCCAGCGGGTAGCAACGGTGCGTGTTGTTGCCTGAAGCTGTCCCATCGTTGCCGAAGGGTGAGGTCGAGACCACATCGAACGGATCGTTATTGTTGAGGTTGTTACCAGCGGCAGACGCCTGTTGCGCTAGGCGTGCCTGTATATCAAGATAGCCATATTCGTTTATAAAAACCACTTCGGTGTTGCAGTCGTCGCCGCTGGCCGTTGTGTCCCCGAAAAATTTAAACCTGTTAGGGCTTCCGCCAGGGTATGGGAACAGCGCATCGGCTCTAGTGAGAGAAAGACGCACAGGCATCGGCGTGCCGTTCACGCATCGGGCGAATGTGTTCAAGTCCGCGCCTCCCCCCCAGCCCGCCTCAGGCGTTTCGGGGAGTGTTGTCATGAGCGCGTACTCACCTGCCCCTATTGTGCGAGTGGATGGTACTGGAATAACAAGCGTGGGCACTGTGCTCCCTTCGGCTCCCGCGACATTGTAAGTAACAGTGTCGGCATCGTTGGCTATCCTTGCGCGGTTGCGCATGACGATGTTTATGTTTGTGCCCAACTGCGAAAAATCTATCGGCTTGGAGTGGATGTTGCGTATTTCAAATGTGTGATCCATCACCATGTTGGCGTCCGAACTGTCTGGATAATAAAATCCAGCGTAATCTTGCAGGCTAGGCACGACTTCTTTACCAAAAACATCCGGCGGGCTGGCAGGTGCCGCGTACTGCGCGGTGTCGTCTGGTTCCATCCACCCCGTCAACCCCTGCACAATCGCCGTGGGCTGCCTGTCAGCATCAATGTAGTCATGGATATTGGCGGCAATCTTCACCGCATAAAGCCACTGGTCAGAGGCACTGGAGCAGTTCGTGTAATATCGTTGGCCGAATGTCGGCAAACCGTTCGTGATCCATGCAGCCATCTGGAGCGTGTTGGTGACGATAGCCGCACGGCTGGATGTCGTGGAAAGGTTCGTGGCCTTGCCAACAAACGAGTTGATGTTCAGGCGACGATAGCCACGAAACTCGCGTGGCTGCCCGTTTTCCAGCAGCGTCGTCGTCCCGATCACGCCTCGCTCATCAGCCCTAGAGTGGAGCGTGAGACTAGCACGCCCAGAGTCCCATGCGGAATCTGTCAAGTTGGTGCTTATAAGGCGGAGCGTTTTCAGAGAAAAAAACAGATTGGAAAATCCAGTTTGCGTCCGTTTTGCAATCACCTCCTGAGCCGTGTTTGTCCCGAGGATGCAGTGCAGCGAAATATCTTCGGGCGTAGCACCGTCAAGATGCTCATGCGTTCCGCCAGCCCCGCCGGAAACGCGGAGGTTTACCTTGGCCGATTCGTCATCTATCCAGAAAGCGTAACGCCCCGCCACCTGTCCGTCTTGCCCGGTGACATAAATCCACGGCACAGGCATAGCCCTGCGCCTGCCCTCATCGTCCAGCAGCCCGATCCAGCCGTTTGTGCCGAAACGCTGACCGGTATTGATGTCCACCCAGTTGGTAGATGACGGCGTCCCGGCTGCATCGCAGTGCTGTAAATTTGACTGTGCGGAAAATGGGTCCTCATCGTCTTCGGGTGCCGCGATCGTGGAAAACAGGTAGTTAGTGCGATCAAACGCCGTGCCGTCGGCGTTCATCTCAAGGGCGACTAGGTATGGTGCTGGGTCGGCCATTTCTCCTGTGACATCTTCTAAAAGATAACTGGTTATCAGGCATGTCGCCTCCGTCCTTTCAAGGCGGTGCATAGCATCGCTCAACCCACTCTGCGCCACGAAACGGGCACGCGTCAGATTGAGGAAACTCCCAGACGCTATGCGCTCTACCCGCATGTGTGCCAAGAAAGCCGTGACGGAGACCGTGATAGCCATCAGCACCAGCAACACGCTGACCAATACGGCGGAGGAACACTCTTTTTTTGAAAACCACATATAATCAGTTCGGCCTATGTCTGGTTGTAATGTTCATTCTCCCCCCCGTCCGAGTGCCAGCGAAATGCGTGTGGAAAAAGTCTGCATCGCAGGTGCAATGTGCGTTTTGTAAACCGCAGATTCGGTGTTAGACCAGTCCTCGGATTTTATATTGAGAGCTTTCAGTTTCGGGGCGGCACTCATGTTCAGCGCCTTGAATTCGACCTGCACGAACGCTGGCAGATTGGTGGTGAAAACCAGAGCCGTGACGGGCTGCCCACTGCGGTCATACGCTTTCACTTTGAAATCCCATATCCCAGGTGCAAGCGTGTCCACCGTGGCCGAGTCGCTCCCCGTCGGCTCGAAAAGGGCATCGTCCGACGATGAAGCGAGCCTGAACGGAACCTGCGTCAAGCTCTGGAGAGTTTGCTGGCTGTTTTTAAAGTGGCGCTTGAGCATGAACATGCCGTAACGATTGTCCCAGACGCAGTAGTAGCCTACGGCGCAAAGGTCACCTTTTGCGTCGTTGGGCAAAAGGCTTAACGCATAAATTTCGTGGCCGTTGCGCTCTGCCGCAGGATCGGGCACATAGGACTGGAGAGACGGTAATCTATAAAAATCGCATAGTGCCAAGTTTGTAGTGCCCGACGCCGATGCCAGATTCCCAAGGTCGCGAGAAAGCATGTAAAGTGCCCCACGCGCTTCGCGGAATGCGTCCGTTCTTTCCTCAACAACTTGCCATGTCCGCATAGCCATGATGAGGAGCTGGAGCAGCATCGTCATGAGAAGCGAAAAAACGCCCATAGCCACCATCATTTCCACGAGCGTGAACGAGCATCTATCATGTGGGCCGCGCCCTAGCGACTGACGGGATGATGTAGCGAACGATGCCATGCGCGTTACTCGGTGTTTCCTATGATGGAAACGAATGTCAGAGGCGTGTTTGTGTTGGGGAGCCAGCCGACTTTCAGGGTGAGCTTGCTGCCACGGCAGCCTTGCACAGAGTTGGTCACAAAGCCCGGAGGATTTGGCTCCACATAAAGGTTTAAGTAGAACGACGGAAAATCTGCTTGCGGCTCTTTCAGTTCGGTAGTGTTCGTGATGAAAGTGCCGTGGCCGTCGGCATAAAAACGGTACGGCTGCTTCGATTCGGCAATCGGCTCGCCCAAATCTATCGGGCCTTCGCCATAAAGCAAATACTCAGAATTTCTGAAAGGGTATGCACGCAGCGTAGAAAAAATCGTCTGCGCCATTTCTGCCGCACGGGTTTCATTTATACTATCGCGCCCAGCCCGCAAACCGTGCGGCAGGAGTCCGATCAGGGAGACGACCCCGACAGTGACCACACCTATCGCCACAACGACCTCTACCATTGAAAATCCGCCTCTCCAAGCACGGCTCTCCTTAATATCGGCGGAGAGCGGCTCCGTGCTCGATATTTGAACTTTATTGTTCATGGGCAGCCTTTACTGGGGCAGAGGCGTAGTCCATCTAGCGCGGCCAGAAAATTTCGAGATTTTTATCTCGTCGAAATAGAGGGATGCCACGCTGCGATCATCATGCTTGCTCCGTTTCGAGGATGCGGCTCCACCAACGAAAGATGCAAGCGCAGGCTCGAACAGGCGGCCAGACTCCGCGCCGTCACTGTTCACTTCCCCTTCGAATACAAAAACTTTCAGGTAATTCGAATCCAGCGGAGCGGCCACCATACCCATCTCGTCAAACTGTAAATAGTGCAGCCCTTTACTCTCTGCCGTTTCTGGAAAAACATCGTCGGTAACAGGGAAATCGCTTTTGTTTTCGTCTTTGCCCTGCTGTAAAAGTGAAAAAACCTCATTTTTAAAAGCCACGCCTGATGGAAGATAATACCACTTGGAAACCCGCGTGCGCTTACCTGATTCGTCTTGCATGTATATAGCTAGAGAACGGTTCCGGTATTTCTCAGTGGCCTGCTCATCTGGGAAAACGATGAACACAGGTTTGGCTTCTGACATCGCCAGTGCCCTAGCCTGCTCGCACACGCTCAGAAAAATAGCCACGCCACCCTTGCGCCCAGGTATGCTGGTCGCCGCTCGAAAAGCCGGAATGGCCATGCCAGTCACCACCGCCATGATTGCCAATACAACCAACAACTCCACCAGACTAAACGCACGACATTGGCTGGCAGGTGACGCTTTTCTTTTCAAAAAAGCCCTGAGCAGATGACTGAAAAATAATGACTGCCTAAACCCTTTTCCCATTCAGCATCAATCTTGACCATACTGTGTGAATAAATAAAGTCATTTGTGTGACATTTTGGGTAATGCGTAATTTTTATTGGTTTTTCAGCACCTCCGATTCGCAAATGATCTTCATGCGGCGCAGAGCGCACATTAATATGCAGAAGACAAACGCTTGCGTATTTTTTGCGTTTTATCTATTTTGTTTATGTTTCACTAAACAGGATGGAAAATGCCCGATTGGAAATCCTCCCTTTTATAAATAGTATTCAATAGAAATCCTCTGACATGCTCACCTCTGAAACCAAACGCCGCATTGATGCCTGCCGCGACATCCTTGTTGGCAAGCTCCCGCTCCCCACAGACCAAGTCGAACTCATCACCCTCGCGCTAATCTACAAGTTCATGGACGACCTCGACGAGGAATCCGTGAAGATGGGCGGCAAACGCAGCTTCTTCACTGGCGACATCGCCCCCTACCGCTGGCGCAACCTCCTCCCGCAGACCGTCTCCGCCGAGCAGCGCGTCGCGCTCTTTTCCGAAGGCGTCGAAGCACTCGGCCACCCGAAGAAAGCCGCGCATCTGCCAGGCCTGTTCCGCGACATCTTCCGCAATGCCTTCCTCAAATTCCGCGATGGGCGCATCCTCACGATGTTCCTCACCGAGGTGAACGGCTTCGCCTACTCGCACAGCGAGGAACTAGGCAACGCTTTCGAGTATCTCCTCCAGTGCATGGGCACACAGGGCGAGAACGGACAGTTCCGCACCCCGCGTCACATTATTGATTTCATCGTCGCCTGCCTCGACCCGCAGCCTAGCGACAAAATCCTCGACCCCGCCTGCGGCACTGGCGGCTTTCTCGTCTCTGCCTACAAGCACATTCTGGCAAAAAGCACTTCGTCTGGCTCGACCATGCCTGGCGACCAACTCACCCACAACCAGCGTCAGAAGGTCTATGCCAACCTCGCTGGCTACGACATCACCGATCTCATGGTGAAGCTCAGCAAGGTGAACCTCTTCCTCCACGGCTTTCCCGACCCCGCCATCCACATCTACGACACCCTGAGCAACGACGCCCGCTGGCACGAGAAGGCCGACCTCATCCTCGCCAACCCGCCGTTCATGACCCCGAAAGGCGGCGTCACCCCGCACACCAAGTTCCGCATCGCCGCGAAGAAGGCCGAGGTGCTCTTCACCGACTACATCGCCGAGCACCTCAGCGGCGACGGACGCGGCGGCGTCATCGTGCCCAACGGCATCGTGGCCACCACGCAGAACGCCTATGTGAAACTGCGCCGCTTCCTCGTCGAGGACTCGCTTGTGGCCGTCGTCTCGCTCCCGGCGGGCGTGTTCAAGCCCTACTCCGGCGTGAAGACCAGCATCCTCCTGCTCGACAAAAAACTCGCGCGGCAAACCAAGGAAATCCTTTTCCTCAAAATCACCGCCGACGGCTTCGACCTCGGCGACAAACGAAATCCCATCGAGGCGAACGACCTGCCGGAAGCGGAGCGCGTGGTGAAGGCGTGGTTGAAGGGAAAGTTGAATGACGAATTACGAATGACGAATGGCGGCGTGAGCGCCACCGGCGCAATTGGCAGCACCAAAGGTGCGACCCCATCCCAGCCTGGGGCAACGCCCCAGGTAACGGACACCCAAAACATATTGAAGGGCCAACGGCCCGCCCCATCCCACCGCGACAAACAATCCGCCTCCGATGGTTCGAGCCTTCAGCCCTCGGAAATGTTTTTGAACGACGCACCTGGGGCGTTGCCCCAGGCTGGGATGGAAAGCGCCGTTGGCGCTGGTGTGGTGTGGAGGCTCGTGGAGAAATCAGTCCTACTGGCAGACAATGACGGATTGCTCGTTGTAGAGCGATTCACCGATGGTCCTCCGGTTTCAGCGCGTTACAAATCGGTTCGTTTGGGAGATGTCTGCGAGAGAATTATGGACGGCACGCATTTCTCGCCAAAGAACCAAGCCGAAGGCAAATACCGCTACATCACGGCGAAGAACATCAAGGAGATGCGGCTTTCGCTGGACGATGTGACTTTCATTTCCGAGGAAGCACACAAAGAAATTTACCGTCGATGCCCGGTCAAAAAGGGTGATGTGCTCTACATCAAGGACGGCGCGACGACTGGGATTGCGGCGATCAACCCACTCGACGAGGAGTTTTCTCTGTTGTCGAGCGTCGAGGTGCTTCGCGGAAAGCCCGATTTATTGGATAATCGTTTCCTCGCCCATTGGCTCAACTCGCCACACGGCAAAAGCTATATGCTCGGCATGGTAGCAGGCGTTGCGATTACCCGCCTGACGTTGGCGAAACTGAATGGCGCTTTGATCCCGCTGCCGCCGCTGGAGGAACAGCGGCGGATCGTGGCGGAGATCGAGGGCTACCAGAACGAGATTGCCCGCTTGGAATCCGAAATCGCCTCCAACCGCGAACGCATCCAGACGACGATTGACGCCGTCTGGAACGGCGACTCCGAAAGCGCCAACGGCGCGCCGCCATCCCAGCCTGGGGCAACGCCCCAGGTCAAAGGCCAAAAACAAAATGAGGGCTGAAAGCCCGACCCATCGCCATGCCACAATCATTGAGCCTCGTCATCGTCCACGTCATCTTCAGCACGAAGGAACGCCGTCCCTTTCTCGACCCCGACACGCGCCCGAAACTCCACGCGTATCTCGCCACGGTCGCGCGCAACGCGGGTTGCGAAGCGTATCGCGTCGGCGGTGTGGCAGACCATGTTCACCTCGCCATCCGGCTCTCGCGCACCATCACCATCGCGGATTTGGTGGAGACGTTGAAAACGTCGTCATCGAAATGGGTGAAGACGCAATCACCTGACCTCGCTGCATTCTCGTGGCAACGCGGATACGGATGTTTCTCCGTCGGCCCGGCGGATTTGGATTCTCTGCGCGCCTACATTGACGGGCAGGAGGAGCATCACAAGACGCGGACATTTCAGGATGAGTTTCGGATGTTCCTGAAAAAATACGGCGTAGAATACGACGAAGCTTATGTGTGGGATTGAACATTGGCGCGGGCTTTCAGCCCTCATGATTTTGTTTGAACGACGACCTGGGTCGTTGGCCCAGGCTGGGATGGTGGCGGGCCTTTGGCCCTCAATTCGGCGCGGAATCGAAATCCCGCTGCCGCCCTTGTCGGAGCAACGCCGTCTCGTGGCGGAGCTGGACGCGGAGGCGGCGCAGATGGATTCGGTGCGAGGGCTAGTGCCGCGCTTTGAAGTGAAGATCCAGCGCGTCCTCGACCGCGTATGGGGCGCAAAGGATGGGGAGTGATGAACACGCATGTCCTGACAGCACAGGTTTTCGAGTGTAATTTGGCTAATTTTCTCAATGAGCTTGCCAAGATAGACCGAGGCGATGAACCTCTGAATCTGGACTTCAGCAGTGTAAAATATTGGATACCTGCGGCGATTGTGGCCACATGCGCGATGGTGAACAGATGGACATCATCTGGGAGAAATGTTCAATTTTCCAATTATGAGACGAGCCAAGCTTTCACATATTTACAGCGGATAAATTTCTTTGAAAGGGTTGGATTAAAACTATCTGAATCATTCAAACGCCACGATTCAGGCACTTCTTTTGTTGAAATACAGGAGATAGAGCAGGGGTATGTAAAATACAATGAGCCCTTGGCACGAAGGTTAGCGGAATGCCTTGCTGGCACAAAAGAAGCATCCAACAATGTTTTGCGTCTATCGGAATTTTCACTGGGCGAGGTGATCGCTAACTGCAAACAGCATTCTCAACAAACCGGTTTTATATCGGCTCAATATGTTTCAGCAAGAGACTACGCCCGGATAGGAGTGGCGGATTGCGGGGTGGGGATTCTTGGAAGTTTCCGCGAAAACAATTCACCGCATTACCGTGAAGGGATGACCCACGCCGATGCACTGGAGAAGGCCATGGAACCATGGGTTTCAAGCAAAAATCATATACAGACCGGACTGTATGGGGAGCCTTCCAATCGTGGAATCGGGCTCAAAATGATACGCCACATGATCATGAACTCCTTCGGGGAGATGTTTATCATGTCTGGAAATTCATGGATTTTTTACAAAGGAAATACACCTCCGGAGAAGGGGGCTTTGCCAAACGGCATGGAGTTTCAGGGGACCGTAGTGTCCATTCTATTTCCAAGGAAACAGACCGGTGATTACCAGCAACTTTTACAAGAGGCGCAACAGGCCGTGAACTTGACATCGGATGCTGGTGACGATATATTCTTTCAATGAAGGCAATTTTTGTCATGTCAGAACGCTTCAGTTCTTTTCTTTCAAACGGGGACGAGGCTAATGTCTTCCGTTTTACTGAAGTGGAACCAGCCCTATCTCGTCGTGAAGAGATAGTTTTTGATTTTTCTGGTGTCACCAACATGACGACATCGTTTGCAAATGGACTGGTAGCAACTCTTCTCGCGCATCATCCTGAAGAGTTTACGCGTTTAGTGCGTTTCCAAAACTGTGACCCTGTCGTGAAAACAATTTTATTGGGTGCTATCGCTCTGGGACGCAAGGAACACAGTTCATTTGTCTGAATTTAATTTTTTTGGCAAATGCCCTCTGAAGCCCAAGCACGCATCACGATCAATAAGCTTTTGGAAGATGCGGGCTGGCGTTTCCTGCCTGACAGTCAGGGGCGGCGGGAAAACATCGTCTGCGAACATCGCATTTCTCGGCGCACTTATTCGCCGAGCCAAGACTTGGGCAATGACTTTGACCAAGCACCCGACGGGTTCGTGGATTATCTCCTACTAAATACTGACAGCCGTCCTGTTGCAGTGGTGGAGGCGAAGAAGGAGAGTGTTGACCCGTTGAGCGCAAAGGAGCAGGCGCGGGCGTATGCCGATAGCCTCGGAGTGGCGCATGTTTTCCAGCGCCCCTCCCATGTGCAGCCACGAACTGATCCAAGCGTCCGGCGCGAAAGCCAGCATGATCGAAAAAACAGCCTTCCATGGAAAGTGCCAGATTCCTAAGCCTTCAGCAAGTTGTTTTCAAAAAGGGGTAGTCCCGCGTATTGACACATTTTTAAAATGGCGGTGCATTTTTTCAAGCATCACGAATCTTTTGCGATGAGGCGAAATAGACGGAGATGGCCTTGAAAAGCCAACTCTTCACGGAGGCTTTTAAAAATGTCCTTTATTCTTTAGTCAATTTTTGATTTGCAGCCTTGGGGCGTTCCCTGCCGCATGGGCAATCCGGGCGGGTTGGCTGGGACGAGAAACGGGTGATGAGGTCTGCACGGGCGCTGGTGCCGCCTGTTTGTGTGCTCTCACGCCGCCGCCATAGATGATCCGTTGAAGCTGCTCGACCGCCGCACTCAATTCGTGCGCTTGTGCGTTGAGTTCTTCGGAAGCCGATGCCGTCTCCTCCGCGCTGGCCGCCGATGACTGCGTCACCTTGTCCATGTCCACTAGCGCCGTGTTCACCTGTTTGATCCCCGTCGTTTGTTCCTTGGATGCCAGCACTACTTCCTCGATTAGACGATCCACGCCTTTGACCTTCGTCACAATGTCATTGAGTTCCCTTTGCACCTGCCCAGACTTTTCTACCACTGATTTCAAGCCCGTATCCACTTGGGTGGATTGGTCGAAGACTTCTTTCAAGTTCACTGTCATCTTTTCGGCGATTTCCACGCCGTTCTTGGATCGTTCCGCCGCTTGTTGCACCTTTTGTTCGGTTTGGTTGGCGGCTGTTGCGCAGCGTTGCGCCAAGCTTCGAACCTCGTCCGCCACCACGGCAAACCCTGCGCCCGCTTCCCCAGCTCGTGCGGCTTCCACCGCAGCATTGAGTGCTAAAATATTAGTTTGGAATGCGATTTCGTTGATTGTGCGGACGATGGCCGAGACATCCGTGCTGGAGTTCTGGATCGCTGTCATCGCCTCGCCTAACTGCTGCGTAGAGGCGTTGACCGCGTTGATTTTGCTCACCATCAAATCACTGGCCGAGCGGATAGCGTGGACGGCGGAGACCATTTTCGTGGTTGCTTCCACGCCTTTGTCGGCTGCCGAAGCTGCTTCGGTAGCCAAGGATCGTGTTGAGACACAGTTTTCCGTGTTGCGGGCGACCATGCTTGTCATCTCTTCCATCGAAGCCGTGGTTTCTTCTAGTGAGGACGCCTGTTCACTCGCCCCCTCCGCCAAAGACTGGCTCGATGAAGAGACCTGAGTGGAGGCCGAGAGCGTTTGTTCTGAACCGCCAGCGATCTGCTCGGCAATGAGGATGAGGGTTTTTGAAATGGAATTGGAAAATAACAAGGACGCAACCATGGCGAGAACTAAGACAATGATATTGCCACAAACAATTATAACTATTGAGCTGTCGGCAGTTTTATCAGCCTCGGCCTTCCTCTCATCCATGAGTTTTTGTTCTCTGCCGATGAAGGTAGCAACCTGACCACGGAAGTTGTCAAAATACATTTTGCCTTTAGCCTCGGAAACAACAGTGGATATATCGTCCATAGTCTTATCTTTACCGACCTTTCGCCTAAGTTCGATTTCAGGTTCCGTTACATCCTTCTGCCATGCGTCAATAGTGGTTTTAATTTCTGATAAGAGTTTGACTTGAGCCGGATTGTCGTCCACCGTCTTGGACAGGGAAGCGATCAATTCGTAAAATCTTTTCTGTCCGCTTTTATACGGGTCAAGGAATTCTTCTTTTCCCGCTAACAGATATCCTCTCTCGCCGGTTTCCATATCAACTGCGGCTGCAACAATCTCGTTAGCCTTGGCGATAACTACATGGGTGTGATCCACCCAAGCATTTGTTTTCGTTAGTGATTTTATGACGCCTATACTTATAATGGCCAATGCAATCATAAGTGTAATCGGCGCACAGCTACTTAGAATTATTTTTAATTTCAAACTGGTATTTTTAAGCATATATCGAAATTATCACTTTTGGCCAAATTGTCAACGATAATTATCGCGCTTTACTTTGTTGTCGCCATGTGGAAGTCTCTCCAATGGAGCAGTTTCAAGCGATTTTTAATTTCACGAAGATAGCTGAAACTTTACACTCAGAGCGTTGAGGGTTTTTTGTTGATCGTCCTGCGGGGTGGTGATTTTTGGCTCTTCGTAGAATACCGTGGGATTAGAGTTCGGGAAGCCTATCGAGTTTACCGCAGAAGAAGAGGAATCTGACGCGGTAGAGCCTGTCCGAAAGGAAGAGCTGAGAGGGGAAAAGGAGAAAAAAAGAAGGCATGGAGAGATAAAAATCTTTTCATTGCTTAAACCTAAAAAGGAAAATGAAAGTGGCAAAAAATGCAGAACCTCCTGTAAATCAATCCATTCACAATCAACGAGTTGTCACCCAGTGGGTTCATCGCGGAGCGATGGGAATTGCATGAAAATCAGCGGGTTGGCAATCAAACACCAATCCCATTTTCCTTTTTAGGATTATGCCTCATTCGATATGGTGGCATGATCCTTTTCGGATAAAAAATAGTGCCTCGATGACAAGCGCGTTGTTTTCGCAGGATTTAAGCGGCAAGGGACTAAAGACATTTCTCGAAACGACTTTCAGATGCCATGCGCCCTTATCATTGCCCGACTGGGCGAATTACATGGGCGGACTGGACTTGGACTTTTGATGGAATCTCGTTGTAGGCTATTACTTTTAACAGCGGGAATGTCTCCCCGAAAAAGCGTTTTAGGCCGAGCCGCACCATCGGGGAACAGATCAGAATCGGTGCCTGTCCATCCTTGAGCAGTTCTTGCATGCCGAGTGCTAAGTGGTCGTGGATATGTTTGGCCGTGACAGGATCCATGACGATAGAAATTTCTTGGGATGTTTGTCGGAGGCATTTGACCAGTGCCTGCTCGATTTCGGGGTGCATGGTCACGGCTCTGAGCCGGCCGTTGTGCAGCTCGAACTGGCGGCTTATTTCGAAGATAAGTGCCTTGCGACATGCCTCGCCTAGTTCGTCCGGGTTTTTGGTGTAAACGATCTGGTCACAAAGTTTTTCGAGGATGATCGGCAGTTCGCGTATGGAGACGCTTTCTCTGAGGAGGTTCTGCAAAACGCGGTGGACTATGCCTAGACCAAGCTGAAGTGCGTTCATCTCTTGCAGCAGTGCTGGCTGCGTCTCTTTGAGCACATCAAGCAACGATTGAACATCTTGGCGCGAAAGGAGGTCTGCGGCGTGCGTCTTGAGCGTCTCACTCAAATGCGTAATGAGAACGGAAATAGGGTCCACCACCGCGTAGCCCATGCGTTCCGCATCGCGCCTGTCGCTCTCCTGTATCCATGTCGCAGGGAGCCCGAAAGCTGGCTCCACCGTCACGCGTCCACGGAGCGGGCGTTGGGCTGTTCCCACGCCCATGGCCAGGAGTTGTCCGAGGTAAAGTTCTCCCATTGCAACCTCGTGTCCGCGCAGAAGAAAGCGGTACTGGTGCGGAGCCAGCGCGGTGTTGTCGCGCATGGCGATCGGCGGCACCTGTATGCCCCAGTCCACCGAAAGGCTGCGGCGTAGTGCGCCGATGCGGTCGAGCATATTTTGTAGGTTCCCTTGCACTATCGGGAGCAGGTCGAAACCGATCTCAATAGCCAAGACTTCTGTGCCTGTAGGTGCGGGTGTTTTTTCGGGTTTACTACCAGGCGGCAGTGCTTTTTGTTCGCCGCCTTCACCAGTAGATTGCCTCGCTTCGCGGCGCGACTTTTCATTTTCTTCGCGGATTTCAGATTCCGATGGCATCACCAACCCGATCCCGATGAATATCATGCCGAGTATCAGGAGGACGCCCCACGGGAAACCGGGCACGAGCGTGAAAGTCAGCAAAAGCCCGCCTGTGATGAAGACCGTTTTCCGGTTGCTCAGTATTTGTGCGGTCACATCCTCTCCGAGGACACGGTTAGATTTGGAGCGGGTGACAAGCACGCCTGATGCCGTGGAGACTAGCAGTGCTGGGATTTGTGAAACAAGCCCGTCGCCCACGCTCAAGAGACAGAATTTATCTATGGAGGCGGATGCGGAAAGCCCCATCTGCAACATACCCACGGCAAACCCACCCGCCAAGTTGATGCCAGTGATGAGGAGCCCGGCGACAGCTTCGCCACGCACGAATTTGCTGGCACCGTCCATGGCTCCGTAAAAGCTCGATTCTTCTTCGAGTGACTGCCTGCGCCGTCGCGCATCTTGCTCGGAGATGAGGCCGGCATTGAGGTCAGCGTCTATGCTCATCTGTTTTCCGGGCATGGCGTCCAATGTGAACCTAGCCGCCACTTCCGCTACGCGCCCAGCCCCTTTTGTTATGACGACAAAGTTGATGATTGTCAGGACGAAGAAGACAATGAGACCGACGATGAGGTTGCCCTGTATGACGAACTCGCCGAAAGTCGTGACGAGATGGCCAGGCTCGCCAGTGGTCAAGATCGCGCGGGTGGTGGCGATATTCAGACCGAGCCTAAACAGCGTGAACACGAGCAGAATAGTAGGGAAAACAGAAAAATCTGCGGGTGATCGCGTGTGCGTCACCATCAGTATGACCATCATGGAGAGGCCGAGGCTTATCGAGATCAGAATATCAATGAAAACCGGCGGAAGCGGGAAGATGAGGATAAAAACGACTGAGAGCACCGCGATCCCGAAAAGGAAATCGCCGCTTTGCAGTAGTTTTGCGTAAAGCGTTTTTTTATCCATGCGCTACTAGTGGCCTATAACACAAAAAGGTTCGCATGAGCAGTCGTGCGGAGGGGTGTTTGCCTAGGCGCGACGAAGGAGCATGTCCGTGGAGACC
>JAIFLJ010000215.1 GCA_020049135.1 bacterium | reverse complement strand
TTTCTGCCCCGCCCCCCCCAACGCAACTTTTTTATTTTTTTTGTTTGACATATTCCTAGATGTTCATATAGTTGGCTCACGATGAAAACGCAAGAAGAAAATAAATGTTGTTCCTCCAACGCGGGAGCTCAGTGCCACTGCGGCCTACCGTTCACCTGCCCACTCTGCATGCCGAAATGGAATCCGTTCCTAGTCGGTATCGGCATCGGGCTGCTGAGTATTCTCAGCTTCGCGCTGCTAGATAAACCGATCGGGATGTCCACTGGCCTAGCCAAGGCATCCGCCGCGTGCGCTGTGCCGGTGATGGGCAGCGAGAGCGTTGCGCAAAATACCTACTTTGCGAAACACAAGCCGGCATGGGATTTCTCTACGCTTTTCTTGCTCGGCACTTTTGTGGGTGCTCTTGTTAGCGCACTGGCAGGCGCGACATTCGTCATCGAAAAAATACCTTCGGTCTGGAGAGAGCATTTTGGCGACAGCACGGCAAAGCGCATGGCCGCAGCATTCTTGGGTGGGCTTCTGATAATGTTTGGCGCGAGGATGGCCGATGGCTGCACCAGCGGGCATGGCATTAGCGGTTCTCTACAGCTCGCCGTCAGCAGTTGGACATTTTTCATGGTTATGTTTGCGGCGGGTTGCGCAACGGCATGGCTGATGTTCAGAAAAAAATAAAACTAAGAAAGGAAATACTATTATGAACAATTGTCCAATAGTCTGCATGTTTACTGATTCTAACATTATATGGCCTGTAATCACGGGCATCGTATTCGGGGTTCTTCTGCAAAAAGGTGGTGTGACATCTTATAATACGATTGTGAACCAGTTCCGGTTCAAGGATTTCACCGTCCTCAAAATAATGCTCACAGCCATCATCGTGGGCGGCATAGGCGTATGGTTGCTACACGGCCAGAATCTCGCCTCTTACCACATCAAGCCGGCCAACATGCTAGGCGTTTCAATCGGCGCAGTTATTTTTGGCATCGGCATGGTTCTGTACGGCTACTGCCCAGGCACAGCCGTGGCGGCGATCGGGACAGGGAGTGTCCATGCGCTGGTGGGCTTCGCGGGCATGATGGTTGGCGGCATCATTTACGCCCTGAGTTTCCCGTGGGTCAAAGCCAATATTCTTTCAGTCGCAGCACTCGGCAAAGTCCGTCTTCCAGATATAACAGGCGTCCCTGACGGCGTCTGGTTCCTAGGTCTCACCGCTGTCGCTATTGCGGTTTTTGTATTGATACACAGGCAGGAAAACAAATCCTAACAAACAAACACACATATCTATGAAATATAACAAACCAATCAAATTTGTAATCGTTGGAGGAGTGGCCGCTGGAGCTAGTGCGGCTGCACGGGCACGGCGTCTTTCTGAAAACGCAGAAATTACGATCGTGGAACGAGGCCAAGATGTCTCGTTCGCTAACTGCGGTATGCCCTACCATGTTTCCGATGAAATACCGGATCGCTCGCGTCTCTCTCTCCAGACCCCTGCATCCCTAGAAAAACTGCTCAACATCCGCGTCCTCACAGGCACGGAAGCCACAGCCATCAACAGGACAGCGAAAACATTGACCGTAAAAACGCTCTCGGACGGCACTGTTTCTGAGATCACTTATGACAAGTTGCTTCTCGCCCCTGGCGCATCCCCCATCCGTCCACCCATGGAAGGTATCGGACACAAGAACATATTCACATTGCGCACGCTACAAGACATGGACGCGATCAAGGCTCGCGCAGCATCCGCCAAAAGCGCACTGATAGTCGGTGCTGGATTCATCGGACTAGAAATGGCCGAGGCACTCCTGAAACTGGGCTTGCGCGTCACGCTCGTGGAACTCCAAAAACAGGTGCTTCCACAGATGGATTCCGAAATGGTGAAAACAGTCGAAGCGGAGTTGGTTGCCAGCGGCTGCGAACTCTTGACAGGCGAAAGCGTTGCGGGATTCTCCGGTGAGAAAGATTCACTCATAGCCAAACTGGCCTCTGGTAAAACCGTAGTCTCCGACATGGTCATATTGAGCATAGGCGTCAAAGCTGAGAGCCGCCTGGCCCGCGAAGCAGGCTTGGCTTTGGGCGTGCGCGACACGGTGGTGACCAATGAATGGCTGCAAACATCTGACCCTGATATTTATGCTGCGGGCGATGTCGCCGAAACTTACGACCCGATACTGGGTCGCCGCGTTTCAGTCCCACTAGGAGGCCCGGCAAACAGGCAGGGTCGCGTGCTGGCGGATCATATTTTCATGGGCGACTCGGCAAGGCCATACCCCGGCACAATCGGCACGGCTATCGTCCGCGTTTTTGATACAACTGCCGCAGTCACTGGCTGGACGGAAAAACGCTTGGCCAACGATAAGATTCCGTTTGAAACTACCACTGTCACGGCACAGCAACACGCGTCATATTTCCCCGGTGCCACGCCGATCACCATGAAAATACTTTGGTCTCCCAAAGATGGGCGGTTGCTCGGTGCCCAAGCGTTCGGTCCCAACGGTGTGGATAAAAGGATGGATGTCGTAGCCGCCGCTCTTGTCGGCAAAATGACGGTGGACGACCTCTGTCATTTAGAACTCTCCTACGCTCCACCATTCGGGAGTGCAAGAGACATTCTCAATATAGCCGGTTTCGCCGCGCAAAACATCCGCAACGGACTTAACAGCGCGACACACGATCTGCCCTCCGGCACAGGGACGCAAATCGTAGATGTCCGCCCGAAGGCACTAGCCGACCTGCGCCCTATACCGGATGCAATAAACATCCCGCTCGAATCACTTCGTGCAAGCCTGTCACAGATAGACAAAAACAGACCCGTGGTCACAGTTTGTGCGCTCGGGAAAAGCAGCTACTTCGCATTTAGAATCTTGAACCAAAACGGCTTCAAGGCTCAAAGCCTTATCGGCGGCATGACACTTCTTGCCCCGCCTGCCGTCCAACCCACACCCCACAACTCACCCAATATGAAAAATACGCAAAACGAAACTCAATCATGCAGCTCAACAACGACGCCAGCACCCAATGCCATCACTCTGGATGCCACAGGACTTTGCTGCCCAGGCCCGCTAATCCGCGTGAAAGACGCGGCAGCGACTCTGGCACCGGGTCAAGAGCTTATCGTGAAAGCATCTGATGCGGGTTTTGCGAGCGATCTCCCAGCCTTCTGCAAGGCATCTGGGCTAGAATTCCTAGGCGTTGACAAGTCCTCTGGAATACTTGTTGGACGACTACGCAAACCTCACGGGGCGTTGCAGCCCATAGCATCGCAAGTCGCATCGCAGGAGAAAAACGGGATGTCCATCGTCCTGTTCTCGTGCGAGTTGGATAAAGCGATGGCAGCACTGGTGATAGCCAATGGCGTAGCCGCCATGGGCGGGCAAGCCACGATCTTCTTCACATTCTGGGGCATCAATGTCCTGCGGAAAGAGACGCCCGTGACCGTGAACGGAAAAACATTCATGGACAAAATGTTTGGCTGGATGATGCCCAAAGGGACGGACGCCGTGCCGCTCTCGCGTATGCACATGGGCGGGATGGGCACAGCCATGATGAAGTGGCGCATGGCCTCCAAAAACCTACCGAACCTCCCTGGCCTTCTCTCGGAAGCCAAACGCAACGGCGTGCGCATGGTGGTCTGCTCCATGTCGCTAGATGCGATGGGGTTGAAAATGGAAGAGCTGCTCGATGGCGTGGAGATCGGTGGTGTTGCGGATTTTGTTGGCAGTGCCAACGAATGCGGTAAAAGTATCTTCATATGACCAAACCAGCATGTTTTATTTCGGTGGCACTCATTTTTTCGTGTGGGACAATTTTCGCAGAAAAACAAGGAGTTGCCGCCGAAAAAAAACTGCTGACAAAAACTGATAAAAAAGACGCCACGCAAAATTGCGGGCGGCTCCAGTTCTCAGAGGTGCTGAACAATATTCTTCGCCACTACCCGCAACTGCGCAAACAGTCGGCTCGCATAGAAGAGGCACTGGCGCAAAAATCCCTCGCCTTTGCTGGGATGCTTCCGCGCCTCTCAGCAGGCACGGGCGTATCCAGAGGCAATGACCCGACGGATGTTTTTATGATGAAACTGAAGCAGGGTCGTTTCACTGCGGACGATTTTCAAATCTCCGCTTTGAACAACCCTGCATCGCAAAACCAGTTTGCCGCCTCGGCAAAAATCGAGTGGACGCTCTTCGATGCGTTTCAAACCATCGGAGCAATACGCACGGCACGCCTCGCCGAACAGTCAGCATCGCAGCAGCGGGCGTTTATAGCCAGCGAGGCCTCGTTGCTCGCGTTTGAAAGCTACATCCAGCTTGCGCTCATCACACACCTCACACGCATTTCATCAGAAACAGAAAAACTCTGTTTGGAAGACTTGAAGCAGGCCGAGGATTTGATGAATCAAGGCGTGGTGCTGGGTGCCGATTTCTACGCGGGGCGAGCATCATTCGCTGGCGTCCGCCAAATGCAGCAGCAAACCGAAGACCAGAAAAAAGCGGCGGCAGAAGTGCTCAACATCCTGCAAGGCATCCCGCCTGAGGCTCGCTGCGCTATCTCTGGCGACCTACCGTCTATACCAACACAAAAACTGCTTCCACTCAACGAATGGACTGCGAACGCATTCCAGTTGCGCACAGACCTTTCGGCGATGAAAACTGCGCAGGCAGCACAGGCGTCTGAAACGGGGCGTCACAGTGCAGCACGGCTCCCCAAAATATCCGCATTCGCCCAAGGTGAGTCTGATTCAGGCTCACTCTTTTCGGAAGGCGGCGAACATTACCTGACAGGCATACAGGCTACGGTGGACATATGGGATCCAGCCTACGGACCGCGCATAAAAAAATCCCAAGCCGCTCAAAAACAATTGCATGAAGATGAAATGGCTCTGCGCGACCAAATCGCGCAGGCACTCTCGCAAACTTACGCCCAGCACCGTTCAGCCCGCGCTAACCTACCCATCTTAGAGCGCGGCGTTGGGGATGCTCGGCAGGCCGTGGAGTTGACGGGGCAGCTTTATCGCGACGGGAAAAAATCAGTCGCTGATCTGATGCAGTTGCGCCTTTTGCTGCTGCAAACTGATTTAGCACACAAAGAGGCGCAAACCCGATGCGCAGCAACGCTTGCACGCATGCTTTTTCTTTCCGGCCAACTCACCGATGCGAAGCTGATCGCCATGCTGCCGAAAGAGAAATAACACGGGTGCCCCCAGATTCATCATCAAATTCTTCCTCACCCACTTTTAATCACACCCCCTCGGAAAAGGCCATGCCGATAAAAAAGCATGTTGCCCCAGCAAAATCATCATCCGACTCTTCATTGTTTGCTCTCCGTCGCTTTTAATTGCATTATCTTCACTGGTTCAAGGAGTCCGCTCGGATGAATTTCTCCGACATCTTCCAGCTTGCCGACGACTACTTGAGGACTACTTTTATTCCCCAATCCTTGGTTGGGAAGGAGTTTGACCACGC
>JAIFLJ010000134.1 GCA_020049135.1 bacterium | reverse complement strand
TCCAATAGCAAAATAAACTCTCCGCATCATAGTTTTTAAACGCCCATATTGAGAAAAACATTTTAACCTCACCCACTTTTAATCACACCCGGATTTGAGCGGTAAGGGACTAAAAAGGAAAATGGGATTGGTGTTTGATTGGTAACTCGCTGATTTTCATGAAATTCCCATCGCTCCGCAATGAACCCAACAGGTGACAACTCGTTGGTTGTGAATGGTTTGATTTGCAGGCGGTTCTGCATTTTTCTCCACTTCCATTTTCCTTTTTAGGATAATGATTCGGCTGCACCGAAATAAAAAAAGTTTTAATTTCACATTTATCGGCAATTACACTACATTCCAAACAGCATGGAGTCTTACGGTTTTGCGATCGCCCTATACGAAGAAACGGAACTAAAAGGCATCAAGGGTCTTGTGCCAGAAAGTTATCCGAAAAATAAAATTGTCCTGAAACAGGGCGTGAGGTCTCGTGAAATGTTTTTTCTGATCAGTGGCGTAGTGGATGTTATCAAGAACGGCATCACAATCAATAGGGTATCCAAGCCTGGAGCGGTTTTCGGAGAAATTGCTGCCCTTTTAAACACCCCGCACACAGCCACGGTGCAAACCGTAAAACCCTGTTTTTTTCTGACAACACACGACCCGGATTTGTTTTTTAAGGCCAACCCGGACGCAGGCTATTACATCGCCGCAATGCTCGCAGAACGGCTGCGCGACCTAGATGATTGTTTTGTCAAAATGCAAAAACAGTGCTTGAGCCAACACTCGAATCCGGCACAGAAGAACTGTCACAACATCGCCCAAATCATGCACAGACAACGCGATGAAGTCCCTTTGCAGAAAATAAAAAAGCTGGCCGCACAAAAGAAAAAATCAGCGTCCAGACCAAAGCGCCCCAAAAAATAACCGCAGTATTTGCAAGAGCTGGATTAAAACTTCGGCTTGGGCCAGTGTTTCTTCTCTTCAACGAGTGAATCTACGCATGTGATATCATAGCGGTTTTTCTTCCGCCTGTCGTTGACGGTGCTGACGATGAAATAGGCCACCAAGCTGATGAATGCAACCGCTAGTAAAATGTAAATAATCATAATTTTTTCGAACGACCCTTGTAGAATAGTAAAAAAAAATAAAACCGCAAGCTTGGCTTTTCAATCGTTTTAAAAAAATCTATTTCAGCCTGTCCAAAAAATGTTTTACCCAAGGACAGCCACGGCTTTGACCTGCGCCAAAAAGTATTTGCTAGGCGATACACCGAGCGTTTCGGACAGCATGCCGCACGCCGTGTTGCGCAGTAAAATTGCCCCGCCAAAAACGAAAAACTGGACGGAATCTTAAATCTGTGCAAAAAGTCTGGCCGATTTTTTAGAAGTAACAGAAAGCAAACGGAGAAGGACCATGCCAGAATTTCGCAAAGACCCTCTTTCCAGCGAATGGGTAATTTTCGCACCGGAACGCAGACGCAGACCGCAGGATTTTAAGGTTTCCCGCGAAACAGCCGCGACAGAAAGCCCTTTTATCTACGGCAACGAGCACATGACACCGCCTGAAGTTTACGCATGTCGCCTTGATGGCTCGGCACCGAACAAACCGGGCTGGAAAGTCCGCGTGGTGCCCAACCGCTACCCGGCACTGCGTGTCGAGGGTGATTTAAATAAGGATGCGTGGGGGCTCTATGACCACATCAACGGCGTGGGTGCCCACGAGGTAATCATTGAGACACCCGACGCTTCGCTCCCTCTGGAGGCGCAGCCCGTTGGCGACATTGTGCATGTGTTGGAGGCGTTCAAGGCACGCGTGGTGGATTTGAGCCGCGACTCACGGCTCCGCTACATACAGTTGTTCAAAAATCACGGGCCGCTTGCTGGGGCATCGCTGCAGCACGCCCACTCGCAACTGATAGGCACACCTGTGCTGCCCAGCCGTATCAAAAACAAGCTTGAGTGTTGCCGCCTCTACTACACGCAAAAAGAGCGCAACATTTTTGAAGACATTATACAGCAGGAAAAACGCACGCGCGACCGCGTGGTTTACGAGAACAACAGCTTTTTCGTTTTCTGCCCGTATGCCAGCAGGATGCCGTTTGAGATGGCCATCCTCCCGAAACGGCAGTCGCCCGATTTCCATTCCTGCGACATACACGAGTTTTCGCAACTGGCCGATGCACTGAAGGCATCGCTGCTCAGGCTGAACTACTCGCTCGACAACCCTTGCTACAACCTCATATTGCACACGGCGCCGCTGCGGTGGTCTAAGAAAAACCTTAGCAACATGGTCTCTGAGGATTTCCGCTGGCACATAGAAATTCTCCCGCGCCTCACAGCCCATGCGGGATTTGAGTTTGGCACAGGTAGTTTCATCAACCCGATATTGCCGGAAGAAGCCGCTAAGCACATGCGGAATGTCCGGCTGCCCTAGTTTCTAACACGGAGGTTTTTCTTATGATTAATGTAGTTCTTCTCTGGCACATGCACCAGCCTTACTATGTCAACCCGCTCACAGGGACTTCGCTGATGCCTTGGGTGCGGCTGCACGCCGTCAAGGGGTATCTCGACATGATTCACTCGCTCAACAGTGTGCCCGAGATGCGTGCCACATTCAACTTCACCCCAGTATTGGTCAAGCAGGTGGAAGAACTCCGCCGTGGAACCGTGCGCGACTTGTGGGAAGAGTGGAGCATCAAACCGGCAGAAGACCTGACCTCGCACGAACGCATCAGTCTGCTGGAACATTTTTTCAAGGCAAACTGGGATAATTTGATCAAGCCATACCCACGCTACTGGGAACTGTTGCAACGGCGCGGCTTCCATTTCAACAAGGTGCGGATGGAGCACGACCACGAACTTTTTTCGGCTCAAGACTACAGAGACCTGCAAGTCTGGTTCAACCTTGCGTGGTGCGGCTATTCGGCCTGCAAGCTCTTCCCCGAACTCGTGGAACTCAAGAAAAAAGGAAAAAATTTCAGCGAAGAAGACAAGTCCGTGGTTCTTTCTATCCATCGCAAAATACTGGGGCGCGTCTTGTCCGACTACAAGGACGCCGAGGCTTCGGGGCGGATCGAGACTACCACGACCCCATTCTATCACCCGATACTCCCCTTGGTTTACGACACGGATTTCGCAAAACGCTGTATGCCATGGCGCGATCTTCCAGAGCGTTTCAGCGCCCCCGATGACGCCCTCCAACAGCTAAAGCTGGCGGTGGCTCAGCACGAGCAGATTTTTGGGAAAAAACCGTCGGGTCTCTGGCCGTCCGAAGGCTCCGTAGCACCAGAGTTGATCCCCCTTTTCCAAGAGTGCGGGATACGGTATTTTTTCACGGATGAGGGAGTCCTTTTCCGCGGCCTGCACCAAGACCCGATGTGGCAGGGGAAAACCATTGATCACTTGGAACTTTTCCAAGGCTGGCGCTGCGAACACGAGGCGTCATCGGCAAGCGCCCTTTTCAGGGAAAGACCTCTATCCGACTTCATCGGTTTCAACGCAGCACGCAACACGGCGGAAGCGGCTTCCGATCACCTCATACACCACCTCTGCCACTTGGATCGCGTGGTGAACAAGTCCGACGGCGTGGTGGCATTGGTGCTCGATGGCGAAAACGCATGGGAATATTTCGCAGACGGCGGGGAGCATTTCATAAAGATGTTTTACGAAAAACTCTGTAAAAACGAACATCTCCGCCCCGTTTTGCCAGGCGAATATTTTGCCGCGCACACACCGAAAGCCACGCTGAAAAAACTCCACACGGGCTCGTGGATCAACAGCGATTTTGATATCTGGATTGGGGATCACGAAGAAAACCGTGGCTGGGAAATGATCCGCGAAACGCGTGCTTTTTTGGTCAAAAACCAGCACCGCGTTAGTCAGGAGCTGAGGGAAAAAGCGTGGGAATCTATTTTTGCCGCCGAGGGCAGCGACTGGTTCTGGTGGTATGGCCCTGATTTTTCTACCGAGTGCGATGTCCTTTTTGACGAACTTTTCAGGTCGCACTTGCAAAATGTTTACCGCTACCTTGGGCAGGAGCCGCCACCAGCACTGTCGGTGCAGATTTGCGAAGTCAGCCAGCGGCTGGCGTTCACGAAGCCCAGCGCACTGATATCGCCAGACATAAATGGGCTGGTCAGCAGCTATTTCGAGTACTTCGGTGCTGGATGCTTCGATACTGCACAACAGTCGAGTGCCATGTACCAGTCCGAGCGCATCATTCAATCCATCTGGTTCGGTAACGACCAAGAATCAATCACTATACGAGCCGATTTCAAAAAAATACCCGAAGGCACTCTGCGCCTTAAACTCGCTGGGCAAGAATCTGTTTTCTCAATGGATATGCCGATCGGGCCGCAGGTCTCAGCAGACACAGTTGAGATATTGATGCCGGATGGGACGAGGACGCAGATTCCAGCGCAGGTCTCCACCGAGCAGGTCACGGAAGTTCGAATACCCTTGGCATCGCTCTCCATCAAAGCAGGAGAAGAGATAAACCTTTCGGTTCAGTTCTTACAGAACGGGGTCGAAACAGAGCGCCACCCAGAACAGGGCTCTATAGGTTTCACGCTCCTATCCTGCTCCACTATGACCAGAGACTGGTGCGTATAGCTGTGAAAATGGGGTAGGTGTCCATGAAACTCATCAGCACCGACTTCGACGGCACACTGGTAGATTTCGATCCTAACCAAGTTAACCCAAGCGCATTTTTGGATTGGCTCGTGCCGTGGCAGCGCGAGACACGCGGGATATGGATGCTGAACACAGGGCGTTGGGTTGACAGCGTTGAAGAGCGTCTAGCCACGCTTCAAATAGACCCTTTTCCTGATTGGCTCGGCTGCGGCGAACGGGAGCTGTACCGCCTTGAAAACGGGCACTATACTTCTTGGGAACCGTGGAATAGCACCTGCACGGCAGTTCACGAAAAGTTAGCGAAAGAGATGAAAACGGTTTTCCTTGAAATCCGAAGGTTTTTGGAGACAGAGACGGAAGCGGCCTGCATCGAAGAGAAAAATCTGTTCGCTGGAGCCATGGCGGCTTCTGTCGAAGAGGCCGACCGCATTTCGGCTTTTTTGGAGAAGATTTTCACCAGCCACGGACATTTAAGCGTGGCTCGCAACGATGTATATTTCCGTTTCAGCCATGCTGACTATCACAAAGGTGCTTGCGTGAAAGAGCTGCAAAGAGCCATCGGCATTTCATCGGGCGAAACATTTGTTTGCGGGGATCATTTCAATGATCTTCCCATGATGAAAACAGAGGTAGCCTCGTCCCTCGCGTGCCCGTCCAACGCCATTGCCGCTGTAAAAAACGCTGTCAGCAAAGGCGGTGGATTCATCGCCACAATGCCGAACACGGAAGGCCTCGCGCAAAGCCTCCGTTTTTTTGAAAAACGCTGAGGCACGGAGAAGAGGTGGAAGAATTGCAGATTTTAGATTTGAGATTGCAGCAAAGACCCCAAAAAAGCGGTGGTGGCACGGGCAGTAACTCGGCACATCCGTTTGACC
>JAIFLJ010000112.1 GCA_020049135.1 bacterium | reverse complement strand
GGACGGGACGCTCGGGGATGGCGGGCACACTGGTGCTTTGCTGGAGAGAGGGGCTTCCGTGGTTGCATTGGACAGGGATCCCGACGCGCTGGCGAGGGCTTCTGCTCGGCTGGCCAACTACGGGGGACAGCTTTCAGTGCGCCACGCCAACTTTGCGGATATGGGCTCGGCGGCACCGGAGTTGTTCGACGGTATTTTACTGGATTTAGGCGTTTCATCGTTCCAGCTAGACACGGCTGGCAGGGGGTTCAGTTTTCGGCTGGACGGGCCTCTGGATATGAGAATGAATCCGCTTGCTGGGATGCCGATTTCGGCGTTGCTGGATTCTGTCGGGGAGGAGGAGATCGTGGTCTGGCTGCGTGAATATGGTGAGGAACCCCGCGCCCGTGCGGTGGCTCGCGCGATACTGCGGGAGCGGCGTGCAGGGCGGCTTGGCAGCACTGCGGAGCTGGCTGCTTTGGTGGAGTCGGTTTGCAGTGGGGCGTGGCGGCGTGGGCATCATCCGGCAACGCGAACTTTTCAGGCGCTACGGATGGCGGTCAACGACGAGCTGGGCTCGCTCGAAAAGGGGCTGGAATCGTCTGCCGACAGGCTGAAGCCGGGCGGGGTTTTGGCCGTGATCACATTCCATTCACTGGAAGATAGGATGGTAAAACATTTCATGCGACGCACCGGCACGCAGTGGATGGAGACGCCTGAGTGGCCAGAGAGCGTCCCGAATCCTGAGTGGCTTTTCGAGGCCGTCACGCGCAAGGGCGTGCAGGCGTCAGACGGAGAGATAGAGGCGAACCCTAGGGCACGCAGCGCACGCCTCAGGGCGGTGAGGCGTCGCCCTTTTCCTGCTGGGAAGGTGGTGCTATGAGCAGGAAACTGAAGAGCGAGACGCAGTCGTTCGGCCCCACGCTGGCTGCAAAGATGGTGCTGGCCGTGGCATCCGTGGCCATTATTTGCATAGCACTGATTTTTCAGGACGAGAGCAACAGGCGCGATAACGCGGCCATATCTAAGCAAGAAGCCTACCTACTGGAACTCAAAAAGGAGGTGTGCGTCTTGGAGAGCCAGGCAGCCAGGCTTCGTTCACCAGAAGAACTCAGGCGCAAGATACGCGATATGAACATCGGCCTCTTGGAGATTGAGCAATCGCAAATAGTGCGGATGTACGAGAACGGAGTGACGGAGCGCAAGCGTCCGGCCAGCGGGCTGGTCTCTGTTTCGGGGGGGGGCAGGGAATGAGCAACAGAGTGCGCTGGCGTGTAGTATGGGTTGTGGCCTTTCTCGTAGTGCTGTTCACCGTTATTTCCGTTCGCCTAGTTTCACTGCAGGTCGGTCGGCATGAAGAGTTTTTACGCTACGCAGTGACCAACCATGCGATGGAGGTGACGCTATATGCGCGGCGTGGCGACATTCTGGATTGCAACGGCAATGTATTGGCCACGAGCGTTCCTCTAAAAAATGTATATGCCGACCTGATCAAGATGCGCGAGGTGCTGCAAAAACAGGGGAAGAAAAAGAAGGTGCAGAAAGAGTGTTTATCCGTTGGCGAGATCGCCCTCCAGATCGCGCCGCTGCTCAGCATGAGCCAGCAAGAAGTTGCAGCAAAACTCAGCCTTCCCAAGGGGCGCGTGGATTTGAAGAAAAAAGTGGACATGGCTTCATGGAACAAAATAAAAGCCATGAACCTGCCAGGCATTGAGTCGGAGGAAACATTCGTGCGGCACTACCCCGAAGGGCACAATGTGGCGCATGTGGTCGGGTATGTGGATCATAACGAGGTGGGGCGCGAGGGTGTGGAAAGGTCTTTCGAGCAAGAACTGAAAGGTATTGACGGATGCTACATATCAGAGCGCGATCGCAAAGGGGGCGAACTCCGTATATATCGGTCGCAGAACCTCCCCGCCCGCAACGGTCACAATGTTGTTCTCACGATAGACCAGACCATACAGCACATAGTTGAGGAGGAGCTGGACAGAGCCGTGTTGGAGTACCAGCCCAAGGGTGCTTCCACCATCGTCATGCGCGTGAAATCTGGAGAAATACTGGCGATGGCCAACCGCCCCACATACGACCCGAATAACCGTGGGCATCTCGATTGGGACAGCATGCGCAACCGTTGCATCACCGACACTTTCGAGCCTGGCTCCACATTCAAGACGATCACTATAGCCGCCGCGCTCAACGAGAATGTCTGCACTCTTGAGACGCCGATTTTTTGCGAAAACGGCAGTTACACTTTTGGTGGCAAAGTGCTGCATGACTCGTCCCCGCACGGCGCGCTTTCGGTAGGTCAGGTTTACCAGAAATCCAGCAATATAGGCTTCGCAAAGATTGGCCAAAAAATTGGCGATGCAGGACTTTACAGTTATATCCGCAAGTTTGGTTTCGGCAAAACTGTTTTGAACGGAGTTCTGCCAGGCGAGCAGGCCGGGACTCTCCGTCCAGTGAAACGGTGGTCGAAAATTTCTATCACGCGCATTCCCATGGGGCATGAGGTAGCAGCGACGCCGTTGCAGATGGTGACAGCCGTCAATGCCGTGGCCAACGGCGGGGGACTCATGAGACCAATGCTTGTGAAAGCTATCGTGGACGATAACGGCAAGAAATGGTCTGAGTATAATCCGCGCCAGTTGGGGCAGATCATCCGCAGGGATGTGGCGCAGGATGTCACACAGGCAATGGTGTCTGTGGTTTCAAGCGATGGCACTGCTGAAAAGGCCAAAGTGCCAGGCTTTACTGTGGCAGGCAAAACTGGCACAGCGAACAAGTGGGATCAGGAGACGCACAGCTACTCTAAGAAACGCTACCTAGCGTCGTTTATCGGATTCTTGCCAGCCGAAGATCCGCAGTTCGTTGTTCTAACTATGATAGACGAGCCTTCTGGAAAAAAGTTTTATGGGGGACAGGTAGCCGCACCTATTTTCGCCGCGATGGCGTCTAGGATAGTGAAACATTTAGACATCGCGCCGCGAGAAGACATCATGGAGGTAGCATTACGATGAGTGGCATGAACCTCATGCGTTTGCTCGATGGGCTGGCTTTGCAAAAAGTGCCAGCCGGCTTTGACCCTGTCATCACTGGTATCGCGTGCGATTCTAGGGCGGTGAAAAAAGGCGACCTCTTTTTTGCCCTGCCAGGACAGAAAGCGGACGCCTCCGAGTTTGTGCCGCAGGCGGTGGAGCGCGGTGCAGTTGCGGTGGTGGGCCAGCGTTCCGTTCAGGTTGAGCCACCAGTGGCATGTGTGGAAGTCGGGGACGCAAGGGCTGCCATGGCTCATGCGGCACGGCGGTTTTACGACTTCCCAGACGCTTCGCTGAAAATGACTGGTGTGACAGGGACAAACGGCAAGACCACGACGGCATTTCTCGTGCGCCACCTAATTTCGTCTGTGGGCGGGCTCTCTTGTGGGTTCATAGGGACGGTGGGTTATGATCTGGGCTCAAGGCGCGTGGCAGCACTGCACACCACACCAGAGTCGAATGATTTATTTTTCATGCTACGCGAGATGAATGGTGCCGAGTGCAAGGCGTGCGCGATGGAAGTTTCCTCGCACGCGCTCGCGCAGAAGCGTGCCGGAGGGATTGATTGGGACGCCGTTGTTTTCACAAACTTGACGCAGGATCACTTGGACTACCACGGGACGATGGAGAACTATTTTTCTTCGAAGCGCGGTCTTTTTGAGTCGCTAGGCGGGCAGGCTAAGTGCCCAGTGGCGGTGATAAACGCCGATGACCCTTGGGGGGCGCGTTTAATCGCGGAGCTTGGCGGGGGCGGCACGCGTTTTGAGATCGTTTCGTTTGGCTCTTCGCACGGTGTGGATTTGCGTTGGGAGGAACTGGGCTGGCATGGTGGCGGCACGAAGGCTCTTTTCTCATGGCGCGGGGAGAGAGTGTCTGTGGATATCCCGCTGTTTGGCAGCTATAATGTGGCCAATTGCGCAGCCGCGCTCGGTGCTGCACGCGCCATACTCCACGGTGTGCCGTGGGAGAAATTGGCCGGTGCATTGGCCGGGGCACCCGCTGTTCCAGGGAGGCTGGAGGTTGTCCCAAATTCTGCTGGGTTGCTTGTTTTTGTGGACTACGCGCACACCGATGATGCCCTTAAAAAAGTTTTGGAGACGATAGGCAACATGCCGCATGGGCGCATAATCACTGTGATGGGTTGTGGCGGGAACAGGGACGCAGCAAAGCGTCCTAAGATGGGCGAAGTTGCTGCTAGGTTGAGCGATGTTTGCTACCTGACATCGGACAACCCGCGCTCAGAGGAACCGGGCGTGATTTTGGGGCAGGTTTTGTCTGGCGTGCGCGACAGGTCAGCGGTGCGTGTAGTGCCGGATAGGCGCGAAGCAATTTTTCAGGCTGTGGCTTCGGCTGTAGAAGGAGATGTTGTTTTGATCGCGGGCAAAGGCCACGAAGACTACCAAGAAATAGCGGGGAAACGGATGCCGTTTGACGATAGGCGAGTGGCGTCCGAAGCATTGGCGCAAAAATGTAGGGGGACGACATGCGTAGCATGACAAGCGATGAGATGGCCGCGATATGCGGTGGCACGACCATCAACGGCAGAGCGTCCGCGACCCGTTTTTATACGGATTCGCGCAGCATCCAGTCTGGCGACTGTTTTGTCGCCATACGCGGCGAACGCTTCGACGGCCACCATTTTTTGTCTCAAGCAGCAGGCGCAGGCGCAGCACTTGCGCTGGTGGATTCCTGTGGAGATGCCACAGAATATCCACCTACCCTGCCTCTTGTAGAAGTCAAAAACACTCTCACGGCACTACAGCAGTTGGCGTGCCATGTTCGCGGGGAATGGAAGATACCAGTGGTGGGAGTCGTGGGAAGCAACGGCAAAACGAGCACCAAGGAGCTTGTCGCAGCGGCGTTGGGAAGCGTTTTTCAGACGGCCAAAACGCATGGAAATTTGAACAATCATATCGGGGTGCCGCTCACACTTCTCGCAGTGGAGTCAGGGCACGAAGCAGCGGTTGTCGAGATGGGGACGAACCATCCCGGCGAGATCGCCGCGCTCGGGCGGATCGTGCGCCCCACGGTGGCCGTGGTGACGAATATAGGCGCGGAGCACCTTGAGTTTTTCGTTGATGAGGCAGGCGTGGCTTACGAGGAGGGGAGCGTGCTGGAGTTTCTGGATGAGGGCGGCGTGGCGGTGCTCAACGCCGATGACATGTGGACGAAGAAACTTCGCACACGAACTTGTGGCCGCGTGATTGAGGTTGGCCATGCCCCACATGCCGATGTGCGCATAGAGAGGTGGGAGGCGACGCCGGAGGGTCAGAGGTGGGAGGCCGTCTGTGGCGGTGAGAGGCAGATTTTTGAGGTGCCACTGGTTGGGATGCACATGGCATCTAATGCGGCGTTGGCCGTGGGTGCTGGGCTGGCTTTAGGAATATCAATGGCGGAGATGGCTCGTGGGCTGGCGGGAGTAGCATTGCCTGGCGGACGGATGCGTGTGTTGCGGCGCAACGGGATAACGGTGATAGACGACTCGTACAACGCCAATCCGAGTTCTATGGAGGCCGCGCTCAGGCACTTGGCAAGCATGCCAGGGCGGCGTCTGGCTGTGCTGGGAACCATGGGCGAGCTGGGCGACGATGTGGCGAATTGGCACATGCGCATGGGGCGTGTAGCGCGGGAGTGCGGAGCGGATAAAATTTTAGTTGTCGGCTCGCATGTGGCGGATTATTTGCGCGGCGCGGGTGTTGGTGCCGGTGCTATGGCTTTTAGCGACACCGATGAGGTCTCTTCATTTTTGCAGGAGAACATGAGGGAAGGGGATGTGGTTTTACTGAAGGCATCCCGATCCGCTCGTTTCGAGAACATTCTGAAAAATTTAAACTGGGAGGAGGCCGCTTGCGGCCACTGATAAAATATGTTGGAACTATTAGGAGACATGGCGAACCTGTTCGGGCCTTTCAGGCTCTTTCATTATATTACTTTCAGGACGCTTGGGGCGATGGGCACTGCACTGCTATTCTGCCTGTTTTTCGGGCCGTTCATAATCAGGAAACTCACGGAACTGAAGTTGGGGCAGCCGATACGCACTAAGGATGAAGTTCACCGGCTTGCGGAGTTGCACGGGGGAAAGAGGGGGACGCCAACGATGGGCGGCGTCATGATCATCGCTGCCGTGGGGATCGCATCCCTGCTGTGGGCGGACATAGCGAGCGCCTATGTTTGGCTGGCACTTTTTTCGATGGTGGTTCTTGGCGGACTCGGTTTTTATGATGATTTTCTCAAAGTGCGGAAGAAAAAATCAGACGGTATTTCTGGGCGCATGAAATTGTTGGTGCAGCTTTTTGTAGCAGTGTTTGTCGGTGTGGTTCTGCTCTCGAACCCAGCAACATTCCAGCAGGCGAGCCAGCTTGAACTTCCGTTTTTCAAATCGCTTGTGCTCCACATGGGTTGGTTTGCGCTGATATTTTATGCGCTGGTGATTATGGGTTCTTCCAACGCGGTGAACCTGACCGATGGGCTGGATGGGTTAGCCGCAGGTTGCACCGTGATAGTGGCGGGCGTGTTCACGGCGTTTTCTTACATTTCTGGAAACATAAAAATGGCGACATACCTGCAACTGCCGTACTCGCCGGGCGTGGGTGAGTTGTCGGTATTCATGGGGGCGTTGGTAGGGGCGTCGCTGGGGTTCCTCTGGTATAATTGCCATCCGGCGAAGGTATTCATGGGCGACACGGGTTCGCTGGCAATAGGCGGTGCCCTTGGTGTGGTGGCCATTTGTATAAACCAAGAGCTGTTGCTCGTGGTGGTGGGTGGGGTTTTTGTGATGGAGGCGCTCTCTGTAATCTTGCAGGTGGGCTCGTTCAAGCTGACTGGTAAACGCATTTTTGCAATGGCACCGATACACCACCATTTTGAGCTGAAAGGATGGAGCGAAACGGCTGTGGTAGTGCGGTTTTGGATACTCGGAATTTTCTTTGCGGCGATGGCGATGCTGACGCTGAAACTCAGATAAGAAAAAGTAAAAACAGGAGACGCGATGGAAACGGAAAAAATGATGGTCAGAGAAAACGAAAACAGGACATTTATCGTGCATGCGGAGCGTGTTCGCAATGTAGCTGTCAACTTGGCAATGGTCATGTTTTTGACCGGCCTTACTTTGGCGTTGGTCAAGCTGTGAACAGAGCGGATTTGACTGGTAAAAAAGTGGTTGTTTTGGGGCTGGGCGTCAGTGGCATGGCCGCAGCCTGCCTACTTAAAAAACAGGGAGCAGATGTTATGGTTGTTGACGAAAATAAAAGTGCAGGGGTTTTAGAACGGGCAGGACGCCTGCGCGAGACGGGAGTGCGGGCCGAGGTGGGGGCGGGTTTCCGCCTCGCTGGAAACATGGTGGAGTTAGGTATTCTCAGCCCTGGGTTGGATCCGCGCCGTCCGCTAGTTTCGCAATTTTCTGACTGCAGCGTGCCGGTGTGGAGCGAGCTGGAGTTGGCGTACCGTTTTTGCGAGTGCCCGATGGTGGTCATCACCGGGACGAACGGCAAGACCACGACTACTGAGCTGACCCACGCTGTTCTCAGCGCGTCTGGTAAACGGTCATGTGCGGCTGGCAACATAGGGCTGGCCTTGAGCGATGTGGTGCAAAAAAGCCACGAGATGGATGTGCTGGTGGTGGAGGCAAGTTCTTTCCAGCTCGAGCGCATAGTGGAGTTTCACCCGCGTGTAGCCGCACTGCTGAATGTGACGCCAGACCATCTGGACCGATACAGTGGCATGGGCGAATATCTCGCCGCGAAGATGCGCGTTTTCGAAAACCAGAATATTGGGGATTTTGCCGTGGTTCACGCGTCTTTCGGCGACTTGAGCCTCAAGGCCAAGACGGTTCGGTTTTCTGCCAAGGGACATGCGTGCGAGTACACTTTCGAGAGCGGTGTTGTGAAATACAAAGGCAGGGCTGTGTTTTCGTTAGAGCAAACCCGCTTGCGTGGCCTGCACAACGCAGAAAACGCCATGGTGGCATTGGCCGTGGGACACCTTTTCGGAGTGGACGAGAGCCGCATTGTCGAGGCGCTGGCGGGCTACCGTCCAGCACCGCATAGGTGCGAGTGGGTGGCGGAGTGCGGCGGTGTGCAGTTCATAAACGACTCCAAAGGGACTAACGGGGATGCTGTGATTGCCGCACTTGAGAGCCAGTCTGCGCCAGTGGTTCTTATCGCCGGGGGCAAGGACAAAGGTTTTGATTTTGATTTTGTGGCGGATGCCGTGGCACGCAAGGCGCGAGCCGTGGTGTTGATAGGCGAGACGGCAGAGAAAATCGCAACCTCGTGGAAAAAGACTCCATGCGTCATGGCTGGCAGCCTAGCCGAGGCCGTGAAGATCGCTTCGCAGAAAGCTTTGCCTGGCGATGTCGTAATGCTTTCGCCAGGCTGCTCAAGTTTCGACATGTTTCGCGACTACGCAGACCGTGGCAACCAGTTTAAGGAGCTGGTTAGCCGACTGAAATCCAAACAACTCTAACCCCAAAACAAACAAACCAATAAAATAAATATGAGTCAGGAAATACAAAACGAAAACGAAGGAGGCATGCGCATGTCGCATGTCTTTTTAATAGTGCTGGCACTCCATGTGATAGTGATCGGCGGAGCGCTGGTGTTTAACTGGATGAGAGACAACAAAAAAGATGACGGCCAGCAGCAATTGGCAGAATCATCGCCAAGCAAGACGGAGGAGACCATTGGTGCTGACAACATGTCCAGTGAGCCCGTGGTAGAGACATCCCCTGTCAAAGGTGATATGGCCTCCGATAAATCTGTGCCAACGCCAGAGGATTTGGATGCAGCGGAAGGTGGTGTGTCTGGCGGCGACTTTGGTGAGCCGGCAGTGGCATCGGTCAAACAGCAGCCTACCCAAGCGAAAAACAAAAGCATGGATCAGGCGAAGCAACCCGTTGCCGCTGCTGTTGCAGCAGCTCCAACCAAGAGCGTATCGCACACGGTGGCCAAAGGTGACACGCTCCACAAGATATCAAAAAAATATGGTGTGAGCGTGGCAGATTTGCGTGCGTCGAACGCTATGAAGAACGACATGATACGCCTCGGACAGACGCTCAAAATTGGAGTGGGTTCGGCGGTGGTAGCCAAAGCTGAGCCAGTGCCAGCCAAGGTGGAAGCAGCAGCGTCGTCGCCGAAGGCAGCGGTGCCGTCCAAGGAAGGCGTTTATGTCGTGGGCAAGGGTGACACGCTTGTGAGGATAGCCAAAAAGATGGGTGTCACGCAGCAGTCGCTAATACAGGCCAACCAGATCAAAGACCCGTCTAGGATTTCGATCGGCACCAAGCTGGTAATACCTAAGGGGGAAGTCTCCACGGGCGAGGCCGCGCAGCCACCAGTGGAAAATAAATCTAGGAAAGCATCTAACTTGGCGATGGCCGGATCGCATTAAGATCACAGCAGCACACCGATGGAGACCACCCATGTTTTATAAAAGGCACAGTGCTTTGACGCTATTCGTCATCGTCCTCGCTTTTTGCGGGCTAGGGCTCGTCATGCTTTACAGTTCCAGTGCCGTGCTGGTGGCCAGCGACCCCCAGCATTTTTTAAAAAACCAAGCTGCATGGCTTGGTATTGGGCTGGTTGCGTGGGGCGTGATGGCGTGGGTGGACTATCGGTTGTGGGAGCGGGTGATATGGGTTTTGCTTGCCATCACGGTAGTGGCATTGGCTCTGTGCTATGTGCCTGGCATAGGAAGAAAAGTTAATGGCGCATCGCGCTGGCTTTCGGTGGGCGGGTTGACGATGCAGCCGAGCGAGATGGCGAAGATAACGCTCCTGCTGTTTTTGGGCTACTGGTACGGACGCCCTGAGACGCGTGTTCACGCGTTCATTGATGGCTTCGCCATACCGATGGGCGTTTGCAGTGTGGTGCTCGGCCTGATTTTGTTTGAGAAGGATGTTGGCACCACGCTCCTTCTTGGGAGCGTGATATGCGTGGTCTGTATGGTGGTGGGCGTGCGTCTGCAATATCTTTTTCTGGCGTGCTTTTTCGGTTTTTCGCTCATAGCTGGGGTCGTTTTGAAAGACCCTGTGAGGCGTAGCCGCATGGTGGCGCACCTAGGCATAGAGAGCGGCGGCGGTTCTAAGCAGGATATGGTAAAGCGTGAGGAGGCATCGAAGAAGGGGCAGAAGTACCAGCAGTGGCAGGCACTGATAGCACTCGGGTCTGGCGGGGTTGACGGACTAGGTCTTGGGGAGAGCCGGCAGAAAATGTATTATGTGCCCGAGGCTCACACGGACTTTATTTTTTCGATCATCGGCGAGGAGCTGGGCGTTAAGTGTACCTTGGGAGTGGTGCTGGCTTTCATAGTTTACATCATCATGGGCGGCGTCATCGCTGTGTGGGCCACAGATTTGAACGGGCTAGTTCTCGCCTTGGGAGTGACCACGCTAGTAGGTGTCCAGAGTTTTGTGAATATGGGGGTGGTTACGGATATTTTACCGAACAAAGGTCTGGCATTGCCATTTATAAGTTATGGCGGCTCCAGCCTTGTGGCGTGCTTGGCTATGACTGGCCTGCTCATGAGCGTGGCTCGCAATTCCGTGGCAGAAAGCGTGCCGAAAGCCAAGGTGTCTGACGGCGTGAGGGTGGCGGCATGAGCGCACGCATAGCCATAGCTTGCGGCGGGACTGGCGGGCACTTTTTCCCTGGCATTGCGGTTGCAGGGGAACTTCGTGCGATGGGGCACGAGGTGATGCTACTCCTTTCTAACAAGCAGGTGGACAGGCAGGCGATGGAGCCGTACAAAGATTATTTAAGTGAGTATTTGCCAGCCATGGGTTGGCCGGGGCTGGCTTCGCCGAAAACACCGCTATTTATATTCAGGCTGGCGCAGACGAGGTGGCAGTGCGGACGGCTATTTAAAAAATGGGTTCCCGATGCCGTTCTGGGGATGGGCGGCTTTGTCTCAGCAGTGCCGCTCATGGTCGGGCGTAGGATGGGGGTGCCCACGCTTATCCACGAGTCCAACACATTGCCAGGCAAAGTGACTCGGGCGATGGCCATGAGGGTGTCGCGGGTGCTGCTCGGCTTCGGCGTGTGTGCTGAGCACTTGCCTGGTGAGGCTCGTAAGACCGTGACAGGGACGCCAGTTCGCCCAGAGCTGGGGCGTGTCAGCAGAGAAGAGGCGTGCGCAAAGTTTGGCCTCGACCCGCAACGGAAAACGCTTCTTGTGATGGGCGGGAGCCAAGGAGCGAAGGCACTGAATGAGGCAACCATAAAAAGCATGTCGTTTTGGGAAGGTCAAAGCAGGCACTGGCAGTTCATACATCTGACGGGTTCAGACGACTTGGCATTGGTGGAGACCAATTACCGCAGGGCGCGGCTCAGGGCGCGGGTGATGGATTTTTGTCCAGACATGGCTTCTGTTTATGCGGCATCTGACATGGCGATTTCGCGGAGCGGAGCGTCTTCGATCACGGAGCTGGTGACATGCCTCATACCGTCGGTGCTAGTCCCTTATCCAGCAGCGGCGGAGAACCACCAACACTCCAACGCTTGCGTGATGGTCGAGGCAGGAGCCGCAGTCCTTGTGGAGCAGGACAAAATAAAACCGGAGTTGTTCGCTCTTCAGGTAGAGCAGATTTTGAATTCAACGGAGAAAATGTCAGCTATGCGGAAGGGATGCCGATCCGTGTCGTGCCAAGAATCGGCGTGCAAGGTAGCAGCCGCAGTACTAGAGGAGATGCGTAAATGAAAGCGTTGGCAGCACTTTTCAAAAAGCACGGTAGCTCAATGAAGGTACACATTGTCGGCGTGGGCGGGAGCGGCATGAGTGGTGTGGCGCACCTACTGCTGGATCGCGGTTTCCGGGTTTCTGGCTCGGATGTGGCGTCTGGCACTGTGACGCGCAGGCTGGAGGAGAAGGGGCTTGTTTTTTACAAGGGGCACAGCGCAAAAAATGTGTGGGGGGCGCACCTGCTCGTATATTCGTCGGCCATTCGCGGTGATAATATCGAGCGAAAAACTGCCGTGGTCACGAACATTTTAGAGGCGCACCGCTCCGAGGTGTTAAAGGTGCTGATGTCAGAGAAAAAAGCGATCATAGTGGCTGGCACGCACGGCAAGACCACCACGGCAACCATGCTCGCGTTCGTGCTGCGGCACGCGGGTTTTTTCCCATCGTATTACATAGGGGCAGAAACGCCTGTGCTGGGCGATAACGCGGCTTGGGGAGAGGGCGAGCATTTTATTGTGGAGGGCGATGAGAGCGACGGGACGGTCGCCAATTTCGAGCCTGTTCATACCGTTGTGCTGAATGTCGAGCCGGACCATCTGGATTACTACAAGGACATGGATGAGATTTGCGGGGTTTTTAAAAAGGTGATGGCCCAGACTTCTGAGCGGGTGTTTTATTGTGCGGACGACAAGGTGGCTAGGTCTCTTTGCGAGAGCCGACGGAAGGCGACCGGGTTCGGGTTGGGCGAAGGTGCTTCTGTCCGTGCTATCAACTGTGTATCTGGTGATTTCTCGTCGAGTTTTGAGGTGGCCGTGCGCGGAAAGGCACGCGGCGAAATACGGCTCAATGTGCCTGGTTTTCAGAACATAAGCAATGCGGTGGGAGCAGTGGCTGTGGCACTGTCGCTGGGAGTTGATTTTGAAGCTGCACAGCGGGCATTGGTGGAGTTCCGTGGAGCGCGGCGAAGGTTCGAGGCCAAGCACATGTCGGAAGAGTTTTGCGTGGTGGACGACTACGCGCACCACCCGTCCGAAATAAAAGTGACGATTGAGGCTGCACGCCGTAGCGGGCGCAAGCGCGTTCTGGCTGTTTTTCAGCCGCATCGTTACAGTCGCACGGAGGCACTTTGCGGCGAGTTCGGGGCGGCACTGAAGCTGGCCGACGAAGTGTTGGTCACAGATGTCTATGCCGCAGGTGAATCACCTCGCGAGGGTGTATCTGGCCGTGCTGTTTGCGATGCCGTGCTTCAAGCTGGCGGGGGCATGGCCAGCTACCACGCTTCACTGAGGGAGGTGGAAAGAGAGGTGCTGGCACGCGTGCGCCCTGGTGACCTGCTCCTCGTGATGGGCGCGGGCGATGTCAGCAAGGTGGCCGAAGGCGCGGCAGAGAAGCTGCGCCAGTTCGAGACGCTGCGCGGCAGGCTCTCCGGGGCGAGTAAGCTATTGAGGCACGAGCCGATGAAAAAGCACACCACGATTAAGACTGGCGGTGCAGCCGACCTGTGGCTTGAGCCGAGCAACGAGTGCGACATAGTAGCTGCGCTCCATTTCTGCCGGGAGGAATCCTTGCCCGTGACGGTGGTTGGTCGCGGCTCCAATATGGTCGTGCGCGAGGGCGGCATAAGGGGCGTGTGCATAAACCTCAAAGCCCGCGCATTTTCAAAAATTAAGGTTGGGGGAAACCGTATTCATGTCGGCTGCGGCGTCCCTTTGCGGGATGTGGCTAGGGCGGCGTGCAAGGCTGGGCTTTCGGGCTTAGAATTTCTTGAGGGGATACCTGGCGACCTTGGTGGTGCGGTGCGCATGAACGCTGGGGCGCACGGGAGTTCTATTTTTGATTTTGTGGCTAGGGTGAGGTGCATGGATTTCTCGGGGCAGGTGATGGAAAAAGACGGGAAAGAGTTTGACGCCGCCTACAGGTCAGTGCCCTTTTTCAGGAATCATTTGGCACTCTCGGTAGAGTTGGAGGGTATCCCGTCTGACCCCAAAATAATAGCCGAGCGGATGAATGCCATGAGCGAGAGGCGTTGGGCTACGCAACCCAAATCCCCGAGCGCGGGTTGCGTTTTTAAAAACCCACCGGAAGGCTCGGCCGGGAAACTCATTGAGGAGGCTGGACTAAAGGGTGTGCGTATTGGCGGGGCGGAAGTCAGTGCGGTTCACGGGAATTTCATTGTGAACTCGGGCGGGGCGACACCATCGGATGTGCTTGCTCTCGTGGAAAAGGTCAAGGAGACGGTATTGAAACAACGCGGCATAGAGTTGCACACGGAGGTCATGATTTTAGGAGAGGACGCATGAAAGAAACGGAAAAAATTGCGGTTTTGAAAGGTGGGTTTTCTGCGGAGCGTGAAGTGTCGCTGCGAACCGGGGCGGCTGTGGCTAATGCGCTGAGAGTGCTTGGTTATCAAGTGGACGAAGTGGATGTCAAGGAGCCTAGCGTGATGTTGCCGAGGGGCTGCGGCGCGGCGTTTATCGCACTGCACGGCATGTTCGGTGAGGACGGACAGGTGCAGGAGGAGATGGAGGCGCAAGGTATTGTCTATACTGGGTGTGGGGCGTCTGCCAGCCGTTTGGCGTTCGACAAAGCGGATTCCAAACGAGCTTTTGAAAAGGCTGGTGTCCCATCGCCTGCGTTCCAGATCGTGGGGCGTGGCGAACGCCCGTCCATTCCTTGTCCGTATGTGGTAAAGCCTTCGCGGCAGGGTTCAAGTGTAGGCATTTCGCAAGTCCATAGCATGGCGGACATGGATAATGCGTTGGAGGTAGCTTTCCGGTTTGACGATGTCGTGGTGGCGGAAGCGTTTGTCCGTGGGCGCGAGTTGACGGTGGGGATTTTGGGTGATGAAGCATTGCCGATCGTGGAGATTGTTCCCAAACAAGGGGAGTATAATTACGATAACAAGTACACGCCCGGCAGGACAGACTACTACTGCCCCGCACAGCTATCTGCGGCTGTGGCGGCCCGTGTCCAAGAGGTGGCGTTGGCTGCGCACCGTGCTTTGGGCTGCGAAGTCTATTCTCGCGTAGATGTGTTGTTGGACGCAGATGAGAAGCCTTGGGTGCTGGAGGTGAACACCATACCTGGCATGACAGAGACGAGCTTGCTGCCCAAGGCGGCGCGGGCTGCTGGGATTGAGTTTGGCGAGCTGTGCGAGAAGATTTTAGAGTTTTCGAGACAGGCCAGAAAAAACAAGGGAGGCTTGGCGTGAAAAAGTTATTTAGCGGGAAAAAGAGAGGTGGTGACATGCGCTCTTTGCACTCTGTTTTGCGGGCGGAACAGATCAAGGGCAAGGTGTTTACGAAGATGCAGAAAACCGCCTGTTGGATGACGGGCATTCTTTCCGTGCTGCTGCTGTTGACATGGGGCGGGCACTGGTTGATACAAAAGTTTTTGGAAAACCCTAAATACACGGTCTCGCAAATAGATGTGCGGGTGAAAGGTAAAATAAGGAAGGAGCATATTCTGGCTTGGGCGGCTGTTCCGCCTAGGAGCAATATTTTTTCATTGGATATACGGGCTTTGCAGAGGCGCATTGAGTCGCAGCCAGTAGTGCGTTCTGCCACGATAGAGCGACGCATGCCGAACAGGATAGAGATAGAGGTGATTGAGCGTGTGCCGCTGGCTCGGCTGGTCACGAAGACATCCGTTGGTGGTTTGGAGGGGCATGTTTTCACAATAGACCGCGAAGGTGTCGTAATGCGGACGCGTCAGGGGGAAAACCTGCGCCATCTACCCACGATATGCGGTGTGCCGCCACTGGACGCCATACCTGGGCGCAAGATGACTAGCAAAGAAGTTTACTGCGCGTTGTATTTGCTGGAGATTGTAGAGCGTTCGCCGATGAAGGGGGAGTTCGACTTCAAGCATGTGGATATTTCTGGTGGTGAGTTGCTACAGGTCGCGCTTGGCAGTGGCGGGAAGATTAAGTTCATTGCGGACTCGAATCAGTTGCCCGCGCAACTGGAGAGATTTCAGCAGCTAGTTTTATATTGTCAGCAACACAAAAAACGATTGGGCACGGCGGACATGACCGTTAAGCGGAATGTTCCTGTGACCTTTATGCCGGAGAGTTGAGATGCTTCCATTCAAGAACAAAACAAAGAAGAAAACGCTTGTAGCCATCGAGATGGGGACGAGCAAAATGGTGCTTGGGATGGCTGAAACCAGGAGCGATGGGATACTGACTTTGACTGGCCTGTGGGCGCAGCGTTCCGCCGGGGTGAGGAAGGGCGAAATCGTTGGGGCATCGCAGGCTGGGCAGCAGTTGAAACGGCTGATTTTGGAGGCTGAAAAAGAGGCGGGACGCCACATTACAGATGGAGCTTACCTGTTGTTGAGCGGCTCGCATCTGCGTTGCGACAAGCGGACGCACAGGCTGGAAATATCACCCGAAGAAGACGCTCATGTGACAGCTAAAGACACTGAAACACTGGCCGCTGAAGCGACCGAGAAAGCGCAAAGCGAGTGGGCTGACGACCGCTGGCATGTGGCGACCATACCGCGCTCGTTCCGCATAGATGGCGGTAGCCGTGTGAGTGATCCTGTGGGAATGAACGCCACGAAGCTGGAAGGCGATTTTCTTGTGGTTCACGGTATCGCCAGCCACCTTAAAAACCTCGTCTCGAAAGTTAAGGAGCTGAAAATAGATATTGAGACATTTTCGCTCAGCCCGATAGCGTCGGCGCACGCTGTGCTCGGGGAAGAGCAGAGGGATCAAGGAACACTGGTCATAGACATGGGCGGCGGGCTGACGCATTACGCCGTGTACCAGCACGGGAATGTGGACGGTATGGGCGTTATAGGAGTAGGTGGCGACCATGTGACTCAGGATATAAGCCGCGCATTCAATCTCCCCGTAAGCCACTCCGATAAACTGAAGAGGGAGCATGGCATCGCTTGCCTGGACAGGACGCAACGCAATCAGATAATTAATCTCAAGTCAGAAATCACTTTTGGCGGGGCGGCTATCTATGTCGAGAGTCTCATGCAGGTGGTGCGTGCGCGGTGGGAGGAGACATTTGAAATCATCAAAGGCGAGGTCGGGGGCGAAACGCTAAAGCTGCTAGGCGGCGGCGTGGTTCTCACTGGCGGCAGCGCACGAACGCCGGGTATTGAGAGGCTGGCCAACGAAGTTTTTGGGCTCCCCGTGCAGGCAGTGGGCAGGGAGGCACGCGGTGCTGTGAGGTCTATCCTGAATGCGGAAAAGGAGATAGACCAGCCGGAGTATTCAACCGTGCTGGGCGGGCTCATGCTCGCGCACGAGCAGGAGATGAAAAAGGGTGCTGCATTGAAACCGCTAGTTTTTTTGAAAGGTATTTTAGAGAAAGTTCGTGTGCTGTACTGAAAACAGGAGAGGTGCAATGAAAATAAAATTATTGGGGGTAGGCGGAGCCGGGGTAAACATCCTGAACCAGATGTCGCTGAAATCAATGGTGCGGATGGAAATGATGGTCATGGACACGGATGTGCGTGCGCTGGCTGAGTCTGTGGTAGAAAACAGGCTGCAGATCGGCCAAGATGTGACATACGGTCTTGGTGCTGGAGGAGATCAAGCCATAGGGTGGCATGCAGCCAAGGAGTCCGAGCCGTGCATTGCTGATGCTGTTGGTGGGATAGATGTGTTGATCATGGTGACTGGACTGGGTGGTGGGACGGCCACTGGGGCTGCACCGCTTATAGCCGAGGCGGCCAAAGCACGAGGTGCCGCAGTGATAGCACTTGTTGTGCAGCCTTTTGATTTCGAGGGTGAACGCCGTAGAGGACTTGCCTTGGTCGGTCTGCATGATTTGCACGGCGCGTGCGATGCCGTTTTCACATTTGCCAACCAAGGGCTGTGGGATGGCTGGGTGAAGTCCGGTGCCCCTGGAGAAACCATATTCGACCTTTTCGAGCGGAATAATTATTTTGTGGGCAACGCCGTCTCTAGCATCCACCAGCTTCTGATACAGAGCGGCATGTTCAAACTGGAGCTGGCCGATATTTTGAATGCACTTTGCTTGCCGGAGATGAAGGCCGGCCAGTCTTGTTGGTTCGGACTCGGTGTTGGGCAAGGAGCGCAAAGGATTTCTGAGAGCGTAAAACAGCTCTCTTCCTGCCCACTTTTGGCCGATTCTAAAGAACGGGCTAAGGCAGGGATTGAGCAGGCACTTTTGGCTATCGCTGGGGGGATGAACATGACCCTCTCTGATATACAGACAGTCATACAATCGGTGGAAAAAACTCTCCCTAAAGGAACGAAGCTAGTCAGGGGCACTAGCGTAGACCCGCAACTGCACGACCAGATACGCGTGACGCTCATGGCGATTGGGCGCGGCGAAAGCCTCGTGGGTGAATGTGTCAGTCACTTGTTGGGCGAGCTTGTGGATCCCGTTGTTTTTTCTGGCAAGGGGAGAGTGCCAGAGAAGGTTGCTGGGTCGTCCTTGGGATTGGGTGAGAAGAAAGTGGTAGTGGCTGAAGATGCCGCTGAAACTCTGGTGGAGGGCATGTATGCCGGCGAAACGGAGCTTGGGCAAAATAAGCAGGAAACATTTGGTTTTGCAGAAACAAACGCGCCATCCCGAGGCTGTTTCGATAAAACAGAGCCGACCATGCATAACGGTGTTGATCTTGACCAACCAGCCTACCTGCGCAAAAAAGTAAAACTCAGGCAAGTGGCTTCGTGATGGGGATTGTATAAATTTTTTAACCACGAAATACGGGCGTGATTAAAAGTGGGTGAGGTGAATCTCTTTCTTTTCGATAAGGGCATTTAAAAATAGAAAGTGGTTAGCGCATCTTGCCCCTCTGG
>JAIFLJ010000218.1 GCA_020049135.1 bacterium | reverse complement strand
ATTTTCACCCCCTGTGCCCGTCCTCGCGGGCGAGACGCACCGCGCTCCTTTCCGAAAGCGGCGGGACGCCGCTTCTACTTTTTCTGCTCCCACCCTTGCCCCTTGCCCCTTGTCGCTTGCCTCTATTTTCAAAGGAAGCTAAAGAAGCAGGCGAGAATGCCTGCACCACACTCTCCCCCATTTTCCTTCCCACGCACTTCAGGATGTATGAATTTGGTGAGTTGGTGCTGTTTGCGCTATGCGGCATCTACAAATTTCAGGCGGTAACCTTTTGCGAGTGCTCGCACGCGCACGCGAAGAGGCAAGTGGTCGTCGAGAGCGAGTTTTGGATCATCGCCGATAATTTTTCTGGCCGTAGTCTGAGCCGCGCTGATGAGTGGTAGGTCTGTGGTGAGGTTGCCGAGGCGGAATGGAGCCGCGCCGCTTTGCATTTTACCAAGCGCGTCTCCAGCACCGCGTAGTTGTAGGTCAACTTCTGCAATACGGAAACCGTCGCCCGTTTTTGCCAAAATCTCTAGGCGGCGCAGGGATTCGGGATTGTCCGTGCCGCTTACCAGCACGCAGTATGATCGGTGCGAGCCGCGCCCTATGCGCCCGCGCAACTGGTGGAGTTGTGCTAGGCCGAACCGCTCTGCATTTTCCACAACCATAACGGAGGCGTTGGGCACATCTACGCCCACTTCTATGACAGTGGTGGAGACTAACACGGCCACTTTGCCTGCGCGGAAATCTTCCATGAGTGCCTCTTTTTGTGTGGCGTCCATCCTGCCGTGCAGTGCTTCCACCCTGTGAGGGGAGAGTTTTTTACTGATGCCAGATATCTCTTTTTCTACGGCCTTGAGTTCGCTTTTGTTTTCGGAGATTACTGGATAGACCACATACGCCTGCTGTTTTTCGTCGCAGCGTGCTTTTACGAAATCCCATATTTTTTCTAGTGCTGACTCTTGCCTGACAACAGTGGTGATGCTCCCGCGCCCTTTCGGTGGTCGTTCAATCACGGAGACATCGAGGTCTCCGTAAAGCGTGAGGCCGAGCGTGCGTGGGATGGGTGTGGCAGTCATGACTAGCACATGTGGAGATTCGCCTTTGGAGCGTAGCCTGGCGCGTTGTTCTACCCCGAATTTGTGCTGCTCGTCCACGACGACTAGGGCGAGGTTCGGTATGTCCACATTTTTTTGGAAAAGGGCGTGCGTGCCGATCCAGATATGAGGGCGGAAAAAATCGCCCGACTGCGTTTTTGTCGAGCCGGTGAGCAAGCCGATGGTCAGGCCGCAGTTTTTGAGGAAGCGTTTGAAAGTCAGGTAATGTTGTTTGGCGAGAATTTCTGTCGGGGCCATGAGCGCGGCGGCGTGTCCGGCTTCTACGGCGTGGAGCATGGCGATGAGAGCCACTAGAGTTTTGCCCGACCCCACATCGCCTTGCAGCAGGCGGTTCATCGGGTGCGTCTGGGCGATGTCTGTTGCTATTTCCGAAAGGACATGCTCCTGAGACGGCGTTGGGGTGAACCCCGCACTATCGAGCATGGTGGGGACAAGCTTTTGCGAGGGCGGTATCGCTGGGCATGTGTGAACTTGCATCTTGGAACGGCGGATCGCCAGGAGCGTTTGCCAGACCAAAAACTCATCGAAAGCGAGTCGTCTGCGCGACATTTCGGCCTGCGTGAGGGAGTTGGGGAAATGCAGGTATCGGAGTGCGTTCCTCCAGTCCCCGTATTTTTGCCCGTATGGGTTCCACTCAGGAAGTGAGGCGGGGAGCGATTTCAGGAAACGGTATATCAGCCCACGGTAAACGCGCTGGCTGAGTCCCTCGGTGAGAGAATAGACTGGGACGATCCTGTCAACATGAACCGTCCTTTCTGCATCGTCTTCGAGTGCCTCCCATTCTGGCATATCTATTATCCACTTGCGCCCTGATTTTTTTAATTTTCCAAAAACGCAAAGGGTCGGGTGTTTGCCCTGCCACTGTTTGGCGAGGTAGGGGATGTTGAACCAGCGCAGGTGCAGGAGCTGTCCGTCATATGTGAGACCTGAGCCTTCGACCATGACGCGTCCGCCGCGAATGTGTTTGAGAGCGATGTCGGAAAGAACCATGCGGGTGGCCTTCCATCCGCCTTCATCCCAAGGGCTGTCATCGCGCTGCCGCCGATCTTCGTACCTTCGCGGCTTGCGGAAAAGGAGGTCGTGGACAGTCAGGATATCAATCTTTGCGAAAAGCGCACCGCGAACCCGACCCACGGCGGGAAGGGTTTCAAGCGGCTGAAAAATATCGAAGTTTCCGTTTTCCAATCAGTCACGATGTTGAACCTAGATTTTGCATTTGACCAGAAAATGACAAAATCTGTCTCGTTAAATCTCTTTTTTTCTCACGCCACGCCGCAACGACCGCCACGGAAGAAAGAGTTCACCGCAGAGGCACGGAGAATAATTCCATAAACTCCTCAACGCTTAAACTCCAACTTAAACTTTCTGGCACTGGCTTCGCTGGATTTGGTTTGAAAATAATTGCGGCAAAAGGCAACGACATCTTGAGGTGTTGCAGCAGATGCTCTATAATCCGACTGAATGGAACACGGCAATACCATCACCTGTTTGCGGCGGCACATGTGGCGTACTGCGTGCGTGGTGGTGCTTGCGGCAGTGCTGGCGACGCCTGTTTTTTCCGCTCCGCCGGAAAATCAAAGTAAAAGCGGGGTCATGGATTATCTTGCAAAAGGAGCGGTGATCGCCGGGTTCCGCGTGCCGCGCTTTGACGCTAAGGGCGAACTCATAGGCGAGCTTCTCGGCAAGCGAGCGATGATCCTCGACGAGAGCCGAGTGAAGGTGGAAGACATGAGCTATCAAGGCAAGCGCGATGGTAAAATGGACTTTGAAATCATCTCCGAAAAATGCACTTTCGATCAGCGTCAGAGCCTCATAACTTCCGATGGCACGGTGAAGTTTACCCGTACTGGCGTGGAGATGTCGGGGCACGGGTTCGTTTTTGACATACGTTCAGGCAAAGGGACGATTTCGTCGAAGGTGGAGATGATTATTCACGACATAGAGAAAGGTTTGCCCAAATGAAAACAATGCTGTCTGCTATTTTTACTTTAGTTGCTGCGGCTGGTGCCGTTGCTCAAATTACGCCGCTTCCATCGCCGCAGTTGGCATCTGTCCCGACACGCATCATGGCCGATTCGCTCGACACGGATCTGGTCAAGCGAACAGCCGTTTTCAGGGGTGGAGTCACCATTGCGGATGCGGCGTTCAACATGCGGGCCGAGGAGATGACCGTCAGCTTCAACACGGAGGCCAACGGCGTTGATAAGATCCATGCTAGGGGTAGGGTTCGCGTAGAGCAGCTCGACAAGAGTGCGTCGGCTGAAGAGGCGATTTATTTTGTCTCCGAAAAGAAAATTGTCATGAACGGTTCGCCGAGAGTCATGCAGGGAAAAAATGTTTTGACCGGCCAGTCCATCACTTTTTTTCGGGACACCAACAGGATCAAGGTGGATGGCAGGACGGTGCTTGTGATTGATAACCCCGATGCGCTTGGCTCGTTCGCGCCCAAGCCACAGGCAGGCGAACTGCCAAAAACGGAAACTATCCCCCCTACTGGCACAGGGAAAAAATGACTTGAAATTTCTGTGTAAAACCACATAGCAGAGAACTGTTTTAGAAAAGGATGTTAATATGAAGCTATCAATCAAAGCGCAGGCCGCCTTGGTAATTATTGTTTTGCTCGGATTTGTGTTGGGGATGACAATTGTCGGGTGGTTCACCCTTGAGGGGTTGAAAGGGGAGGGGGATTTGGCGCAGATCAAATCAGCTCTGCTTGGCTATCAGAACATAATGTTTTGGGTTGGTTTTCCATCGGTGGGGTTCCTCTCTGTTTTCGCGCTTTGGATTATGCATGCCATAAAAAATTCTTGCTTGGGTGCTGTCGGTGAATTGAAAAATAGCACGACAGGGATCAGCCAAGGATCGTGCGACTTGGGTGGCCTGTCCGAATCGCTCTCCAAACAGACAATATCGCAGGCAGGTTCTCTTGAAGAAGCGGCTCGTTTGATCGCGGAACTCGAAGAGTCGGCAGACGCAAACGCCGAAGGGACTGCCGCCGGGAATCGCAAGGCATCTGAAACACGCAAGCAATCTGCAGAAAATGTAAAAATGCTCAATGATCTCAATCAAGCCATGGATGCCATGGACAAAGTCGTCAACTCGATAGACGAAATTGCTTTTCAGACAAATATCCTCGCTCTGAACGCGGCGGTCGAGGCTGCTCGTGCCGGGGAGATGGGGGCGGGCTTTGCTGTGGTGGCCGACGAGGTGCGCAATCTTTCTCTCCGCAGCTCAAAAGCAGCTCAGGAGGCATCCGATAAAATTGATCACAGCCTTGAGTTGAGTGGTCGCTTGCAGGACAGGATAACAGTTGTGAACCGCCACATTTCTGAGTTGGATGAAATTGTCTCCAACATCGCCGTTGCTTCGCGCCAGCAGCAGGCCGGTATCAAGCGCATACACCAGTTATTGAGCCACGCCGACAGTGTGGCGCAGTCCAACAGCAGCCTAGGTTCCGACCTGCAAGATATAGCGCAAATGATTGAGACTGGGTCTGCCCAACTGGTGGCTACCACGAACCTCCTCCGCTACCTTTTGACGGGCGATGGGCATGCTCCTGAGCATGCAAAAACTGAGGTTCGGGACAAGGGTGTTTTTTCGTCCGTGTCGGGTCCAGCGCCCGCCATAGCTGCTCCAGCACCTATGGCGATCGGTGGCAGGCAGGGCATACAGTACGACCCTGCTTCGATGGATACTGGCGAGCCCACGGTGGACGAGCAGCACAGGAAAATATTCGATGTGCTCAACGAGCTTGACCAAGCCATGAGGGCGGGGAAAGGGCGGCAGGCGATTGATGGCGTGATGTCTTATCTGGAGTCGTATGTCGTCAGCCACTTCTCGATAGAAGAAGATAAAATGCGCGAGCATAAATGCCCGGCTCTTGAGACGAACAAGGAGCAGCATGTCGCGTTTTTGAAGGCGTTCACCTCGCTTAAGGAGCGCTACATAAAAGAGGGGCCGACGACTACGCTGATGGGCGAGATACAGGACATTGCCCGCAAATGGCTGCGCACCCACATCTGCAAAACGGATGTGCAGTTGCGCCCGTGCGTGATGGGGTCGCAGAAGGGGTTGCCTTTATCCTGATGGTGACGATAAAATTTGGCGTTTGAGTGCGCTTGAATCTTGGCTTTGCATTCCTAAATGCAAAATTAGAGTGAAAAAATATTTTGGCATCGGCATCTTTGGGGTGGCCGAGAAAAAAATAAAAAAAATCAAATAACCACTTGACAAAAAAGGAACTCTCCACATTATCGGCGGCACAGTTTCGGATTGGTTGAAGACATATCCCTTGTTTTTCGCTTAAAGAAAGCGGAAAAAGAGGGAAGGGTGTCTTCGCCTTTTTTAGGGTGTCCCTTTTGAGGAGATGTTCTGAAAAAAATACGGAACGGGCTGCAAGGCCCACGTAGCTCAGTTGGTAGAGCACGTCCTTGGTAAGGACGAGGTCGTCGGTTCAATCCCGATCGTGGGCTGATGTGGTAGGGAAGGAATAGAAAAGGAACCATTTTAAAAGAGAATTGAAGAGGAGAAAATATGGCCAAAGAAGCATTTAAACGCGAGAAACCCCACATGAACATCGGAACGATTGGTCATGTGGATCACGGAAAAACGACATTGACCGCCGCTATCGCAACCATCCTTTCCAAGAAGGGGTTTGCGGAAGCAAAGAACTATGAAGATATTGATAACGCCCCCGAGGAAAAGGAGCGCGGTATCACGATCAACACTGCCCACATTGAGTACCAGACGGACAACCGCCACTACGCGCATGTGGACTGCCCTGGTCACGCTGATTATATCAAAAACATGATCACTGGTGCTGCCCAGATGGATGGCGCAATCTTGGTGGTGAGCGCGGCAGACGGTCCGATGCCACAGACCCGCGAACATATTCTGCTCGCCCGTCAGGTTGGCGTTCCTTCGCTCGTTGTGTTTTTGAACAAGTGCGACATGGTGGACGACAAGGAGCTTTTGGAATTGGTCGAACTCGAAGTCCGTGAGTTGCTTTCGAAGTATGAATATCCTGGCGACAAGATACCGATCGTTAAGGGTAGTGCCACTAAAGCACTCGCCGCTGGCGACCCTGCTCATCCAGATGCAAAGTGCATCATGGATCTCATGGATGCAGTTGACAGCTACATCCCGCAACCAGTCCGCGACAAAGATAAAGCCTTCCTGATGTCGGTGGAAGATGTGTTCAACATTGAAGGTCGTGGCACAGTGGCCACAGGCCGTGTTGAGCGCGGCACGCTCAAGAAGATGGAAGAAGTTGAGATCGTCGGTCTCCGCCCCACGCAGAAAACCACGGTCACGGATATTGAAATGTTCCGCAAGCTGCTTGATAGTGCAGATGCTGGCGACAATGTCGGCGTCCTATTGCGCGGCGTGAAAAAGGATGATGTCGAGCGCGGCCAAGTTATCGCCAAGCCCGGCACGATCAAGCCTCACACGAAGTTCAAGGCTGAAGTTTATGTGTTGAGCAAAGAAGAGGGTGGCCGTCATACGCCGTTCTTCTCCAACTACCGTCCGCAGTTCTTCTTCCGCACGACGGATGTTACTGGAACAGTGAAGCTGCCTGAGGGCGTGGAAATGGTCATGCCTGGCGACAATATCTCGATCGAAGTCGAGCTGATCGCCCCGGTGGCCATGGAAAAGACCATGCGCTTCGCTATTCGCGAAGGCGGACGCACAGTTGGTGCTGGACGCGTGTCTGACATCATTGAATAAGGCGCGATAATTAGGAAAATAAATCCTGTTCCATTCCTGCGGGGGTGGGGCAGGTGTGAAAAGCCATCTTTTTTTCTGGTTGCAAAAGGAGAGTAGCTCAATTGGTAGAGCAGCGGTCTCCAAAACCGCTTGTTGCAGGTTCAAGTCCTGTCTCTCCTGTTGCCTCTGGAAAAATAGATTGTAGAATAAAAAAGGAAATTAGATGATCGCTTCGGCTGGAGTAGGGGATTGGGTCAAGTGGTTTTCGGAGCACTGGTTTCAGGGTGGGCTTATTGGGCTTGCGCTGGGGCTGACAGTTTATTATTTGATCCGCAACTATGCCGCGATCAGGCGTTTTGTGGACGAGGTGACTGTAGAGCTGGCGAAGTGTAGTTGGCCTTGGGATCCCCTGCAAAAAGGGATGAAGCGCTACAAGGAAATAACGGACTCCACTGTAGTGGTGATCGTCTCCATGTTGCTATTTGGAGCTTATACTAGCTCTTTCGATTTCGTGCTGGTGAAGGTGATCGGGCGAATTTTAAAAATGAACGTTTTGTAATCATGAGCGAAACAATAGAGACTCCAGCGACCAACGGGATCGGATTGCCTTGCCATCCAAACGGCGAGACGGCTCAGTGGTTTGCCTTGCACACCCTGAGTGGCCAAGAATCGAAGGTAAAAGAGAATTTGATAAAGCGAGCCAGGACCGAAGAGATGGGGGATGCGCTGCACGAAGTCGTGGTTCCCACAGAACGAATTTCGGAGGTCAAGCGCAACCGCAAGATAGAGACCGAGCGCAAGCTGTACCCTGGCTATGTTTTTGTTAAAGCAAATTTGTTGGATGCGGCCGGTAAGGTGATAGAGCGCACTTGGTACTATTTGCGTGAGACCAATGGTGTCATTGGATTTGCCGACGGGCAAAAGCCTGTGCCTATGCGTATAGGTGAGGTGGAGCAGATGCTGGCTCAAATCCGCACTGGCGAGGAGCGTGTTGTTCCTAAAGTAGAATTTGCTGCTGGCGATAAAGTCAAGGTGGGCGATGGGCCTTTCGCAAATCAAGATGGTCTGGTGGAAGAGGTCTATCCCGACCGTGGACGCTTGCTGGTTTCAGTGAGCATTTTCGGACGCAGCACCAATGTGGAAATGGAATATTGGCAGGTAGAAAAAGTTTAAGGAGAGCTAAGGAGAAGAGATATGGCAAAAGAAGTAGTAGCAACCATCAAGTTGCAAATTCCGGCAGGACAGGCGAACCCGGCACCCCCCGTAGGCCCAGCACTGGGTCAGCAGGGCGTAAACATCATGGCGTTTTGTAAAGAGTTTAACGCGACAACCCAGAAGCAGGCTGGCGACATCCTGCCAGTGGTGATCACGGTTTACAAAGATAAAACATTTTCGTTTATCACGAAATCGCCGCCAGCCGGTGTGCTATTGAAAAAAATAGCAAAGATCGCTACGGCGTCCAAAGAGCCCAACAAAACCAAGGTGGCCAAGTTGACAAAGGCGCAGGTGATGGAGGTTGTTAAGATCAAGATGAAAGATTTGAACGCTAACGACGAAGAGGCAGCGTTCCGCATCATTGCTGGGACAGCTAGGCAAGCGGGCATCGAAATCATTGGTTAAAATTTGTCGGAACAAAACAATAAAGTAGGAGACCTACGGGTCGTTTGAACTACAAGGAGCTATAGATGGCAACAAAGAGAAGTAAACGGTATGCGGTGGCAGCCAAGCTGGTTGACGCCAAACGCCTCTACCCGCTGGGCGAGGCTATAAAAGTAATAAAATCAATGCCGGTGGCAAAGCACGACCAATCATTAATGATCGCGTTTGCCCTTACGGTGGATCCCAAGCAGAGCGACCAGATGGTGCGCGGCACGGCGGCACTACCGCATGGCAGCGGCAAAAAAATCCGCGTGCTGGTTTTTGCAAAAGGCAAAGCTGCCGATGATGCTAAAGCTGCTGGAGCCGAACATGTCGGCTTTGAAGATATGATCAAAAAGTGCAGCGAAGGTTTTCAGGATTTCGATGTGGCCGTGGCCACGCCGGAAGCGATGCAGGAAGTTCGCAAGCTGGGCAAAGTGCTCGGACCACGCGGACTGATGCCTAACCCGAAAACAGGAACCGTGACCGATGATACCGCCCGTGCCGTGCGCGAGTGCAAGGCAGGCCGCGTAGAGTTCAAGGTTGACAAAGCGGCTAACCTCCATGTCCTCGTTGGCAAAGTTTCGTTTGCAGAGGAGTTGTTAGTCGAAAACAGCCGCACTGTGATTGATGCGGTTTACAAAGCACGTCCGGCGTCTGCCAAAGGAGCCTATGTGGCTCGCGCCGTGATAAGTGCCACACATACCCCCGGAGTCCGTTTGGATCTCGGTGAGTTCGCACGCAAATAACCACAGCCTAGAGGAACAATACAATGAGAGCGGAAAAAGCCAGTTTACTTGAGGAAATCAAACAGAAAATTCAGCAGTCGCCATTCATTTTGGTCACTGAGTACAGCGGCATGAATGTGCCACAGTTCTCCGAGCTGCGCAAACGCCTCCGTGGCGTCGGCGCACGCTATGCCGTGGTCAAAAATACGGTGCTGCGGAAGGTCGTCAAAGACTTGGGCTTCCCCCCGATGGATGAGGTCGCGGTTGGGCAGTCGGCGATTGTCGTTGGCCAGAGTGATGTCTGTGCGGCAGCAAAAATCTTAAAAAACTTCTCTGCCGAATTTTCGAAGCCCAAGATTCGCGGCGGGATTTTGGACGGCGCACTTCTCAGTGTGGAGCAGGTGAAGGCATTGGGGGATTTGCCATCACGCGAAGTTTTGTTGGCACAGCTTTTGGGTCTTCTGAATACACCAGCCACGAGGTTGGCGTCCGTCATTTCGGCACCTGGTGGCCAGTTGGCACGCGTTGTCCAAGCAAAAGTGGACAAAGGGGAATAACAATTTTTTTTGGTGCGCAGGGCTCGAAGTTTCGTGGCTCGTGCATTCGGAAAACAAAAAGGGTAAAAAAATAAATCGTTGAACGGCTAGTCCCGACTCCCTTCGGGTATAATGGAATCGCGGGTGCGACTCCCTAGTCAGACGGTTGAAAATTAGGAGCAATTGGGTCGGTTTCATAGGGTTGAATAACTTTATGGCTGACTCTCTGATAAATTATGGCTGACTTACAAAAGTTGGTGGATGAATTGAGTGGTCTGACGGTTTTGGAAGCCGCAGAACTGGTTAAGAAACTTGAAGAAAAGTGGGGCGTTAGCGCAGCGGCACCTGTGGCGGTAGCAGCGGCACCCGCTGCTGGAGCTGCAGCACCTGCGGCGGAAGAAAAAACCGCGTTTGATGTTATTCTCACCGATGCTGGTGCGACCAAAATTAATGTCATTAAAGAAGTGCGTTCGGTGGTGCCTGGCCTGGGTTTGGCCGACGCGAAGGCACTCGTGGAAGGTGCGCCCAAGACGGTTAAAGAAGGCGCAACCAAAGAAGAGGCCGCCGAAATTAAGAAGAAGCTGGAAGCGGCTGGCGCTAAAGTCGAAATTAAATAAGCGTTTCGATGTTCTGAACCCGTGGCGCGTTTGCGCCTCGGGTTCAGTGATCGACACGCAGAAAACAAAAGATAAAACCACCAGAGGAAAAAGACCATGTCAGTTAACGCTAAGACGGGGGAACGAATTAATTTCGGCAAGGTGAGTGAGGCGATTCTACCGCCAAACCTCATTGAGATTCAGATCAATTCCTACCGGGATTTTTTGCAGCAGAACCTGCCCGCATCAAAGCGGAAATCGGAGGGTTTACAGGCCGTTTTCCAAGAGGTATTCCCCATTGAGAGTTATGATGGCAAGGTCAAGTTGGAGTTTGTCAGCTATGAGATAGGTGATGCCAAAAAACTTTCTGTTGAATGTCAGCGTGACGGAGAGACATTTGCCGCTCCGCTCTATGTGACATTCCGCCTGCGCGACGAACAAGGCACCAAAGAAGAGAAGGTGTTCATGGGCGAACTCCCCATGATGAACGAGGCTGGCGGCTTCATTATCAACGGTGCCGAGCGCGTGGTGGTCAGTCAGTTGCACAGGAGCCCTGGCATCTGCTTCGAAAGCTCACAGCACGCCAACGGCAAACAGCTTTTTTCTTACCGCATCATCCCAGACCGTGGTAACTGGATGGAGGTGCAGTTCGACACCAACGACTTGCTTTATGTCTATCTCGACAGGCGCAAACGCCGCCGCAAATTTTTGATTACGACATTTCTCCGCTCGCTGGGATGCAGCAGTAATCGGGAGATAATAGCTCTATTTTACAAGATTGAAAAACTCAAGCTTCACGGCGATGTGGACGATGAGGAGATCGCAACAAAGGTGCTGGTGGAAGATGTGCGCGATCCGAACAACGCCGATGTGGTGGTGGGTCGCGCTTTTGAGCCGATGTCTAAAACCGTCATTAGGCAGCTCCTTGAGCTGGGCATCAAAGAGGTCGAAGTGGTGGACACCAAGCAAGATGATGCCATCATCAAATCGCTGAAAAAAGACCCGACCCGCGACACTGATGAGGCTCTTAAAGACATCTATAAAAAACTGCGCCCTGGCGACCCGCCAACGGTGCAGAACGCCAAGCAGTTGCTCAAGAGGCTCTTTTTTGACCCTAAACGGTATGACATCAGCCGCGTTGGTCGCTACAAGATCAACCAGAAACTTGGCCTTTCCATTGGCTTGGATAAAAAAACGATCTGCGAAGAAGATGTTATCGCTGCAACGCGCTATGTTTTGAACTTGCGCCGTGGTGAAGGTTTGGTTGACGACATTGATCACTTGGGTAGCCGCCGCGTGAGGACAGTAGGCGAGTTGTTGGCCAACCAGTGTCGCACTGGACTAGCCCGCACTGAGCGTTTGGTGAAAGAGCGCATGACATTATTTGATGTGAATGTGGAAGGCATGACCCCGCAGAAGCTGATCAATCCCAAGGCTCTTTCAGCCGCGATCAAGGACTTTTTCGGGCGCAGCCAACTCTCGCAGTTCATGGATCAGATCAACCCGATTTCAGAGATGACGCATAAGCGGCGTCTCTCGGCTCTTGGACCAGGAGGTCTTTCGCGCGACCGTGCGGGCTTCGAGGTTCGCGATGTCCACCCTTCACACTACGGGCGTATATGCCCCATCGAAACGCCAGAAGGCCCAAACATAGGTCTGATCGCTTCGATGAGTTGCTTTGCAAAAGTGAACGAGTTTGGTTTCATTGAAACTCCGTACAGGAAAATTGAGAAAGGCCGTGCCACTGGGGCGATAGATTACCTGACTGCCGACCAAGAAGAAAACTACATAGTGGCTCAGGCCAATATACCGATGGATGAAAAGGGTCGTTTCTCGGTAGAAAAAGTGACTGTGCGTTACCGTGGGGACTTTTTGGAAGTCGAGCCAGACCGCGTTCATTACATGGAAGTGTCGCCGAAACAGCTCGTTTCGGTGGCCGCCAGCCTTGTTCCGTTTTTGGAACACGATGACGCTAACCGTGCGTTGATGGGTTCGAACATGATGAGGCAGGGCGTCCCGCTAATCCGTAGCGAGGCACCTTTGGTCGGCACAGGCATGGAGGCCGTGGTGGCACGCGATTCGTGCGCAGTGGTGGTTTCAGTTAAATCTGGCACCGTTTACTCTGTGAGCGCAGACGAGATCATTGTTGCCGAAGACCCGTCTTCGATTGACGCCAAAAAGAAGATCAAGAACGACCCCGAAAACGGCGTCTATGTTTACAGGCTCCGCAAGTTTATGAGGAGCAATGCGGGCACATGCGTGAACCAGAAGCCTCTGGTGAAAATTGGGCAGCGCGTCTCCAAAGGACAGGTGCTTGCCGATGGGCCTTGCACCGACCATGGCGAGTTGGCGTTGGGCAAGAATGTCCTGGTGGCGTTCATGCCGTGGAACGGGTATAACTTCGAGGATGCTATTCTCATCAGTGAGAAGATCGTCAAGGAAGATATCTACACTTCTATCCACATTGAAGAGTTTGAAATCAGTGCTCGCGACACTAAGCTAGGGCCAGAAGAAATCACGCGTGACATCCCGAATGTTGGTGAAGAAGCACTGAAAAACCTCGCGCACGACGGCGTCATTCGTGTTGGCGCAGAGGTGAAGCCGAACGACATCCTGGTGGGCAAAATCACTCCTAAATCTGAAACGGAGCTTGCACCAGAAGAAAGGTTGCTCCGTGCTATTTTCGGTGAAAAAGCCGCCGATGTCAAAGACTCCTCACTCCGCGTGCCGTCTGGAGTTTATGGCATCGTGATGGATGTAAAAGTGTCGTCCAACCTGAAAAAGACTGATCGGGTGAAGATGACACCGACAGAGGCCAAACGCCAGAAAAAGACGATTGATGACGAGTACGAAAAGAAGAATAACGACCTCAGGGAAAAACTCACCGAGGCACTCTCGAACATCCTTCTGGGCGAAAAGATACCGCTTGATGTGGTGAACGCAGAGGACGGTGAAATCATCATCCCTGCAAACCGCAAAATCACAAAGACGCTGCTGCGCAAGCTCGCCGATGTGTACCAACACATTGAGATAGACCCGAGCCCGATACGCATCAAAATCCGCGAGATCATTTCGCAGTTCGACCAGAAGTTTGAGATGCTGGAGAACGAGAAGATGTCGCAGATGGATCGCATTGAAAGCGGCGACGATGTGGATCCTGGGATAATCAAGCAGGTGAAAGTATATGTGGCCAGTAAACGCAAACTGGGCGTAGGCGACAAGATGGCAGGGCGACATGGAAACAAGGGTGTCGTAGCCAAGATCGTTCCTGAAGAAGATATGCCATATCTTTCCGATGGAACGCCCGTGGAAATCGTGCTCAACCCGCTCGGCGTGCCTTCCCGTATGAATGTCGGGCAGGTTTTGGAAACGCACTTGGGGATTGCGGTCAAGACACTCGGCTTCAAGGTAGCTACGCCAGTGTTCGATGGGATCAAAGAGTCGCAGATACGCGATTACTTGCGCGAAGCTAAAGCGTGCAAAAATGTTATTCCGGGTCCAGATGTGATGGATCCTGAGGCGATGCCTGATCACGACGGTAAAGTTTACCTAAGCGATGGGCGCACGGGTGAGCGTTTTGACCAGCGCGTTGTCGTGGGTTACATCTACATGCTTAAGCTGAACCACTTGGTTGCTGACAAGATACATGCCCGTGCGGTTGGGCCTTATTCGCTCGTCACGCAGCAGCCGTTGGGTGGTAAGGCGCAGTATGGCGGTCAGCGCTTCGGTGAAATGGAAGTGTGGGCGATGGAAGCTTATGGTGCTGCCTACACCCTGCAGGAGTTGCTCACAGTCAAGTCTGATGATGTCAGCGGCAGGACACGCATCTACGAGAGCATTGTGAAGGGTGACAACTCGCTCGTCGCGGGGACGCCTGAGTCGTTCAATGTGTTAATCAAGGAAATGCAGAGTCTCTGTTTGGATGTTAAGGTGGGCGACCGCTCTGAAGATCCGCTGGGCTTAGCCGCCAGCGGGGCGGGTGGGACATCGGAACAGTCTGCTGCTGCGGCTACACTCAGCCAAGTGCTGTCGGGGTAGAAGGCGGCGTTCGATATCGAAGCGGAGCCTCCATGAGGCTCTGCGGAACTGAAAAAAATTTGAAAGTAATCCAATAAAAGGCGGAATATGAGCAAAGACAACTTGCGCGAAACACTTGGGATGGAGAGAACGGTCGAGTTTGATACGGTGAGCATCACGATTGCTGCACCAGAAACAATCAAACTGTGGAGCCGTGGCGAAGTCAAAAACCCTGAAACAATCAACTACCGTACCTTCAAGCCAGAAAAAGGCGGGCTATTTTGCGAGCGCATATTCGGCCCCACAAAGGATTGGGAATGTGCCTGCGGGAAATATAAGCGCATCAAATATAAAGGCATTATTTGCGACCGTTGCGGCGTGGAAGTGACATTGGCTCGCGTCCGCCGTGAACGCATGGGGCATGTGGAGTTAGCTGTGCCAGTCTCGCATATATGGTTCTTCAAGTGTATGCCCAGCCGACTAGGTCTGATGATGGACATGACGGCTAGGATGCTTGAGCGGGTCATCTATTACGAGGATTACATCGTTATAGACGCGGGCAAGACGCAGTTGCAGTTCAAACAACTCCTCAATGAAACCGAATACCGTGAGGCTCAAGACCAGTACGGCGAGGGATCGTTTAGTGCGAAGATGGGGGCGGAGGGGATACGCGAGATCATGAAGAAACTCGACTTGGCCGAGATGCAAAAAGAGTTGATAGATTCTCTTGCAAACACCAAGAGCAAGCAACTCCGCAAAAAGCTTTCCAAGCGGCTCAAGCTCGTGAACGGTTTTATCTCCGCGCAGCAGAGGCCAGAGTGGATGGTGATCGAAACGCTACCGGTCATCCCGCCTGATTTACGGCCTCTAGTCCCGCTCGAAGGTGGGCGTTTCGCGACATCAGACCTGAACGACCTCTACCGCCGCGTGATCAATCGCAACAATCGTTTGAGGAACTTGCTCCAACTCAAGACGCCGGAGGTCATCATACGCAACGAAAAACGGATGCTCCAAGAATCCGTGGATGCTCTGATTGACAACGGTCGCCACGGGCGTGCGGTCATGGGTGCTGGCAACCGTCCGTTCAAATCTCTTTCCGACATGCTAAAGGGCAAGACTGGGCGTTTCCGTATGAACTTGCTCGGAAAGCGCGTGGATTACTCAGGTCGTTCCGTTATTGTTATCGGGCCAGAACTGAAACTCAACCAGTGCGGTTTACCCAAGAAAATGGCACTCGTCCTGTTCGAGCCGTTCATCATCCGCAGGCTCAAAGACATGGGGCAAGTCCATACCGTCCGCAGTGCCAAGAAGTTTATTGAGCGCCAAGACCCGATTGTATGGGATGTTTTGGAAGAGGTGACGCGCGGGCATCCGGTGATGCTCAACCGCGCTCCTACGCTGCACCGTCTTTCGATTCAGGCGTTCGAGCCGACATTGATTGAAGGCGAGGCTATTCGTATCCACCCTCTGGTTTGTACGGCCTACAACGCTGACTTTGACGGTGACCAGATGGCGGTTCATGTGCCTCTATCCGTGGAGGCTCAGCTCGAAGCACGACTGCTCATGCTGGCTCCTAACAACATCTTTTCGCCATCAAGCGGGAAGGCCATCACTACACCTTCGCAAGACATCACGCTCGGCTGCTACTACCTGACTCAGCCGCCCAGAACTGAAATAGTCAAGGATGAGCGGCTTCCACTGTTCACTGACTACGATGAAGTTATTTTCGCACACGCAGAAAAGAGCGTAGGCACGCACAGTCGCATTTTGCTGCGCAACCCAGATTTTGGCCAAAAAACCATATTTGGTGACAGCACCAAGAAGCTGCTTGAGACCACAGTTGGACGAGTCATTTTCAATGTGATTTGGCCCAAGGAACTCGGCTACTTCAACGGGATGGCCACCAAGAAGAAACTCGGCGAGATCATCCTGCGTTGCTACCAAGTCACAAACCAAGATGTGACTGTGGAATGTCTCGATAAGCTCAAGCAACTCGGTTTCGAAGAAGCGACCAAGGCGGGTATCAGCATCGGTATTACCGACATGATCATCCCAGTAGAAAAAGGGATCGAAATCAGCAAAGCCAACGACCAGATCAAGATCGTGCAAAAACAGTACGAGGCTGGTATCATTACCGATGGCGAGCGTTACAACCGTATTGTTGATATTTGGACGCACGCTGGCGAAGAAATCGCCAATGTGATGTTCCGCACCCTCCACCATAACGAGGGCAAGGAAGAGATGAACCCTGTGTATTTGATGGTGGACTCTGGCGCACGCGGTAACCGCCAGCAGGTCAAACAGCTTGCAGGTATGCGCGGTCTGATGGCTAAACCATCGGGCGAAATTATTGAGCGCCCCATTCTTTCGAATTTCCGTGAAGGGCTGACGGTTTTGGAATACTTCATCTCTACGCACGGTGCCCGTAAAGGGTTGGCCGATACGGCGCTCAAGACCGCCGACTCTGGTTACATGACCCGCAAACTTTGCGATGTGGCCATGGACATGGTCGTTATCGAGGAGGATTGCGGCACGGTGAACGGCATCTGGGTGCAGCCTATTTACGAGGGCGAGGACGAAGTCGTCAAACTTGTGGACCGCATCTACGGGCGCACCGCCTGTGAAGATATTTTGGACTCAGCCACGAGCCAGACCGTTATACACGCCGGCGAGATTTTCACCGAGGAGCGGGCTAAGGCCACCGACAGGTTGGGTCAAGAAAAAGTCCGCATCCGTTCGGTGCTAACCTGTGAAACACGCGGTGGCGTTTGCGCCAAGTGCTACGGCTTGAATTTGGCTACATCTAAATCTGCGAAGATTGGCGAGGCCGTTGGTATCATTGCGGCTCAGTCTATCGGTGAGCCTGGCACGCAGCTTACTATGAGAACCTTCCACATAGGTGGAACTGCTTCGCAGGTATTCAAACAGCCACAGATCAAATCCAAAAACGAGGGACGCCTACAATATAACGATCTGCGCACGGTCGAATCGGTAGAAGGCAAGCATATTGTCCTGAACAAAAACGGGACAGTCAGCTTGCACGGAACCGATGGTCGTGAGTTGGAAAAATACACGATAGTCGTTGGATCGGCCATTTCATTAGCCGACGGTAGCAAGGTGAAAAAAGGGACAGTGTTCGTGGAATGGGATCCATATAATGTTCCAATTCTCACCGAAAAAAGCGGAACGGTTCAATTCACGGATATCATCGAAGGTGTCACGACCAAGAAAGAAACCAATGAGGCGACTGGGCAGGCCGAAATCGTTGTAATTGAACACAAGGAAGACCTACACCCGCAAATCTTGATCAAAGATTCCAAGGGTGAAACCATAGCGACATATTCGATACCCGCAGGTGCGCACATTGAGGTCAAGCAGGCCGCCAAAGTGCGAGCTGGCGACCGTCTCGCCAAAACCCCCCGCAAGGTTGCCAAAACCAAGGATATTACTGGTGGTTTGCCTAGGGTGGCTGAATTGTTCGAGGCACGCCGACCCAAGGACGCAGCCGAAATCGCCAAGATTGACGGGATCGTGGAGTTTGCAGGAACGGCACGCGGCAAGCGTCGCCTGATCATTCGTGGCACCGAGAAGGATGTTGACGGCAGCTATCCTGAAGAGGAGCATTTGATTCCCACGAACAAGCACATCATTGTTTACAAGGGCGACCTTGTGAAAAAAGGACAGCAGCTCACCGAAGGGCCAGTTGTACCGCACGAAATTCTGGAGATTTGCGGAGCGCAAGTGCTCCAAGAATATCTGGTCAACGAAGTGCAGGAAGTTTACAGGCTGCAAGGTGTAGAAATCAACGATAAGCACATTGAGATCATCGTGCGCCAGATGCTCCGTAAAGTGAAAATCACGGATCCAGGCGACACCGAGTTCCTCTGGGACGAGCAGGTGGATCGTTTGATGTTCGAAGAGTCCAACAGGCGTATAGAAGATGCTGGTGGTAAGCCAGCTCAAGGACGCCCTGTGCTGCTCGGGATCACCAAGGCGTCTTTGGAAACGGAGAGCTTTATTTCGGCAGCATCGTTCCAAGACACCACACGCGTTTTGACGGATGCCGCCACGCTCGGCAAGGTAGACCGCTTACGCGGTTTCAAAGAGAATGTCATCATGGGGCATCTGATCCCAGCCGGAACTGGCTATCAGGATTACCGAAACATCCGCCTGATAGAAAAAGGCGAGCCTCTCATTCAGGATGAAAAAGAGGAAGGCGACAGCAAAAACCGCATTCCTCTTGAGATATCAGCCGCCTTGGGCGAAG
>JAIFLJ010000070.1 GCA_020049135.1 bacterium | reverse complement strand
ATCGAATAACGAACAAGGAATATCGAATGTAGAAGGGACGGAAGAGAGAAGGAGAAAGGACGGAATCGGAAATTTCGATATTCATTATTCCTTGTTCGATATTCGATATTCTCTCCGTGGGTCAGTAACGAAAGGAAAGAGAAATATGGGGCAGGTGTTTATCATGCGGAATATGGGGAGTTACGAGGAAGCGGATTTGCTACGATTGCTCAAAGAGCAGGTCATCCTCCCCAGCGATATAATGTGGAAAGAAGGGATGGCGGATTACCAGCCAGTGGGCAACTGCCTGCCCGCCGCGTGCCCGCCCAATGGTGGCGGAGCGCAGGAGATGGATAGCGTGATCGCATCCATGCGCATGACGGCGGAGGGGACGATGATCGTGATGGAGGCCAACCCGCAGCAGGTGGCGTTTCTCAAATACCACGGGATCGCCTACGCCGAACCGCTGACGGCACCGCAGGCACTCCGTCTGCTGGACGAGGCGTTGCTGGACATGGGGCGTTACTCCGACCGCGAAAACTGGTTGTCCGCCCGATACCAAGAGCATCCCGAACTTTTCGAGCCGAACGGGGCGAAGATGAATGAATTGGTCAAGGTTCTGGAGACGGAAGCGGAGGGACTGCGGAAGGAGATCGCTACTGTGGGAGAGAGCGACCGGACGAAGCTCAAGAAGCTGAAAGACCAACTGCGCCAGATCTACACCGGCCCGAAGGTGAAAGCGGCGACGCTGGAAGCTATCGAGGCGAAGGGGAAGAAAGGGTTTCTGGGGAAACTGGGTTTTTGAAAATTGCAGATTGCAGAAGGCAGATTGCAGAATGGGCAGAAACGGAGAATTAACCGCAAAGAGCGCAGAGGATTGCAGAAGTGAGATTGCAGATCGCAGATTGGCGGAATCCGAGCGCATCTCCCGCGTGAGCGTCCGAGCCTTCTGCAATCTGCATTTGCCCCCTCTCTGTGGTGAATTGCGGAAAAACGGATTTGCGGATTTTTGGAAAAGCGTTACATTTTCGATATGACTACAGCACAACTCAGCACGAGGGGGGCGCTCACGCTCCCGAAAAAAATGAGAGCGAAGTTTGGGTGGACTAACGAGGTGACGGTGCTTTTGGAGGATACGGATCAAGGCATCCTGATCCGTCCAGCCGTGGTGTCTCCGATCGAGTATTACTCCGAGAAGCGAATGGCCGAGTTTGATACGGAAAACAACCAGGCGCTGGCGGGATTTGTTTTTCCGACCAGCCCGAAAAAGAAATCGAAAAAATGAAGGTGTTTCTGGATGCCAACCTGATTTTTTCTGCGGCGCAATCAGGCAGTTTGAGCACGCAGTTTTTGCGGACGCTCTGCGGTTGCGCCACGGTGGTCACGCATCCGTCTGTCTGGCATGAGGCGGAACGGAATATCAGGGACAAACGGCCCGAGTGGGAGGGGGGGCTTCAGGCGATGGCATCGCTCATCTCTTTGCACGCGGGGATGGCGCACTGTCCAGCCGTGGGCTTGCCAGAGAAAGATCAACCTGTGTTGGGTGGAGCCATTTCGGCGGGTGCCGATTATCTGGTCACAGGAGATCGGGCCCATTTCGGTCCGCTTTTTGGGCAGACGGTTCAAGGTGTGACGATCCTCTCTCCTCGGATGATGGCGGAAGAGATGCAAAAACAGGGATGGGTAGGGAGGGGGGAATGAACCGCAGAGGTGCGGAGGACGGGAGTTTTTGAATAATGAATATCGAACAAGGAACTTTTTTAATTGAAAAAGGAAAATTGAAAATTGAGAAAGTGAAGACGGATCAAATGCAAAATGAAAGAGTCTGACTTTTGCATTGTGCCTTATGCCTTTTGCATTTCCTTCCGTTCTCTGTGCCTTTGAGTCTTTGTGGTTAAAATACAGCCTAAAGCCTAAAGACTATGAACGACAACGACCCGACAATGAGTGAGGCTGCGAAGGAGCGGTTGGGGAAACCTTTTGAGACCGCCGAGGAGGAGTCGCAAGATCTCTCTATTGCGGGGTTGGAGGCGATGACGCTGAGGGTGTCTGGCGGGGATGCCATCGTTTTTACCAACTCGGCATTCGCCCGTTACGCGGGCAAGAGCAAGGCGGAGTTGGCGGGGGTGCCGCTCTCTTTTTTGAGAGACCTTTTTGCTGACGAGGAGCTGGAATTGCTCACGCGCCCGTCGAGCGAGGGTGACGAAAAACGGCTGATCCGAGATGCGCGGGGGCGGGTTTTTGAGTTCAAAACAACACGGCGGGGCGGCTACCGCGATATCGTGATCCAGGATGTCAGCGACAGGGAACGGTTCGAGGGGTTTGTTCGCAAATACATCTACACTCCCATCGAGGCATTGACCGACCACGATTTGCGGACTTTCAAGTTTCCCGAGCGGCGCGAGATGACCGTCTCGTTCACGGACATGCGCGGGTTCACCGCGATGAGCGAGAAGATGGAGCCCGAAGGGGTGCGCGAAGTGATCAACGCCTATCTGGAAGAGGCGATACGGGCGGTGCGGGACAACAAGGCGACGGTGGACAAGATCGTGGGGGACGAGGTGATGGCTCTCTACGGGGCGCCGCGCTACTACCAAGACCATGCTTTGCGGGCGATCAAGACGGCGTGCGACCAGCTCGATTATTTGGCGGCACTCCGCACGGAGTTTTCGCGGAGCGGGCGGTTCATGCCCGAGGTGGGGATCGGGATCAACACGGGGGAGATGGTGCTGGGCAATATCGGCTCCTCGGTCCGTCAAGACTACACGGTGCTGGGGGCGAGCGTGAACTTGGCGGCACGCTTGTGCGGGGCGGCGCGGGCGGGAGAGATCCTGCTGACGGAGCGAACCCTGAAAGAAGCTCTGGCGTGCTTGCCCGACGGCTGGGAGGTGGTGGAGGCGCATACGGACGAGGAGATGGAGGTCTCGGATGTGAAGGGGAAGACGGAAGGTGTCTTTCCTCTGCCCGAAGCATTGAGACGCAAAGTGGTCGTTGTGGGACCTGGTGTGCGGACAAATATCGCGGAGAGGGAGTTCGCCTTCCATTACGCGTATTGCCTGAAGGCAAAAGGTATCGAGGAGCCCTTTCCCGTTTTGTCGGTCTGGCGATCCAAGCAGGGGGGAGGTTCACTGAGCTTAGACGACCAGGCGGTGCTCCAAATCCAGAACGCGCAGGTCTTCGGCAAATATCGGCTGATCCAAAAAATCGGCATGGGCGGCATGGGCGAGGTCTGGCTGGGGAAAGATCATTTCGGGCGCAAAGTGGCGATCAAAATGCTGCGCGGGAGCGAGACGGCGGGGGAGACGCAGATCAGGAGGTTCCAGCGCGAGGCAGAAGTCATGACGCGGCTGGAGACGCGCCATATCGTGCGGATTTACGAGGTGGGGGAATACGACAAGATCCATTTTATCGCGATGGAGCATGTGGAGGGGGCATCGCTCGACAAGGTGCTCCGCCACCGCGCTGTATCGAGCGAAAAAACGGCGGTGTCCGACATCGTTTCTGTGGTGAAGTCCATCCGCGAATCCAGCCTAGACCCTGCGGAAGCGGGCACTGAGAGCACGGGGGAAACGGTGGCGGTCGGAAAGGATGGGCCGTGCTTGATCTTGCCCGAACAGCAGACGCTCGCGTTGATAGCGAAAGTGTGCGAGGGCATCCAAGTGGCGCACGAGTCGGGGGTCTTGCACCGAGACTTGAAGCCCGGCAATATCATGGTGCGCCCTGACGGGGAACCCGTGGTGATGGATTTCGGGTTGGCCAAGGTGGGCGGGGACGAGCGGGACATGAATCTCTCGATGACGGGGCAGATCATGGGGACGATCGAGTATATGGCACCCGAGCAGGCGCGTTCCAGCAAGGATGTGGACGAGCGGGCGGATGTCTATTCCCTCGGAGCGATCCTCTACCAGATGCTCGCGGGGCAAAAGCATTTTGAGGCGACGGGCAACATTCTCTCGGACGCCCAAGCTTTGCAGGAGTTTGAGCCGAAACGCCTCCGCCTGCTCAACCCGAAGATCGCCCCGGACTTGGAAATCATCGTCCTCAAGGCTCTGCGGCCCGACCCCGAAGGGCGTTACAGGAGCGTCCGCGCTCTGGGGGAGGACTTGGGGCGTTATTGTCGCGGCGAGGTGATCCTCGCCAAAGAGGTGGGCTTGGCGGAAGTGGGGGTGAAATGGGTGAAGCGCAACCGCGTTCTTTCGGCGGTCATTGGCACCTCGATCTTGCTGATGGTGGCGGGTGCGGCGACCTCGATCTACCAGCTCAACGAGCGGCGCATCGAGGTGGAGGCTGCCCTAGCCCAAGCGCAGACGAGCGAGGCGCGCGCCAAGGAGAACGAGGCTCGGGCGCTGGAAAGCGAGAAGAAGGCGGTGGAGAACGAGAAACACGCCACGGCGAGCGAGGCGGAGGCTCTGGCGGAAAAGAAAAAGGCGGTGGAGTCGCAGAAGAGCGCTAGCCAAGAGCGGGACAAGGCGAAGTCGCTTCTGGCACTCTACGAGGGGGAAAAGAAGGCGCGGGGCGAGGAGGTCATCAAGCTCAAAAACGCGAACGAGACGAACGAGAAAATCGTAAAATCCTCCGCACCGACGCTCCTGCAAATGGGGCGGGAAAAGTTGGCGCTGGGGAACGCGGAAGAGTCTGTCGAGTATGCGGAACGGGCGTTGGCACTGGATGGGGCTCTGGTGGATGCGGTGGTGTTCAAGGCGCGGGCGCAGTTGGCGCAGTTCCAAGTTAAAGCGGCCATGCAGACGCTCCAGCAGGCGAAGGGGATGGCGGGTTACAAGAAGAGCGAAAACAGCCAATGGCTGGAAAAGACGGTGCAGGACTTTCTGCCGATCTTTGAAATGATGCCGGGAGCGGGGAAGGACAGGGAACTGCAACTGGCATTATCCAAGCTATTGAAGGGTTCCTCCCACCCCGACGACCAGCTCGCAGGGAAGTGTCTGGAGAAGTGAGAGGGATTAACGGGCAGGTGCGAGGTTATTTATACTACGACAACGCCAGCGGAATTCGGCCTGGCACGCCAGTGCTGCTGGCGGGTCGCGAGATTGGTAAAGTGACGCAACTCTATTCGCCCGTGAGATTGGAAATGCGACCGAAGAACCATCCAGCTTCAGATTTTCTGACCCACGGGGCTGATTTTTTAAAAAAAGAGAATTGAGAATGGCGCTTTTGGAGTGTGGAGTGGGAAGTCGGGCATGGTAGCACAGTGCGTCCCGCCTGTGTTCCGACAGACTCCAAAGCAGGGGTGAAAAACGGATGCCGTTGACTCAAAAGAGGGTCGCACGAGCTGCCAAGACACAGGCGTGACGCCTGTGCTACTCTCTCCCATCCGCTCCGTTTTCGTGTCTGGCACGACTAACGGTCATGGCACACAATCTCATCTTCCTTCATACTTCATACTTTCCCCAAGGTGCCATTCTCATTTCTTGTTTTTAGGCACTGGGTCAGGAAATCTGAGTTTTGTTGCAGTCGCATAAATCTTCACAGGCCCAAGGAGTCCGCTCGGGTGAATTTCTCCGACATCTTCCAGCTTGCCGACGACTACTTGAGGACTACTTTTATTCCCCAATCCTTGGTTGGGAAGGAGTTTGACCACGC
>JAIFLJ010000019.1 GCA_020049135.1 bacterium | reverse complement strand
CCTTTTGGTTTGTTTTTTTCCAACCTGATCCTCTCGGATCAGCCATTCGGAGACCACCTCTATTTTCAACAATTATTGGGACGCTTCCCTTTGTTTTTGAGGAATTCGGTGCGCAATTGATAGAGCCTAGCTCTGCTGATCTCCAAGTTGAGGGCGGCTGTAGTCCCATCGAGCTTTCCTGCATTGAACGCCTCCAGCGTGCGTCGAATGAATCCAGTGGGTTGACGGTGAGCGAGTTGTTTTTTTTCATCACTCCATCATCCGCTTTGTCCCTGTCTAACGGCAAGTTCCGTCCTCGGGGGCTCTGCCCCCAAACCCCCGGAGTTTGGCGCATTTGAGCCAATGGGCAACAGCCTCAAAAAACAAAAAAAGCTGGGTCACAGAAGCGACCCAGCTCCGAGGCTTTTTGCCCCTTGGCAACACTTGCCGCTCCGGTTGCTCTCCAGCAGTGCCGTATCCTGCAAGCGTCAGGGCGATCCTACAGAAAAAATATTCTCTAACCATATCTTCTTCAGTGCATTTTGATGAAATCTAGTTTTGCTCCGTCTCTAAAGTCTAGTTTTGCTCCGTGCCCAACAGTAAATTCAGACATCCTGACTTCCGCAGAAAAGAGATGAGCTATTCTGACGAGAGCGAAGCTCCTAAAACGGAGGGCGGGCTTCCAGCCCGCCTCTTCTATAACGATATCTCGCCGCCGAAATCTGAAGATGCAGGCAAGGATGCCCGCACCACACTCCCCATCCATCTCCTCGCCATTCGGCCTCATCCCATTTCCTTATCCTACACTTTGTTGCCCAGAGACTTCAGGATGTCTGAAATTGGAATTAAGAGGCAAGAGAAAGATGCTCAGACATTGAAGCGGAACTCGACCACATCGCCGTCCTGCATGACATACTCTTTCCCCTCGATGCGCAGCTTGCCTGTCTCACGCGCTTTAGCGTAGGAACCGCAGGCTACGAGGTCGCTGAAAGCAACTGTTTCGGCGGCGATAAAGCCCCTTTCAAAGTCGGTGTGAATGACCCCAGCCGCACGCGGTGCTGTGTCGCCCGCGTGTATAGTCCAAGCACGCGTCTCTTGTTCCCCAGTGGTCAGGTAAGTGCGGAGACCGAGCAAGTGGTATGCGGCGCGGATCAGGTTGCCGACACCAGACTCTTGGACGCCGAGTGCCGCTAGGTAGTCCTTCGCCTCTTCTGGTGGAAGGTCAACTAGGTCGGATTCTATCTGGGCAGAAATGACGACGGCTTCCGTGGCAAGGTGTTTGCCCACATAGTCGCGCACTTGTACGACGAAAGCGTTTTTGTCGGCTGTGGCTAGATCGCCTTCGGCGACATTGCATGCGAAAAGCGTCGGCTTGTCGGAGAGGAGTTGGAAAAGGCGGCTTATGGCTTTTTCTTCCTTGCCCAACTCTAGCGTATTGGCGGGCTTGCCTTGGTTGAGGTGCGCATCGAACTTCTGCAAAATATCCAATTCGGCTTTCGCGGCCTTGTCCCCGCCGCGTGCAGACTTCTGCATCCTGTCAGACCTTTTTTGCACGGACGACAAGTCGGCGAGAATTAGTTCGGTGTTGATGATTTCAATATCCCTCACGGGGTCAACGGAACCAGAAACATGGTGTATGTTTGTGTCTTCAAAGCAACGCACCACCTGAACGATAGCATCGGCCTCGCGGATGTGTGAAAGGAACTGGTTCCCCAAACCTTCCCCTTGGCTCGCCCCTTTCACCAGCCCCGCTATATCCACAAACTCTATGGCGGCGGGGATGAGTTTTTTTGATTTTGAAATTTTTGAAAGCACCGCCAGCCTCGAATCAGGCACCTCCACCACGCCCATATTCGGGTCTATCGTGCAAAAAGGATAGTTGGCGGCCTGCGCCTTTCTCGTTTGCGTGACAGCGTTGAAAAGCGTGCTTTTTCCTACATTTGGCAAACCGACAATTCCTACTCGTAACATGTGGGCTTTCGTAGCGGCATTTCCGAGCTTGTGCCAGCATTGATTTTATGGAGCGATAAAAAAACCGTTCGCGCTATACTCCGCGCCTGTCGTGCGGCCAGACAAACTTGTGCATCTGCAACTGGAAACGGACGGGGAGGCGGTCTTCGAGCATCCATTCCACAAGCGATGCAGGGGATAGTCCGGCAGACTGCGTTCCGCCGGGGATATGGGCGGCAGAAAAAAGAACTGCCTGGACTCTCTCCGCCAGCGCATGTCCCAAGACCATCTCTTTTGCCCACTCGTAATCGCGCCTTGATGATATGACGAATTTGACCTCGTCTCTGGTGTTTAGGTGCTCAATGTTTTCCGGTCGGTTGCGGTGACATTCGCCGCTGTCTGGGCATTTCATGTCCATAATCCTATGAACGCGCCCGTCCACAGCAGAAATATCTCGCGCCCCGTTAGTTTCCAGTAAAACAGTGCAACCCGCATCGCATAGCTCCGTGAGCAAAGGGAGGCAGAGCGGCTGGAGCAAGGGTTCTCCGCCAGTCACCTCCACGAGCGGGCATCCGTAAGAAAGGGCGACTGATAGAACATCGGCAACCGTCCGTTTTTCGCCCGCCTCAAAGGCGTAAGCGGTGTCGCAATATGCGCAGCGGAGGTCGCAAAAAGAGAGTCTGACAAAGACGCAAGGGAGCCCAGCCCAAGTGCTCTCGCCTTGTATGCTTTTGAAGATTTCGGTAACAAATAGGCTCTCGGACATATCGTTTGAACAGCAAAAAAGCCTGCGAGCAAAGTGCGTGGAACGGTTTTTTTAGAGCGGAATTTCCAGCGCAGTGAAAAGCTCTGTCAGGTAGCTGATGTCGTGTTCTAAATTGGATTCTAACGCCACTTGGTAGGGCGTTTTTTTATAGCTGTTCTGCTTAATGAAAGCGGGCGGGTTGATGCGCCGTATGTATTTTAAAAACGGGGTTATGATGTGCCGTTCCTTGGTCGTGGAAAGGATGAGGTGAACGATGTTGTTATCGCTCTCATCGGTATCGGTGATGCCCAAACTACAGGCAAGCAGAATGGCGGCGAAATCGAACCTCTTTTTCTGGATGGCTGTTACGAGAGGCGACGCGGTGGATTTCTTTGCCGTTGACCAAGGCTGTATGCTTTTGCTTTCGAGGACGGCCACGAGGTTTTTGCGCTTGCCAGTGCGAATGGCTGCTAGACATTCCTCCCGCAGCTCGTTGCTCCCGCGAAAAAGGTGTTTTTTCCCTGTGATTGTGACAGCGAATATCGTCTCCCAAGCCTCGTATTCGGCAAACTCTTTTATCAGCCCGGCTTCGCCAGTTTCTTCGGCGAGTTTGATCGGCGTGATGCCCTGCATGTCTGGCACATGGGGGTCAGCACCGTAATCAAGCAAAATGCCGACTCCCGGATCGTACTCCTTGAGTTTGACGGCCACATGCAATGCTGTTCGCCCGTGCTTGTCCTGAGCATTTACGAATGCGCCTCGGTCAAGCAGTTGCATCATGTTGAGTGGCTGGTTTTCTTTGACTGCCACATGCAGTGGACGAAGCCCCTCTTCGTCCGAAATATTTGGATCCCCCTGCTTAGTGTAAAGGCACGGCAGAACGCTATCCAGAAGCCGTGCTGCTGCTGCGGCGTGCATGATCGTGCCGTAGCGCGTATGTGGGGCATTGGGATTCGCTCCGGCTTTCAGAAGCATTTCAAAAGCCACGATCGCTTTCGCGTCCAACGCCTCCTCCAAAGGGTGCTTCTTTTCCACCTCTGAGATGCGATCCATGGAGAAACCGCGCACTTTCAGCAGGGAAATGCAATGCCGTGCGTTGTGCCTGATAGCAAGGCTCAATAGATCCATCCCATGCGTCCGAAAATGGAGCGGGTCTGTCCCCATGTAGTGAAGCGAGCGCGAAAGTCCCTCCACATCATCAGAAGAAGTGGTCTTGATAACAACTTCAACGGCTTGTGTAGGAGTGAGCATGGGGAGAGATTAGGCGAGTTTTATTTATCTTCAAGCGAAGTTTGTTATCAGCATCAGAAAATCAGCAACGGTCAAATGGTCAGCAGTTCGGGTAGATTCACTTTCTGGTCGTAGAGTGCTTTGCCCACTATGACACCGTAAAGCCCTGGTATTTCTGATAGATGCCTCACATCCTCGCACGACCCAACGCCGCCAGAGGCTATCACACGCATGTCCACGGCGGACACCATCTCGCGCATGGCAGGCAGGTTCGGCCCCTTGAGCATCCCGTCGGTGGCTATGTCAGTGTAAATCAGCGTGCCAGCACCAGCTTTTCCAGCGTCCCGTGCCATGTCCAAAGCATCCCGTGTGCTCGTTTCAGTCCAGCCTTTTACGGCCACTTTTCCGTCTTTGGCATCAATACCAACCGCTATGGCGTCAGACCCGAAAATCTCTACCATTTGGCTGACAAAATCTAAGGTGTCGCAAGCTTTGGAACCCAGTATGACACGCTTCACGCCAGCGTCTAATGCTGCACGCACAGTAGCTTCGGAGCGCAACCCGCCCCCCAACTCACAGGGTATGGAGACTGAGCGCACGATTGCGGAGACAGCAGCCATGTTGGACGGTGTCCCTTTGAAAGCGCCGTCGAGATCTACGAGATGTATCCACTCTGCCCCTTCCGCCTCCCACTTTTGCGCCACCGCATCGGGGCAGTCGCTGTAAACCGTCACATCCTGAGCTTTCCCTTGGCGTAAGCGTACCACTTTCCCACCCATCAAATCAATCGCTGGCAAAATTATCATCCTGTATTCCTTATAAAATTTTCGAGCAGTTGCAAGCCGACCTTCTGGCTTTTTTCGGGGTGGAACTGCACTGCGTAGCAGCGGTTTTTCCAGACCACGCTGGCAAATGGCTCCCCGTAAACCGTCTCTCCAGCAACCACTCCGCCGTCATCAGGCTTCACCACGAACGAGTGATCAAAATAAAAATAGCTGCTGTCGGGTATGCCGTTGAAAAGTGTGCAGTCTTGGCGGCGAATATCAACTTGGTTCCAGCCTATCTGCGGTATTTTTATGCCAGACGCAGAGAACCTGCGAACGCTCCCGCGCAGATGGCCGAGGCCATCGTGGACGCCGTTCTCGTAACTTTTATCAAAGAGTGCCTGCAGGCCAAGACAGATACCGAGGAAAGGGCGATCATCGGCAAGCCACTGCTGAACCGCGCCCCAGAGACCGTTTTGGTGCAGGTGCGCCACGCAGTCGCGAAATGCGCCTTGCCCTGGCACGACCAAGTGATCCAAACCCTTCTCAAAATCATCGCAGCAGCAAATGCGCCGCACTTCTCCGCCCGCCTTTTGCAGTGCCTTCTCCACACTGCGCAGGTTGCCCATCCCGTAATCCACCAGTCCGATCATGTGACCATCATGCGCGGGTTCCGCATTTTTTTGAAGGTATTTTTCTGGGAGGCGCAAGTTCACACAAAAAACAGTTTGAAATATGGAGTGCTCTGAATGGGAGAGCGGACATTCCTGTCCGCATCTTCCGATTTCGGCGGCGAGGTGTCGTTACGGAAGAGGCGGGCTGGAAGCCCGCCCTCCGTTCTATTTTTAAAGGAGTCATCATGTTCTGCGAACACCACGAGCGATGAAAATGGCGGGTGGATATTTTCACCCCCTGTGCCCGTCCTCGCGGGCGAGACGCACCGCGCTCCTTTCCGAAAGCGGCGGGACGCCGC
>JAIFLJ010000087.1 GCA_020049135.1 bacterium | reverse complement strand
TTTCCTTTGAATTCAGAATAAAGACACAGGCGGGACGCCTGTGCTACATTCTATTTTCAATACCTTCCTCACCCACTTTTAATCACACCCGGTGACTTCTTAAAGCAAAGCTTTGATTTGACCTGATATCATGTTATTGCTAGTCTGTTTGCTAGGGAGATAAGTTGAAATCAAATTATGTCTGAAGAAGATAGTTCACAAGCGAAACAGGGCGGAGATTCGTCTTCGTCCATGATGATCATTGTTGCCGCCGCCGTTTCCGTGCTGATGCTCGGCGGCGGTTTCGCGATCTCGTACATGATTTTGCCTGGCAAAATAGCTGAAGAGATAAAGAAAAGCCTGCCGCGACCAACTGATGATGAAGAAGATGGCCACGGCGAAGCGAAGGATGCAGGCAAAGATGCTGCAAAAGGGGCTGGCGGCGGGCATGGTGCCAAAGCGGAGGGTGGAGGCAAAGATGCCGCCAAAGCGGATAGCGGCGGGCATGGAGGTGCCGCCAAAACAGAAGGTGGCGGTGATGGCAAGGAAACAGCGTTTGAATTAAAAGATCTGTTACTTAATACAGCAGGTTCCCGCGCTAGTCGGTTCGTGAAAGCATCGCTCTCTTTTCAGACATCACCCGAAGTGAAAGAGGAACTCGAATCTATGAAACCGAAAGTTATTGATACAGTTTCGCAGATAATTAGCAGCAAAACCGTGGAAGAGTTGAGCGGGCCGACCGCACGGGGATCGCTACGGCAGGAGTTGATTATCGCGGTGAATTCGATCCTGAGCAAGGGCAAGGTGGATAACATTTATTTTATCGAGTTGGTGATCCAGTAGGAGAGCGACATGGCTGAAGACGGACAAGTGATGAGTCAGTCGGAGGTGGAGGCTATTTTGGCCGCCATCTCCGCCGAAGAGACAGAGACTCCCGTAATTGCCGTAAAACGCCCCATCCCAGGCAGGGAAAAAGAAAAGCACCAGATCCAAGAGTTTGATTTCAGAAACCCCTCATTTCTCACGCCAGGCGAAATGCGCCGCCTGCGTATCAAACACGAAGAATTCATCCACTCGCTGGCGGCCAACCTCTCAATCGTCCTGAGGTCAGAGTTCAACCTCCAGATGTCGCGCTTGGAGACGATGCCTTACCGGAGCATCGTAGCGGCCAACGAGCAGGTGCAGACGCATGTGACGCTGTTCAGGCTCAAGCCGCTCCCGCAAATTTGTCTTTTAGACCTTTCTCCGCGACTGGGTCTGACAGTGGTGGATCGCATGGCTGGCGGGCCGGGTCACTCTATCAAAGTGGAACGCGAATTCACGGAGGTGGAGCGGATCATACTCGAAAATTTTATCACGCTCGTCATACGGGAGTACGCCGAAAGTTGGCTGAAATACAAACGCTTCGATGTGGAAATTGTCGAACACGAAAACACCGTGCGCTTCCTGAAAATCGTGGAGCCCGACGCGCTCATGCTCCTGCTGGAGATGGAAGCCCGCTTCGGCGATATAGTCTCGGGCCTGCGGCTGATTATCCCGTACATAGTTTTGGACGAAATGATCGAGAAAATGATCGCTGAAATATCCATGGAGAAAAAGGCGCTCTCCATATCCGCAGCCAAGCTCCCCGACAGAGATTCGAACTTTTTCGAGATTCCTGTCCCTCTTTCTGCACACTTGCGCGGTTTCAGTGTTTCGTTGCGGGAGCTGCGCGATTTGTCCGTGGGCGACATAATGATGCTGGATCCAAAACATTGCAAAGAAGCATATGTGGACTTGGGACACATACCGAAATTCAAAGGGGCGATAGACCGTTCATCATCCTATGTGAATGTGAAACTGATGGAAAAATTGAAAAGCTAATTTATGGATCAAAACGATATTATTCTCGATATTCCAGTGGGCTTGAGCGTGGAGCTTGGCAGAACTCAATTACAGGTGCGCGACTTGGTCGCCCTTACCACGGGGACAGTCATACAGCTCGACAAGCTGGTGAACGACCATGTGGACTTATATGTGAACGGGCGTCTCGTGGGGCGCGGCGAAGTAGTTGTGGTTGATGACAACCTCGGCGTAAAAATAACTGAGGTGATAAAGTAATATTCGCCACCCGCACCCATGCGGCCTTTCGCGCGGAGCCGTGAGTGGCGGCTAAAAAATTATGGAGCTGGTTCAGATCGCTTGGTGGAGGTGGGGACTGCTATTTATTCTATTTGGCTCTTTGGCTGCACTTTGGTTTTGGGTGCATAGAGGTCGCCTTTCGGTCTCCGCATTGCTCAAGCGGGTCGAGCCTGAAATACTTATCCGAGAACGCCGTTTTTTGGATGCCAAAACATCCGTGACTCTGCTGGAAGTTGGAACAGAGCGATTTTTGCTCGCCCAGTCCCCTGACCACACCGCATGGCAGAAGCTGGAAAACAAATCAACACCCCGCGATGGGACACCTTCGCACACACCGTTATGAGACGCTTTTTGCCCTTGCTGCTGTCAATTTTTTTAATGGCCATTTCTGCCGATGGGCTCCAAGCCCAAACAGTCGCTGCTGGTGACGCACTGAGAATCTCGGTTGATATGGGTGCCGGGGCGGGGGGCAACACGACATCCGGAGCGCCCAACCTCAGCATCAGCCTGCAATTGCTGATTCTTTTCACTATCCTGAGCGTGGTGCCTGGCATCATCATGATGATGACTTCGTTCGTCCGCATCATCATAGTGTTTTCGTTTTTGCGGAATGCGCTGGCCGTTCAGCAGCCGTCCAACCAGATATTGCTTGCCCTAGCTCTTTTTCTCACGGCCTTCATAATGGGGCCAACATTCGAAAAAATAAACCGTGATGCGCTCGTTCCGCTGCGCGAAAACAAAATCACTTTTGAGGAGAGCTTGAACCGCTCTGGGGACGAGATGAAAACTTTCATGCTCCGTTACACCCGCGAGAAGGAATTGAGTTTTTTCATGAAGATGAACCCGTCAACACTGGATGCCGACCGACCAGAAAACTTGCCGCTCCAAGTCGTAATCCCTGCATTCATGCTCTCGGAACTCAAAACTGGGTTCCAGATGGGGCTTCTGATCCTGCTCCCGTTCTTGGTGATTGATATGGTGGTATCGTCCATACTCATGTCGCTTGGCATGATGATGCTGCCGCCGCCCATAGTGGCACTGCCGCTGAAACTAATGATTTTCGTCTTGGTGGACGGCTGGATGCTGATCGTGCAGTCCATAGTCACAAGTTTCAAAATCTAGCCGCAACATGAACCCCGACACAATCTACGAACTCATCAAAATCTGCCTGACCACAGCGCTCGCGCTCATACTGCCACTGGCACTGTCTGCGCTCGTGGTGGGGACGCTGGTCGGGTTACTGCAAACTATCACTTCCATACAGGAACAGAGCCTCACTTTTATACCCAAACTTCTGGTATCAGCACTCGTGCTATGGTTCAGCGCGCCTTGGATGCTTGAGCAGCTCGGCGGGCTAACAATCCTATTTTTCCAAAGGGCTGGACAGTTCGTGCCATGAGCCTTTTTTTTGATCCGGCGACATTCTGGCTTGTGGCCACGCGCCTGTCGGGATTCTTGGTCTCGGTGCCTGGCGTGGGCGATTTCAACATTCCGCGAGTCGTGCGTGCCGCTCTCGTGCTTTGGCTCACCATATTCCTGATGCCGCAAATACCGCCGGCGTCCGCTGCACTGGCTAACGCGCCCGACTCTTTTTTTAAAATGGTGACAGAGTTTCTGGCGGGGATGGGTCTTGGCTTAATCACGAGGCTGATTTTGGGCGGCGTGCAACTCGGCGGCATCCTGATAGATAGCGAACTTGGGTTCATGGCAGCAGGGCAGCTCAACCCAGCCAACCCTATCTCGGGCGGTATTTTTTCTAGGCTGATGATGATGCTGGGGCTTTTCTATTTTTGGAGCTTAGATTATTTTCCTCTTCTCCTCATGGCGCTCAGAGAAAGTTTTATCATGCTGCCCGCTGGCACACTTGCCACTGGCATCGGCGATGGCGAACACATGTTCAGGCTTGGCGCGGGAATTTTTGTCTCTGGCGTGATTCTCGCCGCGCCTTCAATAGCACTCGGTTTTTGCATCACCGTGGCCATCGGGTTCTTGGCTCGAGCCGTTCAGGGCATCAACATTTTTTTTGAAAACTTCACGCTCAAAATTATCGTGGGGCTGATCGGCGTTCTTGGATTTTTGCCGCTGCTGCTTTACCTTATAAGGGTGCAGCTCGAACAGATCATCCCTGAAACAAGCAAGTATTTCCAAGGTCTCGCGGCAGCAAACGGGTTATGAGCGATGAAAAAACAGAGCAGGCTTCACCCAAGCGCCAGAACGAGCTGCGCGAGTCTGGGCAGGTGGTTCGTAGCACGGATGTTTCCACGGCTCTTTTTCTGACCTGCGGGCTGGTTGGCATCCTGTCGCTCGGCCCACCGATAGGCAGCGCGTTGTCCGACACGATGCGCATCTTTTTTGTCGAGGTGGGCAAAGTTCCACGCATCCAAGACATCGCCTCTGTCGTGCCAATTATTTTTCAGGAGAAACTCGCACGACCCATGACTGTTTTTTTTGCGAGCCTGTTCTTGGTCGCTATTTTATCGCAGGTTTTGCAGTTCGGTTTCGTCCTAGCCTTTTCAAAAAAAATCGAACAAAACATGGGGAGGCTGAACCCCATCAACGGCATCAAACAACTTTTTTCCGTGCGCCGCCTCGTCATGTCGTTCCAGTCCCTGATCAAGCTTCTGGTCATTGGTGTGTTTGCGTGGCTCGCTATCAGAGACATGCTTGGCTCGCCCATTTTTCACCGCCCGCTCCACCCCATGGAAATTGGCGGCAGCCTGCTCAGTATCGCCTCAGCCATAGGCTGGAAAATACTCATGGCTCTCGGCGTCATTGCCATCTTGGATTTCCTCTATCAGAAATGGCAGTTCGACCACGATAACCGTATGAGCAAGGACGAGCTGAAAGACGAGTTTCGCCAGCAGGAAGGTGCTTTTGAAGTCAAGTCTCGCCTACGCAGCAGGCGCAGGGAAATGGCGCGGCGCGGTTTCAAAAGCATGAGTCGCATGTTGGAAGATGTGCAGGACGCCACGATAGTCATCACCAACCCCACCCACTACGCCGTGGCTCTAAGGTATGTGCGCGGCGAGACGCCTGTCCCTATCGTTCTGGCCAAAGGGATGCGGCGAGTAGCAATGAAAATAAAAGACCAAGCACTCTCGCTGCATGTCCCCATGATGGAAAACAAACCTCTCGCCCAAGGTCTCTACAAACACGGCGTGATGGACGAGCCGATACCAGTTATTTTTTATCAAGGTGTAGCATCGCTGCTTGCGGAAATGTATAAGCGCGGTATGGTGGATGTTCGCCCGAAAAATGACGGCGATGAAACTGGGGAGACGGATCAACCCTAGTGGCCTGTAACACAAAAATTTTCGTATGAGTGACGATCAAAACAGCTTGGCATCGAGGCGCAAGGAGGAAAGCTATCCGTTGCGATACCTGACCGATGCGCAACGAAGAGGACTGGCTGTTTTCATCGCCATCCTCCAGACAGTCGTGGGGAGGGGCGTTTGCCGTTGTTGCTCCCCAGTCACAGGTCTCCACGGACATGCTCCTTCGTCGCGCCTAGGCAAACACCCCTCCGCACGACTGCTCATGCGAACCTTTTTGTGTTATAG
>JAIFLJ010000191.1 GCA_020049135.1 bacterium | reverse complement strand
TGCCTCTCTTCTCGTCCCCGTCAGCTTGGGAGGGATTGGTCTTTATCGGCATGGATTCAGGGAGTTTCTACGGCATCCACACCGACAATGGAAAACAGGCGTGGTCTTTCAAGACGGGCGGAGCCGTCCGATCTTCTTCGGCGATTTCTGCCAAGGATGGGGTCATCTATTTCGGTTCCGACGACAAACACCTCTACGCGCTCGACACCAAAACGGGCAAAGAAAAATGGAAGTTTAAAACGGGGGGCAAGGTGCAGTCTGACCCTTATATTTCCAAAGGCACGGTATTTGTCGGTAGCGATGACGGCTTCGTCTATGCGATCGAGTGAGCCTGTATGAAACAAATGAAATAGGAGTCAGAATTCAGAATGCCGAAAAGAACGGAGGGCGGGCGTCTCGCCCGCCGTGTCGGGCAAGATGCCCGACCTCCCTTCCGAAATCCCAACAGTCTACAGCCTAAACCGCTAACAGCCTTGTTTTCATCCCTTGTGGTGTTCGCAGAACGGGGTGACTCATCTGAAAAAATAACATTCGAGAAAAATATGAAAAAAATACAACTACTGATCGGAATAGCCCTTTTGTTTACCGCCTGCCCAGCGCAGGCACAGAACGCCAGCCCGCTTGATGCGCCCGAAAGCGCGGCGTTGACATCGCTCGTCGAAAATCGCGGGGATGACTCTAAACTCCGTCCGTCGCGCAAAATCACCTACAAAACGGTCGGCGAACGGGAATTGCAACTCCATATTTTTGAACCTTCGGATATGAAGCCAGACGATAGGCGTCCGTGCTTTGTCATGGTTCATGGCGGAGGATGGGTTGAAGGTAGCCCGAGCAAATTCTACCGGTTTGTTTCTTTGTTTTCCAAGATGGGCTGGGTCGGGATCGGCGTCGAGTATCGCTTGAAGCGACGCGATGGGGCAACGCCATTTGAGTGTGTGCAAGATGTCAGATCGGCAGTGCGGCATATCCGTGGGCAGGCAACAAAGCTGGGGATAGATCCCCGAAAGATCGTGGTCAGCGGCGCTTCGGCGGGCGGGCATCTGGCCCTAGGGACAGCTTTGTTTGATGGGCAGGATGACGCGGGCGATGACTTGGCCGTGTCTTGTGCCCCCGATGCGCTGGTGCTTTTGTTTCCCGTCGTTGATGTGTCCACGGAGGGTTTTGGCAACGATCGCTGTGGCGAAAAATGGATGACGATTTCTCCCTTGCATCAGGTCAGGTCTCAGATGCCGCCCACGCTCATTTTTCATGGTGCCAAAGACAAGGTGGCCCCCTTCAAGGGTGCGCAACTATTCGTCGCCGCGATGCGGCAAGCCGGCAACCAGTGCGAACTGGTCGTGAATGAGAACGCCACACACAGCTATTTCGACAGTGATCCAGCAGTCATCTTTCTGGAAACCATGAAGAAGATGTGCGAGTTTTTAAAGGGGCATGGATTTTTTATGGCGGGCGAAATGCAAAAAAAAATCTAAACAGGGAAGTTTATGAAAAAGAAGATGCTGTGTCTGGTAGTTCTGGGATGTGTCTGGGTGGGAGTAGGAGTGGTGCAAAATCTGAGTGCCACTGAACCGCTCGTCATCTACGACGATGCCACCACTTGGACGCTCAAATCGGCGAAGGGCAATACCGATTTGAAAAACACGCAAAATGTCAAAAACGGCAAGCACAGCATTTTTATAGATGGCTCGATAGCCGAGTTCACGGCTCCGTCACCAGTGAGCACGAGCGGTTATGACCGCATCGAGTTCTGGGCGCACGGCGGAGCTTTGGGCACGGGGGCGAAGCGCTACGACCTCATCGTGGATGGCAATACCGCCACATTTATCCGACAGCAACGCTACCTCTGGCTGGTTTCAGGAAGCTGGCAGAAATACTCCGTGCCCCTCAGTCATTTGGGCAACCCAGCAACGATTTCTTCCATCAAGTTTTTGCCCGACGGCTGGTTCGCCTCGATCTATGTGGACGACATCAAACTCGCTTCGGGGCCGCACGAGACTTTTTTGCTATCACCCTGAAATCTTTTAAAAAAGATTAACCATGTTAAGGGGTGGTAAAAAAATCACATCATTCCCTGAAATCTTTTAAAAAAGATTAACCATGTTAAGGGGTGGTAAAAAAATCACATCATTCTGGCAGGGGGATTTTGAGTGCTTCGAGCAGTTGGCGAGTGCGTTTGGGAATTTCCAGCCACTGGCAACGGCCTGATTGGAAGCGGATGCGTTTGATTTTGCGCAATCGAACCCAAGCCTCGGCCACAGAGATTTGTTTGATCAGTTTGCCCTCTCTGATTCGATTCTCAACGAGGATGCGCAAGATGGCGGCAACGAAAGCCAGCCAGAGCCTTCCCTCGACCCGATGGGGGTTGCCGGTGCGAAGGCGGTTTTGCCCGTCTTCATTTTTTATGATGTCAAAGACCTTCTCGATGGCATCGCGCCCCCGCACGATGGAAAGCACGCTGGCGGCATCCAGTTCGGAGCGATTGGTGGCATAGAGAGAAACTCCAGCCACTTTGCATTTACGGGCTGTGGCGAGATGATTGCGGGTGATACGAAAACTTTTTTTCTCACGAACAATGCTCAAGCAAGACGCCCATGACTTGGCGTTTTCCTCCAACCACTGACGGGCTTCACTGAGGCTGGAAAAAGTCTTTTTTTCGGCCTGTCTCTCCAGCTCCAACACGCGCTTTTCAAACTCGCCCACACGCTCACTCACACGCCTCGGCTCCATGAAAATAAAGGCGTCCAAGTCAGTGGTGGTCCCGTCGGGCAATGCCACGCTCCACCGATCTCGGGCTTGCCGGATAATGTGTTCGCCGTGGAGCAAGGAGTTCTTCATGGAATCGAGTTGTCGACGGTGTTTGCGCACCAGGGCTTGAGCCTGCTGGCTCGTCTGTGGAACGCCCATGACAAACTGCATTTTACGCCCAATCATTTCCACCGTATTGGAGTGACTCCAAAATCCTTTGTCAGTCGAATAGCTGATTTGCTCCATCCCATATTCGCGCAGAAATTCCGAAGTGGCTTCCAGCGTGGACACATCTGGAATACTTCCGAAATGAGTGCGGAAAGCCAGCGGCAAATGCCCCTCTGCTGCACCGATGGCCAGCGAGAAATTCACCTGCCGCAAACTCTCGTGGTCTCGATTATATCCCCACTCAGCCATCTCCAAACACTCCGAATATGTGGACAAGGAAGTGGTATCGAGAATGATCGCCTCGGGTTTTCCACACGCTTCTATCCATCTTTGCAGAAATCGCCCGCGGCAAGTCGTGGAGCGTCCCAATGCCTCCGAAAAGCTAGAGAGTCCGGAGGAGGAGAAATCAAACTTTTTGAGCGTCTCTGGCAAACACCGTTCCTCCAGCCATTCGTTGACCAAATACTGAGGTTGCGCCGTGCAAGCTTGGTGCATGGCCACCCACAAGAGCGCCAAACCATCCCGCTCCCCCAACGCCGCGCAGAGAGCAGATTCCAAACCAGATTCTCTCGCCAGCATTCCCAGCACATACGCCTCTCCCACCTCTTCCACCCGAGAGGCACCGTCCTCATGGGCCAAACGGTTGGGGCGTTGTTTTTTTTCAGAAGGAATACGCCCTCGCGCGTTCGCTTGTTTGCCATAATACTCCACGCCTGCCTTGGCCAGCAATGCCAGCAAGATTTTATCGGGCTCGGGCAACCCAGATGCCAACCGCAATTCTCCGCTTTCTTTATCCAAAACGCCCAGATGCCGGCGCGTCTGTCTGGCTTGTTTGAGGTCAGACCTGTAGTGATTCTCAGCCAGATGCACGCAGATCCGCCCGTTTTCTGCCTTCTGCTTGACGATGTAACTCATCCGATTTTGATTTCTTTCATGGTTAATGCTAAATGTATAACAGTTAACCATGTTTGCAAGCGAAAAAAACTTTTTAAGAGGAACTTTATGAGATGGTTAATCAAATGTATAACAGTTAACCATGTTTGCAAGCGAAAAAAACTTTTTAAGAGGAACTTTATGAGATGGTTAATCTTTTTTAAAAGATTTCAGGTATCACCCCAGCCCCCCGAACTTCTCTATGATGGCGGGTTTGAGGAGGGGGCAAACGGACAATACACGATGAGAGCCAAAGTAGAGAGTGTCACCTCGCCCGTTCACTCTGGCAAGTATTCGCTTCGTGTTTATGAACGCCCCAGTGGGAAAACGATGGGTTGGACTGGACCCGATTTTGAACCTACCCCTTTTTATCACGAATTTGGAGCGGGTTGGTATGAAGTTTCTGCCTGGTTTCGACTTCCCGACGGAGTGGATCGAAAAGCCAAGTGCACCATCATGACCGAGATGATTTACTACGATGTCCAAGATGCCTCTCATGGGAGAGAAAAGGTCGTCGGCAAGAACAATGCCGAAGTGGGCACGGAGTGGACGGAAGTCAAATTTCAGGCGAAAATCAAAACAGGAAAATACGCGACGGTGTTCAAAGTCCTGCCAGTCGCCGATGGAGACACGCCAGAATATTTTTTGGACGATGTGAGTTTTCGCAGGATTCCCGATCCCGAAGGTTCCGACAAGGGCGAGTGTGCCAATACCATTTCGCACATCCCTGTCTCAGCTTCTCAGGGAGATATTTCCGCCCTGTTCACAGTGGACACGATCGGAAAACGGGGGAGCGGGGACGGGGAGTTCGCTTTTCCCAGAGGCGTATCGTGTGACGAAAAAGGGCAGATTTGGGTTTCCGACACCGATAATCATCGGGTGCAAACGAGGGGAGCCGACGCGAAATGGCAGACTTTGGGCAAACAGGGAAAAGGCGAGGGAGAACTTTCGTTTCCGCGCTCCATCGCCGCCGATGGACAGGGGGGCTTTTTCTTGGTGGACTCAGGCAACCACCGAATCGTGAAATTCTCTGGAGCGAAGTGGCAAACGATCCACGATGCGGGAGAGTTTGATTTTGCGTCCGCCAGCAACAAGAACTGTCTGGTCCCTCTGCGTATGGAAGGCATAGCCTATCGCCCCAAGCTAGGTTTAATAGCAACGGAACTCTGGTTTTCGCGAGTTCTGTTAGGGGGCGATTCCGGAAAATGGGACATCCTCAACCAGATGGAAAAAAACAAACGGGCGGAGGGCGGTGGCATCACGGCAGGGATCAGCGAGGGAAAGGTGGATATGCCGCGCGGTGTCTGCGCGGATGCGAACGGCAACATCTTCGTCGCCGACACGGGCAACCACCGCATCCAGATGCGCGACCCGCAAGGCAACTGGAAGGTGCTCGCGGGCATTTCTCCCGATACGACCAAATGCTTCGCGCCTGAAGGGCTCGGTGCCAGCAGTGAGCCCGGAAAGTTTAATTTGCCCAAAGCCTTGGCGGTGGACTCGAAAGGAAACTTGTTCGTCGCCGATTCCGGCAATCACCGCATCCAGATGCGCGATGCCAAAAGCGGGGCGTGGACGGCACTGGGCAAGCAGGGCTCTGGCGCGGGAGAATTTGACGGACCCGAGGCGATCACGATTGATAACAAAGACAACATTTACATCGCCGACACCCGAAACCATCGTATCGTCAAGCTGACAAAAAAATAATATCCATGAACCGCAGAGATTTTTTGAAAACGAGTTCGTTGGCATGGGGGAGCCTGATCTGGGGTGGCGCCCTTTCTTCCTGCTCGCTGGGAGGTGCCCGCAAGCCCAACTTTCTCGTCATCCTCATGGACGACATGGGATTCTCCGACGCGGGTTGTTATGGTGGCGAGATTCGCACGCCACACATAGACGCATTGGCGAGTAACGGCATCCGCTTCACTAACGCCTACAACGCGGGGCGGTGCTGGCCTTCGCGGGCCTGCATGATCACTGGCTACTACCCGCAACAGATTCGACGGGACGAAATGCCAGGGATCAAAATGGCGGCTCGCCCCTCTTGGGCGCACGGCATCCCCGAATACCTCAAGCCGCTCCACTACCGCTCCTACCTTTCTGGAAAATGGCACATTGACCGCCCGCCCGAGGTGGCGGGTTTCGACCGCGTCTTTTCTTACGACGACACCGACCACCATTTTCTCTCCACCGAGCGGATGCAGGGAGACGAAAATCAACCGATCAACCCTTCCGACCCAGAGGGCTATTACGCCAGTGCCGCCGTGGCAGATCATGCGATCCGATACTTGGACGAACACGCCCGAGACCACTCGGAGAAGCCGTTTTTCTGTTATCTCGCCCTCACCGAACCACACTTTCCCCTCCAAGCCCCGCAAAAAGAGATCGAGCGATACCGCGACCGCTATCTGGAGGGTTGGGACAGCATCCGACAGGCGCGTTGGAAAAAACTCCAGAAATCGGGCATCGTGCAAAGTCCCCTTTCCGCTCCCGACCCCGATATCGTTTTTCCGTGGAACCTCAAAAGGGCGAAACTGAAAGAGAAATTCGGTCAGGGGGAGGTGGACAAGGCGGTGCCTTGGGAAAGTCTCACCGAGGAAGAAAAGCACTTTCAAGCGAACAAAATGGCGATACACGCCGCCATGATCGAACGCGCCGACCGCGAGATCGGACGGGTGATCGGGCAACTCAAGCGAATGAATGTTTACGACAACACCGTCATCATTTTTGCTTCGGACAACGGTGCCAGCGCCGAGCAAATGATCCGCGGCGACGGTCACGATCCTGCCGCGCCAATGGGTTCCCCGAAATCTTACCTCTCGCTCGGCCCCGGATGGTCCACCGCCGCCAACACCCCCTTTCGCCTCCACAAATCATGGATGCACGAAGGGGGCATCTCCACGCCGCTCATCGTCCATTGGCCGCAGGGCATTTCCGCACGGGGCGAACTGCGCCATGACCCCGTTCACTTCGTGGATGTGCTCCCCACAGTTCTAGATTTGGCGCGGTCACCCATTCGTCCGCTCCAATCGGAAGCACCGCCCCTCGCTGGAGTCAGCCTCGTTCCCTCGTGGAAAAACAAGCCCGTGTCGCGCCAAGATGCCCTCTGGTGGTGCCATCGCGGAAACCGCGCCATCCGCAAAGGCAAGTGGAAAATGGTCACACTCGGCGATGGGGAATGGGCACTTTACGATTTGGACAAAGATCGCGGCGAGATGAATGACCTCACCACCCAGCACCCAGAAATCGTCAAAGAATTGAAAACGGCATGGGAGCGCAAAGGGCAATCATTCATCGAACGACTGAAAAACGAGCCCGAAATCTCAACCCCGTCCAGCGGCGGCTCTCATCACTGAAAAATGGCTCATCACAAAAGATTTGTCATTTGGGGTGTGCTTGGGATCGTGGAGCGAAGTTGTTTCCAGCGGATTGAACAACTCAAGGCGATGGACGAAACCCTGTTGCGCCATCAGGCACTTGCGTTTTTATCCGTTGGTGGCCGAATATGCTTGCGTTGACACGAGATCGGTCAGGCAGGTCGGTCACGGCTGATGTTGTACCAATTTAAACGGAAAATTAAGATTTGCGTTTGTAGCCCGTTTGCGCTACATTCCTTATCAGAGGAAAGCTATGAGCAAAACCACAACAGTCCGAGCCCGACTTGAACCGAAACTAAAAAACCGTGCGGAGCATGTTTTTCATCGGCTAGGTCTAAATCCAACTCAGGCGATTACTATTTTCTATAAGCAAGTCGAATTGAGAGGCGGATTGCCGTTTGATGTAACGATACCCACAGAAACGACAGCCGCAACCTTTGATTCTACGGATTCAGGAAGAGATTTAGTTGTTTGCAAAGATGCCAAGGAGATGTTCAAGCGACTGGGGATCTGATGTGTATTCCCCTGTTTATACCAAGCAATTTGAAAAGGATTTGAAACTCGCCAAAAGGCGAGGAAAGAAAATCGAGAAATTCAAAACGGTTGCAGAGACTCTGTTGGCTGGTTTGCCGCTTAGCCCCTTATATCGAGATCACCAGTTGACGGGCAATTATGTAGGTCGAAGAGATTGCCATATCGAGTCAGATTGGGTTCTGGTTTATAAGATTGAGGGGGTATTTTTAATTTTTGAAAGAATGGGAACTCATTCTGACTTGTTCAAAAAATAGGAGGCACAACCAGACCGTGATACCGACACCTACCAGAGTGGGGTGCTCAGTCATGCGTCGTGCAATCTTGCGAGACACGCCTTGCGCCTTCGCTTCTGCGTTGAGTTTTTAGCAACTGGCATGATTTCAAACCACTGTTTTGCATCTTCTGCTGTCACGAGTTGCAAATAATCTGTTTGAATCACCCGAGGCGAGTTTCCGCTTTCATAGGCGACCTTGGGAACATCGTTGGTTTCGGCGATACGGTAGGAAATATAGGAATGGCGGAGCTTATTGGCTCCGACATGAATTTCTTGCTTTGAGGCAAGACGATCCCATGCCTGATAGAGTGCTTGGGGGCGTGTCCAGCGGTCACAAATGCGTCCGCTCTTGCCTTGATGAGGCAGGAGCCATGCTCGGAGGTTGTCGAAGAGGGGAACCTGTCGGCGGCTGGCGGTCTTGGTGATAGCGCTTTCCAAGGTGATGTAGCCAGTCTTGAAATTAACATTTTTCCATTCCATTCGCATCAGTTCTTCCGTCCGCACGCCAGAAAACGCTTTGATGGCCAGCGATGGAGCCATCCAAGAGGGGGCTTGGTGAAGCACCGTTGCCATATCGTCCACAGTCATGATTTGTATGTCCGCACAGACAACATTGGAAAGGGTTGAACCGTCAGCGGCGGTAGGAACGCTTTTAACGAGAAAGCCCCGCTTCTTGGCGAAGCGGAAGAGGCTAACGATAGAATTTCGATAATGATTCCGAGTGCGGGAAGCCACCTTGATGCCTTCCAGCCATTCGTCGATTTCCTCTGTCGTGATGTTCCCGATCATTTTTGGGAATGCGGAAGCGAAGTCATTGAGTCTCTGTCGCATGTCCCGCAGATAGTATTCCGAACGATTGGCACGGGTTAAGTTTTTGATAAGTTGCTCGACGACCTCGCCGACCGTCGCTTTCTGGACATTGCCTCCGCTGTGAAGCATGAAGAAACGAGCCGCATCCATGAGGGAAGCTCCCTTTAAGATTTTGACGGCTCCGGCATATTCCTTGGTTGCCATGTCCAAAGCCGCCCCCGTGGGCTTGAGATTGTCCAGCGCCGTCACATAGAGCAGTCGATCGGCTCCAGAGAGTTTCAGGGCTAACATTTCCCCATTGGAGAGCTTGGCGGCGATGGCGTTGGCTTCCTCCCGTGCCTTCTTGTAATCCGAGCACCGCAGGCGGATGGGTTTCCCCTCTGAATGATAGGTAACAACAAAAGAATCATACTGCTTCTCATCCGTTATGACGGGAGAAAAATAAATCGTAACTGACACCGACCCATTTTTGATTTTGACCGGAAAAGCCTGTTTCATAGAGTGAAGTAATTTTCACAAAACCTTCACAAAAAAGTAAGTAAAAGCCATAAGTCGTTGATATAGAATGGTGCGGGTAGAGGGAATCGAACCCTCATCTCAAGCTTGGGAAGCTCACATTCTACCACTGAACCATACCCGCAATGAAGAGCTTGAAACTTATCTTGTTTTTTAAAAAAAGCAAGCAATTCGATGCGCTTAGGCTCCTAGCAAAAACAACTTGATACAAAAGTAAAACGGTGTTAGGTTGTCAGCTATGCTGGCACATCGAGAAAGCCGAATGAA
>JAIFLJ010000189.1:1443-20387 GCA_020049135.1 bacterium | reverse complement strand
CACCAATGGATCATCCTCCCAGAACTTCAACCTGCTCTGACCTGAAAATCTCGCTCATTTTGCGTAGGATTTAAACGGTAAGGGACTAACTCCCAGCCTTCTTTTCTTAAGTTTGCAATGCGCCTATAACCAACAGCAATATCTTCAGGGGTATCTTTATGAATAGCTTTCTTGGTAAAACCCGCTATGATTGATCCAACTAAAGCCCACCACCACAAATAGTTCCAATGCTTTTCGTAGCAGTGATTGCAACGAGGCACCGAAATAGTTTTTGTATTATATCGGACTCCTTGCTTCGTTCGTTCGATAATCTTGTGCATTTTTACATCTATTTTTCTTTTTGGGGTTCCTGGCTCCACCCCACAAAAAAAACATGGTGCGGTTCCCATCTTGTCTTGAATGGTCGCCCGATCATCTTCGATTCTTTTTTTGAGTTCTGCATCTCGGACAAGTTTGGATGCCAATAAGATAGCATCGCATGCCACGGAACTATTGTTTTCATCATTGTGGGCACTGATGGATATTCCTCGCAAAAGCACTGCGATCGCATCCGATAGTTCATCGGCCAGCTTTTGATCCGTCTCAGCGATCACCAGCAAAAGAGGCATGATTTGTTTTTTGACTTTTTCAAGCCGCTTCTCAGCCCCCTCATTGCTCTCTTGGATTTTTTTGAGTTCCCCGTAGATGGGATCGAGTTTTTCATCTCGAATCTTGCCCTCGCCAAAATCTATGTTTTGCAAAATTCTTTGGCGAATATCCATCCCCGTCGCAAACTGTAAACATTCTTTCAGCAGTGCCACAAACGCTTTGTTGTCCGCTGTTTTTTTCCGATAGGCGACCACGCAGTTGACAACCGTGACAGCGACATCGTCGAACAGCTCGGTTTTGTGATGCGAATCAGAGCCGTGAAATAACTCGAACAAGGTCTGTAGAGGCGTGCATTGCGCCATGAGTTTGAAGGCCACTTCCGCACCCTTTTCGGGCTTCTTGCCACACTCTTCCTTGGCCGTTTTGATATGTTGCAAAACTCGGTTGCGGGTAGGCGTTAAAACAAGGTTGGCGGTCTTCTCAACATCATCGAGCCCCTGATGGGTCTCGTTCATAAAATCCACATGGGTTTTTGCCCAATCCATCCGCCCCTGTTCGGCGAACCTTAACGCAGCTTCGGCGTTGATCTTGTCGAGCGCCTCGGGAAAGGTGTCGCGCATGCGCCGTGCAAACCCCGTAGTCAGACGGGGGTCATCCAAGGATCGGATTCGGGCCTTCAAGGCATCCCAAATGCGATCCTCCGTTGCGATCTTTTCCCATCGGGCAAACGACTCTTTCCAATAACTTCGTATTTTATCCTCGCGTTCCTTGTCCACGCCATCGGAGATATGGTAGAGCGTCCAGTCCAGTGCCGCCAGATGGAACATCACAGCGAGATTGTGGATGGCGACAAAGCCGTGCGTGGCATCGGACTCTTTTTTCGTCCAGATTTCCAGTGCCAAATCCGAATCTCCCGAGAGGATCGCTTGGATTGCGGGATCCTCGCCGCTTTTGCCAAACTCTTCGGGCCAGAACCAGAAAAACTCGTCCACCAACCGATGCTCTGGTTCCTTGAGCCTCTGCATGGCGGCACGAATCTGATCCACCGATGGCGGAGGATCGAGGGAATAGGCGGCGGCCTGTTTTTGGTCTCCCGCCCCAAGCTCCTCGATCATTTTGAGCTTATCCGCCTGCCGCTTCATCTCCTTTTCCGAAGCGTCCACGGGCAGACCCGTGATGCGGAACGGGTTTTCCCGATAGACATTGAGATGTGCCGACTCGATCAGCACGCCACACTCTCTTTCTCCCGCAGTCGTCCTGTTTTCGCTCATCACCGAAACCTTTCCTCAACCCAGTATTCGGGCTTCCTCGCAGAATGAGCGATGGCAAGAACTACCACACAATCGTTTTCTGGGGTGTAGGCGATATAATAGGGAAACCGCTTGAGGTTGACTCGACGATACCCACCCGAACGCAATCGAACCCGCTCGGGTGCCTCGGCGATCATTCGGATATAATCGTTCACTTCTTGAGTGAAATCTGCCCCTAACCCCGCCTGCTCTTTCTCGTAGTAAAGCGCGGCAGAGGCCAGCTCCTCTTGCGCCGCCGATAAAAAAATTATTTGCATTGCCGTAAGGTCTCTTTCAGCTCGGCTTGAACCTGCTCCCACGGAACCGTTTTCACTCTTCCTTCCCGAAAGGCTTTCATCCGAGCCCCGATCTCCTCTTCCCACGCCTTTTCCACATCGGGGTCCGCACCCGCATCGTCGAGGGCGAGCAGGTAGTGGGCGAGCCGAACCTGCTGGTTCCGTGGAAGCCCCAAAGCCTCATGCGTGATTTGTTCTAGTGTCGTTTGCATCCTATTTCCTTTCTCTTGATTTTATTTCAAATTTTTCACCCCAAAGAGCGCAAAAAAAATCTCATTTCAAACATCAATTCTTCCTCTGTCTCTCTGCGCCTCCGTGGTTAAAAAAAACTCACCACGAAGGGCGCGAAGATCACGAAGGATTAAGAACTCACGCTCCGCGTCTTCATTCTGCATTTTGCAATCTGCAATCTCCCTTCTGCCTTCTGCAATTCTTCCTCACATACTCACCCCGCATCGCCACAGCTTGACCTGATGGGCGTATTTTCCCCGAAGATCGGGCCATTTATTAAAAGCTTCTTCCATAATGTCGGCGGCATCGGCCAATCGGCCAGCTTTTTTAAGTTCAATCGCTTTTTGAGCCATCTGCCCAGCCTCATCCTCGTCGGGGGCGGAGTGTTTGCCGCCGAGCGCGGTTTTTGACATCTCTGAAATGCCTCCTTTCGCCTTGGCGGGCGGAAACTCCTCCCCAGACTTCCACGCCTCCAGTGCCGCGAGAAGTTCGCAGGCGTTTTTGAAACGGTTTTCGGACTTGATCTCCAATGATCGTGCGATGATTCCGTCAAGCGAAGCGTTCACCCCAGGATTTGTCTCGCTCGCGGGTTTGATTTTTCCCTGAAACAAATCTTGGCTTCCCCAGCCCAAGTCGTCGGGCAATTCAAAAGGAAGGGTGTCGGTAAGAAGGAGGTAAAGCGTCGTCCCGAGCGCCCAGACATCCCCCGCGCACGAATCCCCCTTCGACTCCGAAAAAGCCTCTGGAGCCTTGAAAGAGAGCGTCCCTGCCGCCGTCGCCAAAAGCGTGAGAGGGTTCACCTTTTTCGCCAACCCGAAATCGCCCACCCGCGCCCGCAACCCTTCAGGCTCATAGCCCACGAGAATATTTTGCGGCTTAATGTCGCGGTGGATTACGGGAGGGTTTTGCCTGTGCGCCACCGAGAGACCCCTGCAAACCTGCTTCATCAAATCCACCGTCGTCTCGACAGGGACAAAATTCGTCCCGTGCGAGTGCCAGAACTTTTCGAGGCTTCCTCCAGAGACATTCTCCATCGTGAAATAGCCGCAAAGCCCCTTGCCCGTCTCCATCACATTCGCGTCAAAAACGCGGACGATGTTCGGGTGCCCGATCCGCGAAAGCATGATCGCCTCGCCAAGCATCTCCTCAATCTCGGCGACCGTCATCCCTGTTCTCTTGAAGACCTTCATCGCCTGCCGACCGAGGAAACGGTGCCTGACCCGATAGACCTCCGCAAACGCTCCCTGCCCCAGAAATCTTTCGACTTCGTAGGTCTCGCGGATGATCTCTCCTTCTTCAAGAATTGGCATATCGGTTAACGGATCGGTCGCCCGACCCTCTCAAGCTCGGTGTTGTATTCCTCGACAATTCTATTGAAACGATCCACTCGGGTTTTCATCAGGTCGTTTTTCGTATTATACTCGTTCACTTTTTGGTTGAATGAATCAACAGAATACTGGCTAGTCCGATCGAGCGTCGCACGCATCAACTCGATTTGACTGCCCAGGGATTCGATGCTGGTTTTATCAAGATCAATGGTCCGCTTTTGGCTCTGTATTTCAGCTTCTTTAGCACTCAACCTTTCGTGATCGCTTCGGGAGACCCGATATACCTGCCCCGAAGCACTCCTGACGCTCACGCTATCAGCAGGTTCATCTTCTCCAGCAAGCTCTTTGGCTGAATATGAGACAACCCTTTTATCATTCCCAGTAATCTCTTTGGCTGAATATGCGACAAACTTTTCATCATCTCCAACAATCTCTTTGTAACTATAAGACTTAACATTGCGTTCTGATGCAGGAAGTATTTTCGCGCTCTTATTGCGACTCGATCCACCAGCAGAAATCCGTTCCTCTTTTTGTTTTGATGGAGGCAAAATATTTAAGGCGACTATCAGGATCAAAAGACCAAGACAAATCAAAGCACCTGTTATTTTGAGTGGAGATTTCCACCATGGCAACATTCCGTTCCCCTCTTTATTCACCGACAAAACAGGAGGCGAGGAAGGTGGGCGGTTATAAGAGCTGAGAGGATACCAATCCATCGAGCCATTTTTGAGAACAAGGACATTCGCTGGGAAGTGCCCAGCCAATACCATCGCCTCGATCAGCGAGAGTTCAAACGGCCCACGCACCACCCCTTCGCGGGTGACATAGTAGCGAGGATGAGTTTCTTCGGTCACAGAGCAATCATGGTTCAGACCATTTCATTAATTTCTCGCGATTATCGAAATGGACAGTGCCGTTTCCCAAAACATCAGGATACTCCCAAATCTCAGAATAGGTGAGAACCACAACTCTTTCGGGCTCGCCCAAAAGTTGTCTGACATCTGATTTTGTCATCCCTCTTTTGAGATTTCTCCATTTGGGCAATTTATTAACGAAATTCAAACAGGCCTTAGCATCCTCGTCCCCTTGTTCAGCCGCCTTGCTCCACCACTTAACAGCTTCGGCTTTATCTTTGCTCACCCCTTCGCCTTCGGCGTATGCAGAACCCATCAAGTATTGAGCGGTAGCATTTCCCTGCTCGGCCGCTTTCCTAAACCATTTAACCGCTTCTGCCATATCCTTGCCCACACCTTCACCATTGCGGTATGCAGAACCCATCAAGTATTGTGCACTTTCATGGCCTTGCTCAGCCGCTTTGCGATACCATTTAACGGCTTCAGCTTCATCTTTGCTCACCCCTTTGCCTTTATCGTATGCCAATCCCAACTTTAATTGAGCATCTGCATCACCTTGTTCGGCGGCTTTACGATACCATTTAACGGATTCAGTTTCATCTTTTCTCACCCCTTCACCATTGCGGTATGCATAGCCCAAACTGTATTGCGCACTTGCATGACCTTGCTCTGCGGCTTTACGAAACCATTTAACGGCTTCAACTTGATCTTTGTCCACCCCTTCGCCCTTGCGGTATGCATAACCCAAAAAGTATTGTGCACTTTCATGGCCTCGCTCAGCCGCTTTACGATACCATTTAACGGCTTCAGCTTCATCTTTGCTCACCCCTTCGCCATAGCGGTATGCATAGCCCAAACTGTATTGCGCACTTGCATGACCTTGCTCGGCGGCTTTGCGAAACCATTTAACGGCTTCAGTTTCATCTTTGCTCACCCCTTTGCCTTTATCGTATGCCACACCCAAATTAAATTGTGCACTTACATCACCTTGTTCAGCGGCTTTGCGAAACCATTTAACGGCTTCAGTTTCATCTTTGCTCACCCCTTCGCCCTTGCCGTATGCGCAACCCAAAAGATATTGTGCACTTACATCACCTTGCTCGGCGGCTTTGCGAAACCATTTAACGGCTTCAGTTTCATCTTTGCTCACCCCTTCGCCCTTGCCGTATGCGCAACCCAAATTAAATTGTGCACTTACATCACCTTGTTCGGCGGCTTTGCGAAACCATTTAACGGCTTCAGCTTGATCTTTGCTCACCCCTTCGCCCTCGCCGTATGCGCAACCCAAAAGATATTGTGCACTTACATCACCTTGTTCAGCGGCTTTGCGAAACCATTTAACGGCTTCAGCTTGATCTTTGCTCACCCCATGACCGCCAGCGTATGCAAAGCCCAACTTATTTTGCGCATAACGCGCAAATACACGACCTTGTTCAGCGGCTTTACGATACCATTTAACAGCTTCAGCTTGATCTTTACTCACCCCTTTGCCTTCGTCGTATGCGCAACCCAAAAGATATTGTGCTATTTCAAAACCTTGTTCAGCAGCTTTGCGATACCATTTAACGGCTTCAGCTTGATCTTTACTCACCCCTTTGCCTTCGTCGTATGCGCAACCCAAAAGATATTGTGCCATTTCAAAACCTTGTTCAGCAGCTTTGCGATACCATTTAACGGCTTCAGCTTGATCTTTGCCCACCCCTTTGCCTTCGTTGTATGCGCAACCCAAAAGATATTGTGCACTTACATCACCTTGCTCGGCTGCTTTGCGAAACCATTTAACGGCTTCAGTTTCATCTTTGCTCACCCCTTTGCCTACGGAGTATGCGCGACCCAAACTAGATTGTGCACTTGCATCACCTTGCTCAGCCCAATCTTGCTTGATCTTCATGGCTTCGACTTCGTCCTTAGGTTCTGTGCCAGACTTCAAAAATTCATCGTATGAAGAATACTTAACAGAAACTGGCGTTCCGTTTTCCTCTCGGACAGGTTGATCCAGCTTTTCCCAAAAAATAATGGCTGCAAAAACAATGGCTAGCGCCACAAAAGAGCTGACTAAAATAAGCTTTTTTCTTGCTCCACCTACTATCAAACTGAGGTAGAATTTTTGGATAGTTGCAAACAGAGGTTTGTGAGGGAGGGGTTCGACTTTCTCCTCGTCACCTTTATTTTTAACCGAATCAACTGAATCAGGAAATGCCTGTGGTGGAAGATCGGGTGCTTCTGCTTCTTTTTTCTGACCGTTGACATCCATTGCAGACCAAGGGACCCAAGCCTCACCATTCCACACGAGGATGTCCCTCGTAAAAATGCCAGATTCTATCATGGCTTCTATAAACGAAACCTGATAAGGGCCACGCACCACCCCTTCGTGGGTGACATGGTAGCGTGGCGAAACATCAGTTGGCAGGTGCTCTTCAGGTTTCAACATTGTAGCTTATGGATTTAGGGTTCGGGTCATCTCACGACTCGTCCATGTTTGCGAAATAATTTATGGACAGTCATTTGAATGTATTTTTTTCGTTTTCAGAAACCTCGCTGATCGTTTGATTTTTCTTTTGTTTGCCTCTCGGAACCTTTTTATCCTCATCATATTTTTTTGAAAACACTGAAGTTTTTTTCTTTGAGCGAACGGATTTGCCAGATACAAAGCCCAAAGCAAATGACGCCATGATGCAAGCGGCGGTAAAAACAACGACTTTCCGGCCAGACCAACCTTCAAAAAACTGAAGAATAGAGCGAGCTAAACTCGCCGTTTTCTCCGATTGAAATTGGGAGGGTAACGCCATCCATTCGTTCTCATGTTCCCTGCAAACCCATACTTTTGCGGGCAGATCTCCCGAGGCAATTTTATGTTTGACCACATCCAACACAAAAGGCCCGTGGATTTGCCTCCCATCAAGAACATGATAGCGAGAGCCCCCGTTATTTTGACTTTCAGTTTCCATGATCGCTTTCAATCTAATACGAACCAAACGAAAAACCGTCAACCGCCATCCGTTTTGGGCGAACGGCTTTTCAAGCCGCCGACGGAAGATCCACTGCCAGCCCAAGGTCTGGAGCTGTTTGCAGAACGGGCGCTCGACCAGATCGTATTCCCATTGGATTGTGCTCATAATACCGCACAGGACAGCTTATGACCGATTCGATCTTTCGTCCATCGCCAGCAATGGATACCTAGATTAAAAACACTCTCTTTTTCTCGATCTAATCCTCGTAATCGGGCTGTTGTGACTTGCGTTATTTAGATCGGCATGCACCATGTATTGTGGTGTTTTATTAAAGTCTGGCATAAATACACAATTCATGTTTTCTTAGACATTGCGCTAAACAGCGTGGTTTGGAGCAGTTTTGTCCATGTTTCCGTAAGCACATAGTTCCTGACCCTCTGTGCGCTAGGCTTGGCCGGTTGGACGAAACCATCGTCGCACCACTTGTCCAGCCACTCCCGGGCGGTGGTGGCGGAAACTCCGAACCACTCCACCACATCGGAGGGTGAGAACGCCAGCGTTTCTGCTTGGTCGCTGAGACCGCGCACCAGCAGGCGGGTGAGCAGTTGTTGCTGGACTCGGTGCAACTTATCCCAAATCGGAGTTGGGCGGTTCCCTGGATTGTAGAGCACCACGGCCTGCTTGCGCAAATCCTCGGCGGCACGAGCCATGGTTGCTAAAAAATACTCCAGCCACGGTGTGTGATCAGGGTCGTGTCGGCCCTCGTAGAAGTTCACGGGCAACCCCATTTGTAGGCTGTCGTAGTAGGCTTGCAGGTTCGCCATGTAGTGTTCTTCGAGTGATAGGAAGCCGCGCATGTCGTAGCCAGCGCGCCATAGCTCCGTGGTGGCCAGCGCTCGGGCGGTGCGACCATTGCCATCGCTAAACGGATGGATACTCACAAACCGGTGTGCCATCAAACCAGCACGCACAGGTCCCGGTAGAGATGCCGCCGCCTGACCGTGCAACCATTCCACCATCTCCTGCATCAAGCGCGGCACATCTCCAGGCACTGGCGGACCATAGTCAATGCGTCGTGTGGCGGAATCCACCACCGGACATTCCTCCGTGCGGTAGGTGCTGCGTGTTCCCCGACGGCCATGACCCCGCACCAACACAATGCAGTGTAGTTCGCAGACAAACTCCTCAGAAAAGGAACGGTGAACCTCCAATTGCTCCTCGATCCATTCCAAGGCACGCCAGTAATTCCGCACTTCCTGTTGCATTTCCGTTTGAGTCCGACCCACCGCCACGACAGCCTTTCCCACCTCGACACTGTTCAGGGTGTTGCCTTCAATGCGGGTGGAATTACGAGTGGCACGCTGCCGGGCTTCCTGGTGAAGCCAGAGCACGCGATCAGGCGGCAACGGCAACACCTCCACCACCGCACGCGCAGATTCGATGAGGCCAAGGTTTCGCACCATGTTATGCGTATAATTGAAACGGGGCTCGAATGGCATGAGGTTTCCTTTCCAGTCAGATTCCTGTTGTATTACGAGTGCGAAAAGCAGAGAGAGAAAAAATGTCGCACTCGATCCATTGCCAGCCCATCGCCTTGATCTGCTCGCAGAACGGGCGCACCTCACCTTCATGGGTGACATAATAGAGCGGCTCCGGCTGGCTTGTCTGGCTATCCTTCATGGGTTTGTAGCTTACTAATACGAACCAAACGAAAACCCGTCAACCGCCATCCGTTTTGGGCGAACGGCTTTTCAAGCCGCCGACTGAATCCAGTCCGCCAAAGCCCATTTTTTCCAGAGCATTTTTGAGTTTGGCTAAGGCTGGCGTAGAAATTTTGTGGACGGCCTGTTTGGAGATTCCCATTTTTGCGCCGATCTCCGACAGGCTGAACCCGAGGCGGATCCCCTCGATGACCCGCCGCTCGCGGGGCGAGAGTTTTTTCATCGCTTCACCGATGATGCCTGCCGACTCCGTGTTTTGGACTTTTTTTCTGACATCTTGGGACGAGTCTTTGATGCGGTTCACGAGCGGGGAGGCGGATGATCCTCCGTCATTGAAGCGGGGCCAGTCTGGGGCGGAGTCCAAACTTTTCGGAAAGACCTTGGCCATCCGAAGCTGTTTGGCGTAGCAGGAGTTCAATGCGTTGCGGACTGATTTGGCGGCGAACGGGATGAAATCACCCTTGGCAGGGTCGTATGCTTGAGCGGTACGGTGGAGAGCCTGATACGCCTCCGACAAAACTTCGTGCGTGTCCGTTCTGGGGATACGGGTGTATTCGAGCGCGATTACTTCAGCCATCCCGATGTGTTCGCCCACGAGTTCATCCGCGCTTTGCATGTGGGCAATGAAGCGAAAAACATAGCACTATTCAACCCAGATTATGCAATGGCCTGCGACGGCTCCTTATGCGGGCATTCTGATGCACAGAAAAATTTTCTCTCAATAATCTTGGCTTTTGGCGCACGACTTTTTAGTCTGTCATAACACGCTCGTTTCCGCTGGAGTGGCGAAATGGCAGACGCGCCAGACTTAGGATCTGGTGGAGCAATCCGTAGGGGTTCAAGTCCCCTCTCCAGCACTACCCCAAACCCACAATCGCACGCGATGTAAATTTCAGCCCAGCTTTGGTGTGGCAAGATGGATACCGTCGTCCGCCAAATAGACAGATTGCATTTTCCAACTCCTAGGAGCCAAATCGCCCAAGCAGATATTCCCGATTGCGACCCGAACTAGGCGCAGTGTGGGATGCCCCACGGCGGCTGTCATGCTCCGCACCTGCCTATTTTTTCCTTCGGTCAATGTCAGCTCGATCCATGCGGTCGGCACGGTTTTTCTGAACCTGATAGGTGGCACTCTTTCCGGGATGTCGGGCTGCGGCTCCAAAAGCAGTGCCTTCGCCGGGCGCGTCATATACCCGCCTTTGATCCGCAAGCCGCACTCCAGCGACTGTAATGCCTCGCGCCCTGGCACGCCTTCCACTTGTGCCCAATATGTCCGAGGATGCTCAAAGAACGGGTCTAGCAAGCGATGTATCAGTGCGCCATCGCTCGTGAGTATTAGGAGCCCTTCGCTGTCGAGGTCTAGCCGCCCCGCTGGATAAACCCCTTTGGGCAGGCCAAAATCCGCGAGTGAAAGATGGCCATGTTCGGGGGTGAACTGGCTCAGAACACCGTACGGTTTGTTGAAAAGAACAACCTGAGAAACAGGACGGCTATTTTTTTGTCGTAGATTCACTGTAATGGAACGAAACTGCGAACCCGTGCCGCGTGGCCGCCTCAATGATGTGCCGTTGCATGGCAATTTTTGCGTCGGCCAAAAGACCTGATCCTAAAGCCTTGCGCCCCGCATCATCCCTCATTGACTGTATGGCCTGCTCCCGTTCCGCAGGTGTCACGCGGTTGATGAATCCATCTTCGTCTCGTATAACTTTATAACTTACCAGCTCAACAGAAAAAATCTTGGGCTGCGGTAAAGAGACCTGAATGGACTTGGCCGCAGAGTCCACATTCACAGAAAAAGGTGCCTTCAGGTCGAAGCCCGCTGAAATCCGATATGTGCCCTGAAGCGTGAGCCGTTTCCGGCTAAAAGCCCAGATGTTTTGAAAATCGTATTCGACCTGCAACAACCGCGACACGGTGGCCATTTCCATGATCGGCTCTGTCTGACCCATCCGCACTTCGCTGTTGATGGAGACTTGCGGTGTCAGGTTGAAAGCCTTTTTCACCGCTCCAGCCATAGCGTCTGCCACCGCAACAGCGGTATCCATTTCCATCTTCAGCCTCATTGCCTTTTTGTAAGCCGAGTGCGCTACCCACCCGCCAGCAGCAAGCAGCAACAAGCCTGTGGCAATAGCCACTTTCAAGGCTAAATGGACTGACTTGGGTTTGGGTGGTAGAGGCATCTTTTTTACCTGTTGTGAATCAAATATGCCCGATCTGGATCGAGTCGGCAAGCGATTCGATGCTGCCACCTGGAAGATACGAAAAAGAGAGTTTTTTCTTTTCCCCAGCACGCACGGACACTGGCTCGGCCAGCGGCAAAATCAGATATTGGTTGAACCATTCTATTGGCAGACATTCCCCATCTGGCTCAATGGCGAGGACATTCTTAGTTATGAAACGGAGCGCGTTCCATTCACCATCAGCGGAAATTTGAATCTCTCCGTCGCACAAACATTTTTCCGGGATGCCACAATCGTATTGGAACATCTGGTATAATACTGGTTGCCCAAGCTCCACCACATCATCCCATTTCACAAGCGGGTCTTGGAACACAGGAGCTGGGGCATGGTATCCCAAATACTGGAAAGGGCAGGAGATGGGCTGCACGGCCTGTATCGCAGCACCTGGTATAAACTGCGGCAACGCCCCGTAGCACTCCCAGTAACGATCCTTGAACGACTGGATCACTTCCACCTGCTTTTCCCGCAGCAAACCGACATGGAGCATCTCGCAAATCACAACTTCCACAGGCTCGGGCGGCATGTAGCTCATCGCGTCCGCCTCTACAACTTCTATATTTTCTGTGCCGTGATTCATCGCCAACAGACGCCGCGACATGGCCAGCATTGGCGGGTTCATTTCTACGCACCAGACTTTCGACGCCCCAGCTTTCGCCGCAAAAAATGAAAGTATGCCTGTGCCGCCACCAAGTTCCAGCACCCTCGCCCCAGGCTTCACCAGAATCTCGATAGCCCGCTTGAACCCGTGCATCCTAGGTGAGTCACGCAGCATGTTGAAATGATAGTGCGGCGGGATATACTGCCCAAGGTAACGCGAATCATGCTCGTTGGCAGAGTTCATTTTTTCTTTTTTGAGGACAGCGCGACACGGACACGCTCTGCCAACTCTTTGACCCACGCATGTGCCATATCTACTTTTTTGGGAACAGGCTCAAGTGCCCCGCGCTGTTTGGCAAATTCCAAAATTGTTTCGTCAACAGAGATAGGAATCACCTTTCTCCAGAGAACTTCCGGTATGCAAGAGGCGTACTCCTCACGCGTCCCACGCTCGTTCGGAACCCCGTCCCATATTATGAGCGCGGGCGGAAACTGTTGGCAAATGGCTTTCGCCTTGGCTGCAGAACCAGCTATCTCGACACGCATCCCTGGGAAACATTCGTGCAAATAGTCACGCGTCAGTCGCGAAATGCGACTGTCATCCTCTATAATCAGAATTGAACGCTTTGAAGAAGACAACCTACCACCTCTAATAGCCACTAGCCGCCACCGTGTCTAGTATTTTTTTGTTTTTTTTAAAGTGCCGAAAAGTTTTTTCCGCCTTCCACCAACCGGAAAAATGCGTCCTTGTCGCTCAAATCCTCAAAAACTGCCGTGGGATTGCAAGCTCTGAGCGCAGCGGCGGAATAACGCCCCGTGGCCACCCCGACCGTGCATGCCCCGATTGTTTTCCCACAGGCTATGTCGTGCGGCGTGTCGCCTATGACAAAAACTTTCTCTGGCAAAAACGGCGTCCCATATTTTTCCTCAGCCCGCTTTTTGGCGTGGGGCGGCAGCTCGTTCCTGTCTGGGTGATCATCGGCAAACGCCCCGACCTCGAAATAGTGGAACGCCCCGTAATATTCTAATTTTAGGCGTGCCCCGTGGCGCATGTTGCCCGTGAGCAGACCCTGCGCTATGTGCGGACGGTTGCCCCTGACCTCCTCAAGAATATCCCTTACGCCTTGCAGAACCATGCCTTGAGGCGAGCGTTCTGGCAGCCAAGTTCCGAGGGCATCAAGATAGCCATCCACAAATCGAGCCACATTCTCTGGCGTCTGTGCCAGCCCGTAATGCTTGAGCGCATCCATGGCGATCCGCCGATCCGTCCGCCCGCAAACCTCTATATCAGACAAGTCACTCTCAATGCCAAAATTTTTTTTCAACGACTCTATCAGTGCCCGTTCGCCTGCACCCCCAGTCGTCAGTAAGGTTCCGTCAATGTCCCAAAGCAATAGGATTTCAGGTTTCATAGCAAATGCCCTTTCAAAGCTGGTTTTTCAAAAATTCCATCCCAGAAACGCAGGCCGCCTCCTGAAAAAAAAGATCGCGCCTAACGGTTTCTATAAACTCAGGTTTCGCCCGCCCCACAAAAGCTTTCCACTCAATGGCCGCGTGGACTGGGTTCTTTTTTTGTATGGCCACGGCGCAAGCTAGGGCATCCACCCACGGGGCGCACGGCGGACTAGCTCGGAACTCCGCCAGCTTGGCGTCCACCGCCTCTACTTTTCCTGCGGAGAGTGTGATGAGCTGTTTTTTGAGGAGACCGCACGCGTCTGGCTGCTCCAATTTCTCTGCCTCTTCAAAGCTGGCGGCGGCCTGCTCCCACTGGTGCTGCAAACGGTATATCTCAGAAAGATTATTCCACGCACGCGGGCTTGCCGGAGCAAGCTCGGCTGCTTTTTTGAACGCGGCCTCAGCCCGTTCGTATTGCTGTAGCCGTGCGTAGATCGCCCCGCTCAACTGGTACGGATCCACCGAGCGCGAACCGAGGCTTATCTCGGCATCGCACTCCGACAAAGCCTCTGCAAAAAGACCTTTTTGGAAAGCTAATATGGCGAGTTGGTAATGCACACGCTTCATTGTCGGATTGATGTCCAGCGCTTTCCTGTACCGCTCCGTGGCACCAGCTATGTCGCCTTTGACCTCGGCTTGGATAGCCTCGTCAACGAGGCGTGACTCTGGTGAAGGTGAAAGCGGTTCCGTAGCCGCGCAGAGGAGAAAAACACCTGGAGCGCAGACACACCACAGCACAAATGCGAGTCTCGAATTCATGAGTTTGGCAGACAAAGCAAGCATGGGCCCAGCAGGGATCGAACCTGCGACCAAGGGATTATGAGTCCCCTGCTCTACCGCTGAGCTATAGGCCCTTCCAAGCGATGAATCAAACAATAGCACAAGAGACGCCGTTTTGCCAACACCTGAATAAAAGTTTAAGTTTAAGTTGAAGAGTTTAAGGGTTGAAACTCTTCACCACCTCAACTCTTAAACGCCATCATAGACTTTCCTCATGGCGCGGATCGTGCCGCAAATATTTTCCCGCAGCACCGCTGGTGACAACACCTCTGCATGGTAGCCCCACCCGAGTATCCACCTCTCTATCTCGTGCAGGCTACCCAGCGTGAGTCGGAGTTCGCACCCACCGTTTTTTTTGAAAACTATTTTCTGGCTGGAGTGCCATTTTTTTTCCGCCACAAGCCGAGCTGCAAATGCGTCGAATGTTATCCTTATTTCGTGGCTCTTGTCGCCGCTGAAAATGCCGAAACTTTTTTCGAGCATTTTTGCAGGAGAAAAATCTCGCGGCTTCGAAAATCCTGTCACGCCCACGCTCAAACACCTCATGCGCGGCAGTGCGAAAGTCCGCACGCTTTCCCTGCCCATATCGTGGCCTAGCAAATACCACTGGTTGTCGGAACAGGCTAGGTGGTAAGGACGGACATGGCGCAGTTCAAACTTCTCGCCCTGCAACTTATGGTACTCGAAACTTATTTCCATTCGCTTCATCACCGCCCCCCCGAGCTGTTCTAAGAGGCTGAGGTCGGCAAGCGGAGTCCCTGGAGAGTGAAACGAGAAACACGGTTCAGCCTCTGCCAGCGTAAAAGAAACCTCCTCTTGCAGGCCGTCTGTTAGTTTTTGAAACGCGGTGCCGAGTGCCTTCTCGAACGGCGTGCCACGGTATTGCACCAGCGCCTTCTGCGCCACGAAAAGAGCCACCAGTTCTCCTTCTGTGACTTGAACCGTCGGGAAGTGCGTGACGGGCGAAGTGTAAACAAAACTCCTTTTTGCAGAGTCGTAGGCCACTGGTAAGCCGAGTTGATCCCGCATAAAATCCATGTCGCGCTGGATAGTCTTACCGGACACCTCCATCTCTCCCGATACACGCCTACAGTTGCACGGCTCCCCACGGGCTAGTTTTTCATGCAGCCGCATCATACGAGCCAACGGCGGACGCGATACAGGAGCGGCACGCCTAGCTGAAGAAATCTTTTTTATTTTTTTTAACATAGGACAGCCTATGTCCTACATCATTTGTCACCATGCTTGCAAATACAAACATAAGGAGACGAAAATTATGATCACTTGCGAACACTGCATGGAAGAAATGAACGAGGCGGATTGGGGCGGTAACGGATGCCGTTGCACGGCGTGCGGACTGACTCCCGCGTGGAAACCCGCAACACTACGGAAACGCGTTGTGACGGTGCGACGCAAGCGTGAAGTGATAGTCGGACGCGAACACTGGCAGCGGCTTATAGCCAGCCTCACGGCGCAATGCGGACAGATGTCTCATGCCGCAAAATGATGGCAACGCGACGCTGGGATGGAAGTGTCACGCATCGGCGCACTGCAAAACTTCTTTCTTAAGTTTTTGCAGCGCGGCATCGTCCATAATTTTGCGGCCTTGGATATCGGAAAGATAAAATGTATCTATAGCGGCACCCTTTTCGGTCTCGATCCTAGCGAATGTGATTTGTAAATCCTCTCTCGTGAGGCATGTGACAAGCTCGTGCAAAAGGCCGGGACGATCTGGCGTCTGAATCTCGCACAGCGTGTTGTTCTGCAGGCTTGAGTTATCAAGAACAAGCTTGGTAGGGAAGCCGTCCGCACCAGTGCGATTGACAGGTCTTTTGGCCAGCAATTTTTTGAGTTGTGCGCCAAAGTCGAATGTATCGCCAGAAAGCGATTTTTCGAGCGTTTCGGCAAAAAGTTTCTGGTCTCGCACATCCGTGACAGCCTCGTTGCGATCCGTGCAAATCCGAAAAGCGTCAACAACGATATGGTCGCTCCTAGTGAAAATGCCCGCGCTCAAAATATTCAGCCCCGCCACAGCAAGTGCCCCTGTAACCCGTGAAACTAGTTGTGAGCGATCCCATGTCACCACGACCAGTTCCGAGTGCCCGCGCTCTTGGTAATGCACCCACAAAATCACGGGCTTGAGGGGATCCGTGCCCAGCTCCGCTTGGCACTTGAGAAACTCGTGAACAGCAACGATGTGCTTGGTTATCTCCTGCTCTTGATTCATCTGAGAGTAACGGGGCGGCAAGCATTTGAAATGGATAAACACCTCGCTCTTGGGGACGGATTTGGGGAGCTTCGCAACTATGCGCTCCTGCATCTCCTCAATGCGCTGGGATGCCTTCTTTTCAAACTCTGGACTACCCTCCAAAAGCAGGCGCGTGCGGTCGTAAAGATGCCACATGAGCGTCTCTTTCCAGTCAGACCAGCTTTCTCCCCCAGTGGTGCCGCGTCCGTCTGCGTAGCTAACTAGCATGAGGTGATCTAAGCGGCTTGGCGTCTCTACCACGCCTGCGAATTCGCGAATTGTTTCTTCGTCGTCCACATTACGCCTCTGCGCAGTGTGGGACATGGTCAGGTGATGGTCAGCCAAGAATGTGAGCATTTTCATTGCTTCCGAGGGCAGCTTCATCCGTTTGGCGACCTTCACGGCCATAAGCGCACTCATTTCGGAGTGGTCATCGGTGTCCATGGATTTGCCTGCATCGTGCAGCAACATGGCGAGGTACAACCACAGCGGATGCTCGATAGATTTCATTATAGCTTGGTATCGCACGAACCCTTGAACGCTAGGTGCAGTGCCCTCAAAACGGACGAGATGGTCGAGGTGCTCTATGCACATCAGTGTATGTTCATCCGCAGAATAGCGGTGGAAAAACTCGTGCTGCACTAGGCAGGTGAGCGGCTCGAACTCTGGGATCACTTTGCCCAAGACACCAGTCTGGTGCATCAGCCTGGCCGTCTTGGCCACCCGACCTTTAGCAGTGAAAATTTCTGAAAAAATCTCGGTTACAGCCTTCGTCTGTATGAACTGGCGCGTCAGAAGCGGTAGATGCCTGCGCACAAGGCGCAGCAGGTCGTAGCTCATAGCCAACTCTTCGCGCTGCGCGACTAGAAAAACTTTGATCAGCCATATCGGGTCTTCGTTGAAAACATTCCTGTTTTCCGATGTTATCTCCCCGTTTTTTATCGCAAAATCGTCAACATGCTTTTTCCTTCCGCCTGGCATGGATGGCAAAAAACGAAGCATCCAAAACTGTTTCCTGTTTTTAGAAAGTTGAGCCATTTTCCATGTAGCCGCATTAGTCAGGAAATGGATGGCCTGCGCCGCCTGATAATAGTCGCGCATGAACGCTTCCACACGCCGCACTGGCGGGCGTTCCTCATAGCCGAGGCCAGTGGCCACCCTCCCTTGCAATGAGAGGGAAAGCTGGTTGTTTTCGCGCCCAGCCATGAAGTGCATTTGGTTCCTGACACGCATTAAAAAATCGAATCCTCCCTCAAGCTGTGCGCTCTCCTCCTTGGTCAAAACCCCCACTTCCACAAGGCCATCAATCTCCCGTATCCGCTTCCAGAAATAAGCAATCCAGATCAGGTTGTGGTAATCCCTCAAACCCCCGCACCCCTCTTTAACATGTGGCTCCTGCATGAAAACCGAGCCGCCGTATTTGGCGTGCCGCTGCGACTGGTTTTCGAAGCGCCACTGTATGAAAGCGTCTTCGTGGCCTTCCACGCATTTCTTCAAAAAACGGGCCTGCATTATTTTGAAAAGAGGGTCGTCGCCACAAATGAGTCTGCTCTCCAAAATAGCCGTTTTTGAAAGCGGCTCCGAGTTGGCGTTTTCAATGGCCTGCGCGACAGTGCGCGTGGAGTGGCCGACCTTAAGCCCAGCGTCCCAGAGGGGATACAGGACAGACTCCACCAGCGGCTTTATGGCATCCTCAGTTTCGCGGCTCTCGGCACCGTGCAAAAACATAATATCCACATCGCTGTAAGGGTTCAACTGAGCACGCCCGTAGCCGCCCAGCGCCACCAGTGCCATCGGGCACTTTGCCGCAGGCGTCCCCACACCGCCGTGACGCCCCAAGGCGTCCTCCCACAGGTGCGTCAGCAGTATATCAATCGCATGGCTGCGCCCGTTTGCCACCATACGGCCTGCAACGCCATCTTGGTGTCCATGCTTCATGCGGCTGGCAGCAGTTTCCAGAAAACGCTGACATGCCTCGATGGGCATAGGTTCAGCGGGCTGCTTTTTGTAACGCCGCTCTATCTGCTGAAACTCTTTTTCAAGATGGGAATACATGACCAACTCCTTCTATATTCACAAAGCAACGGAAATGCGCAAGCCTCCATCGCTAAAGCTCCGCACCGCCGCCATGTCCCCCATACTTTACTCAATAACAATTCGGAGAAAGCACTCGCAATTTCCCCGGCAAAACTTGAAAGGTCACAGGGGCGTTCCCAAGAAGCTCCCCGTCCACCTCCACAGGCACCAAGTCGTCAGACTCAACGGTAACGCGACGGACGCGCATCGTCTTGACATCCGGCAAACGGTCGTGCGCCTGAAAAAATGCTCCGTGCAAATAGCGGATCACATCAAAATGGCTCATCCGC
>JAIFLJ010000189.1:0-1409 GCA_020049135.1 bacterium | reverse complement strand
ATCCGCTGAAAAACATAAACATCGAGCAGCCCGTCATCTATCCGCCCGCCTTTAAAAATTTCGATGGGGCCACCGTAGTACCGCCCGTTGCCCACGAGCACAAAACAGCCTTCGATCTTGTGTCTGTCAGCCGTCACGCGCAGGACTGGCGGCTTGCGCCCAGCCACTGATAGCCCAGTCAAAACATAGCTGAGCGGACCGAGCGATTTTTTCATTTCCCAATCAGTCTCGCTGACCACTTGCGCGTCAATGCCTACGCCCGCTAACTGGACGAAATACTGGTCGTTTGCCTTGGCCATATCCACATCGCGGATATGCCCATGCTGGATCACTTCCCATGCGCCCTTCAGGTTCGACGGGATGCCCAGCTCCAGCGCGAAAACATTCATGGTTCCCACTGGGAGAATGCCGAAAGTAACGCCGCTTTCGCCTATGCCGTTCACGACCTCGTTCACGGTTCCATCGCCTCCTGCGGCAAGGATAGTTTCGTATCCCTGCTGGACAGCGCGTTCGGCTAAAGCCTCGGCGTCACCCGGGCCAGAAGTTATCTTTATGACCGTGTCTTTGGCCATACGCCGCACCTCATCCAACAGCCTGTTGGCTTTCTCGCCCTTAGCGGAAGGATTGAAAATGAGGCATTTTTTCGGTTTCACAGAATGTTCATTCGCAAAATTTCAGGGTTTTGGCTAGTTTTTCTGCATGAGAGTAATTGCAGGAACTGCGGGAGGGCTAAATTTGTCCTCACCAAAACAAGGTGGGCTAGAGCTACGCCCAACACAGGATAAAATTCGCGGCGCAATATTTTCCATGCTCGGTGACGCCGTGCTGGATGCCGTGGCACTAGACCTTTTTGCGGGGACGGGATCACTGGGTATAGAGGCGTTGAGCAGGGGTGCTGCACACGCCAGTTTCGTAGAGCAAAACTCGATCTGCTGCCAAGCGTTGAAAAAAAATTTGTCCTTCACCAAACTCGAAGGAAAGGCGTCGCTCTACCGCCAAGATGTTTTTTCTTTCCTGCGCCAGACGCAGCACTCTTTCAACCTAGTTTTGGCCGACCCGCCTTACTATAAAGGCAGACTCCCAGACGACTTGCGCGAGGCCGAGAGTTTTTATGAAAATCTTTTTTGCGCCGTGTTCGACCGCCTAGATGAAGGCGGGCTGTTTGTTTTTGAATTTTATGTCCCGACACGCCCCAAATCGCTAGGTGCCTTTGATTGCTTGCGCGACAAAAAATACGGTGAAACTGGTGTCTGGCTCCTCCAGAAACCGCACACAAAACAGGACTAGTGGCCTGTAACACAAAAAGGTTCGCATGAGCAGTCGTGGGGAGGGGTGTTTGCCTAGGCGCGACGAAGGAGCATGTCCAGGGAGACCTGTGACTGAGGAGCAACAACGGCAAACGCCCCTCC
>JAIFLJ010000153.1:19002-23797 GCA_020049135.1 bacterium | reverse complement strand
AAGTTTCCCACCAGAAAGCTCGGAACAAAATCAGTTTCTTGGAAGACCTCAAAAACAGTGATTTTGTGCTAAAGCAACAGTATTGGGCAAGGATGCCCGCACCACATTTTCATCGTTTGTGGTGTTCGCTAGAACATGGGGATTCTTTTCCGCGAAAGTCAGGATGTCTGAACCTAGATTTGCATTATGAAATGAAAATATGGGTTTAATACTTGAATTATTTAGATGATTAATTATGAATGTGGTTATGTATGTGTATTGACCTCCGTTTTTAAACCGGTGGCGAAGTTGAAACTTAGAAAATATTTTTATGAAATTTTTAAACGGTTTGTCGCCCAATGCCCTAAAGGTGCTGAAAGCACTGGGTGTGGTGATCGGGCTAGTGCTTTTGCTCGCCGGCATCAAGGCATCTCAAATAATGAAAATGATTGCGTCTGGGAAGCATTTCGCGCCCCCGCCAGAGTCGGTGCTGACAGCAGAAGTTATGGCTGAATCATGGGAGGCATCGTTCCAAGCCACGGGATCACTCTCCGCTGTGCAAGGCGCAGTTCTACGAGCGGAATCATCTGGGACGGTGAAAAAAATCGCTTTCGAATCCGGGAACACAGTTGAAAAAGGCACTGTACTGATAGAGTTGGACACGGGTACTGAAGACGCCAAACTTTTGTCCTCCAAAGCGCGACTAGATTTGACAGAACTGAACTTGGATCGTGCCCGCTCGTTGAGCAGTAAAAAAGTCAATGCTACCGCCGAGTTGGACACGGCTGAGATGGAAGCCAAGCTGGCCGTTGCAGAATGGCAAAGCGCGAAGGCCATGCTGGATAAAAAAATCGTGCGCGCCCCGTTCGGCGGGCGCACTGGCGTGCGCCTAGTAAATCTCGGCCAGTGGGTTCGCGAAGGTGACCCGCTAGTTTCATTGCAAGATTTGAACAGCATTTTTGCAGATTTTTTCTTGCCAGAACAGCGGCTTCAGCAACTCAAAGCAGGGCTTGCCGTCCGAGTTTCTACGGACACATATCCAGGCAAAACATTCCTTGGCGTTTTGACAGCGGTGAACCCCGATGTGGAAAGCCGCACCCGCAGCGTGCGCATGCAGGCCACGCTCCCGAACCCAGACGGCGAATTGCGTTCAGGGCTGTTCGCCCAAGTCACTGTTCTGCTTGAAAAAAAGGAGGATGTTCTAGCTATCCCCGCCACGGCAGTCGTGTATGCCCCTTACGGCGATTCGGTGTTTGTGGTGGAATCTCAAAAGGATGAGCGCACGGGACAGACCGCTTTGACAGCTAGGCAACAGTTTGTCAGGCTCGGAAAGAAACAGGGGGATTTCGTAGCTGTCACTTCCGGTTTGAAAGCGAAGGAAACAGTGGTTTCGACTGGCGCATTCAAGCTCCGTAACGGCGTGAAAGTCGTGCTCGGCTCAGGCTCCGCCATCCAGCCGTCTCGTTCGCCGTCACCGTCGGATAGTTAATTTTTTTGCCATGACAATCACCGACATTTTTATCAAGCGCCCCGTTCTTGCGGTGGTCGTGAACCTGCTCATAATTTTGGCGGGCGTGCAGGCCATCCGCACGCTGAATGTGCGGCAGTACCCGCGCAACCAGAACGCCGTTATCACAATCAAAACGGCCTATGTGGGTGCTGGAGCGGATTTGGTTCGCGGCTTCATCACTACGCCGATAGAGCGAGCAGTGGCGGCTGCCGATGGGATAGACTACATAGAGTCGCAGAGTGCGCAGGGTGTTTCCACGATCAACGCACGGCTCAAGCTGAATTTCAGCCCTACGCAGGCACTGGCGGAAATAAGCTCGAAGGTAGATCAGGTTCGCGGCGATTTGCCGCCTGAATCAGAAGTGCCAATACTGAGCATAGAGACGGCAGACTCGCAGTTTGCATCGGCGTACTTGAGTTTTTCTTCCGACCTGCTTGAGCAAAACGAAATAACGGATTACCTCGTCAGAAATGTGCAGCCTCGGCTTTCTGCTATCGAAGGCGTGCAAAGAGCCGACTTGCTGGGCGGGCGCACATTCGCCATGCGCTTGTGGCTGAAACCAGACCGCATGGCCGCACTCGGCGTAAGCCCAAGCCAAGTGCGACAGGCATTGGAGGCAAACCATTACCTTTCCGCAGTGGGGAGCACCCGTGGAGCACTCATGCAGGTGAACCTGACGGCCAACACGGACATGCGCTCCATCGCAGAGTTCAAACGCTTGGTTATACGAGAGGAAAATGGAACTTTAGTTCGGCTTGAAGACATAGCCGATGTGGTGCTTGGCGCGGAAGATTACGATGCCGAAGTCCGTTTCTCTGGCGAAACCGCAGTTTTCATGGGTGTCTGGGTGCTGCCCAACGCGAACTCGCTTGATGTTATAAAAAAAGTCAGGGTTGAAATGGATAATATCCGTAAAGACCTCCCCACAGGTATGAACGCTGGCATAGGATACGACGCAACGGCCTACATAAACGATGCCATAAACGAGGTCGTGATCACGCTTTCCGAAACGCTCCTGATCGTAATGGTCGTTATATTCCTTTTTCTTGGCACAGTGCGTTCGGTGCTGATACCTGTGACGGCGATCCCCGTCTCGCTCATAGGTGCTGTGTTTGTCATGCAGGTTTTCGGTTTCACGCTCAACCTTCTGACGCTGCTGGCCGTGGTGCTTTCCGTTGGGCTTGTGGTGGACGATGCGATAGTTGTCGTGGAGAACATAGAGCGGCATCTGCGCGAAGGCAAACAGCCCATGGACGCAGCGCTGGCTGGGGCACGCGAGTTGGTGACACCAATCATTTCAATGACAGTCACGCTGGCCGCAGTCTATGCGCCCATAGGGTTGCAGGAAGGGCTGACGGGGACGCTTTTCCGCGAGTTCGCTTTCACGCTGGCTGGTGCTGTTTTGATTTCTGGTGTGGTGGCGTTGACGCTTTCTCCAGTGATGTCGTCAAGGCTGCTAGACGCCGAGCTGGAGCACCACTGGCTCCCCGCCCATATCAACGCCGTATTTGAACGCCTGAAAAACATCTACGCCCGTTGGCTTGACCGATCGCTCTCGTCACGCCCGGCGGTTTACACTCTATGGGCTGCGCTGTTTATGTTGGCCGTAGTTTTTTTCCAGCAATCGCCGCAAGAGTTGGCACCCACTGAAGACCAAGGCGTGATATTCGGTATCGTCAGCACGCCGTCCAATTCCACGCTTGAACAGACGGCCCATTTCACGCATCAAGCCAACGATATTTTTTCTGGCACACCTGAGATGGATCATACATTCCAGATCACCATGCCTTCCTCTGGATTTGGCGGCATGATCGTGAAGCCGTGGGGCGAGCGGAAGAGGACAGTTTTTGAAATAATGCCAGAACTACAGATGAAGCTGCACGCTATACCTGGCATACAGATGTTTCCAGTTCTCCCGCCAGCTTTGCCAGGCGGCGGCCAGTTTCCTGTCGAGTTTGTCATCACATCCACGGCTGAAACCGAACAGATTTTGCCCTTTGCCAACCAGCTTGCGCAGAAAGCGGCGGAGAGCCATCTTTTCGCGTTTCCACCCATCGTGGATGTGAAAATGGATTTGCCGCAGACGGAGATTCGGATAGACCGCGATAAGGCTGCCGACCTTGGCCTATCCCTGCACCAGATAGGCGGCGACCTCTCAGCCGCAGTCGGGGCGCAGTTCGTCAACCGTTTCAATATTTCTGGGCGTAGCTACAAAATCATTCCGCAGATCAAGCGTAGCAGCCGCCTTACACCTGAGCAGCTTCAAGACCTCCAAATCGCGGGCCCAGCAGGCCAGCTCATCCCGCTCTCTACAGTGGCTACACTTCAGGACACCGTCCAGCCGCGTTCCCTTAACCGTTTCCAGCAGCTCAATTCTGTAAAACTTAGCGGTGTGGCGATATGCCCTTTGAACCAAGCACTCACTTTCCTCGAAAAGGAAGCCGACGCCATGTTGCCGAAAGGGTATGGACTAGACTACACGGGCGAATCGCGCCAGTTGCGCAACGAGGGCAACTCCAAATTTCTAACCACATTCGCCCTCTCCATCGCCATTATTTTCTTGGTTCTTTCTGCGCAGTTCAACAGCTTTCGCGATCCGTTCATCATCCTTTTCGGCTCCGTCCCACTAGCCATGTTCGGGGCACTCCTGTTCACATTCCTGAAAATGCCAAACCCTGAAATCCCATTCTGGACGAGCGGATGGACGACCACGCTCAACATTTATTCAAAAATCGGGCTAGTGACACTGGTGGGACTGATCTCCAAAAACGGTATATTGATAGTGGAGTTTGCGAACCAGCTTCAGAAAACTGGGCTGCAAAAAGTCGCCGCCGTTCGGCAGGCGTGCCTCACGCGACTGCGCCCCATACTGATGACAAGCGTAGCGACCGTGGCTGGACATTTTCCGCTCACGCTCGTGACGGGCGCGGGAGCGGAGGCGAGGAATTCTATAGGTCTTGTGCTGGTGGGAGGCATGGCCATAGGCACATTTTTCACGCTCTTCATCATCCCGTCACTCTACATGCTCTTGGCCAAAAACCACCAAGAAAACAGGGGATAGAAAACCGTTTTCAGACCAGTGCAGCGATAGCGTCGCCCATCTCTTTCGTGCCCACCTTCTTCGTCCCTGCACTATAAATATCAGGTGTCCGCAGGCCATCGCGGATGGCCGTTTCTACCGCTTTTTCGATTGCAACAGCGGCTTCGTTTTCTTTGAACGAATAGCGGAGCATGAGGGCGGCAGAAAGAATCTGTGCGATCGGGTTGGCCACACCTTTGCCAGCGATATCTGGGGCGGTGCCGCCG
>JAIFLJ010000153.1:0-18948 GCA_020049135.1 bacterium | reverse complement strand
GCTTGGCTCGTAAAGTCCGAATGAGCCCTCGGCTAACGACGCGCTCGGGAGCATGCCAAGGGAACCTGTTACTGCGGCCACCTCGTCGCTGATTATGTCGCCGAATGTGTTTTCGCAAAGCATGACATCGTACTGTGCCGGGTTTTTAACGAGCTGCATGGCTGCGTTATCCACATAGACAAAATCCAGCGATATGTCTGGGTATGAAGGGGCGATGGCCTTGACTGTCCTGCGCCAGAGTTGGCTGCACTCCAAGACATTTGCTTTATCAACAAGCGTCACTTTTTTCCTGCGGCGTCCAGCAGACTGGAACGCGACATGCGTCACTCTTACGATCTCTTCCGTCTCGTAAACCATGGTGTCCACTGACCGCTCGCCGCGTTCTGTGCGAACCGTCTCTTTGGGCAGTCCGAAGTAAAGTCCGCCCGTGAGTTCCCTGACAACGAGGATGTCAAAGCCGCCTGGGATAAGTTCGGATTTGACCGGGGAAGCGTGGACAAGTTCTGGGTAGCAAATCGCGGGGCGGAGGTTGGCGTAAAGGCCGAATTTTTTCCTGAGCGGCAAAAGAGCAGCACGCTCTGGCTGCTGCGCTGGTGGAAGGTTTTCCCATTTGGGGCCGCCAACAGAGCCGAAAAGTATAGCTTCTGCGCTCTGGCAGACGGCCACGGTTTGATCTGGTAACGCGACACCATGCCTGTCTATGGCTATCCCGCCTACATCGGCAAAACAGAGATCGAAACTCAATTGGAAACGGGCTTCCACACGGCGGAGCACTTTAACAGCTTCATCCATGACCTCTGACCCGATCCCATCCCCCGGCAACACGGCAACTCTAACTTTTCTCATAGTCCATGATTCCTAGCAGAGCATTTTTTTGCGACAAGCCATAATCGGGCACCTCTGCGATTCATTGACTACTCTCAGCCTAGGAAATGAGGGGAGGCTGACAACCCTGAAAGGGTTGGATCAATCCCAAACTGGGACTGCTGGCGTCACGCCGGCATCTTCTGATTTTGCCGACAAGATGCCAGCGGGACGCTGGCGTTCCCAGCAGCAAATTGATCCAACCCCTTCGGAGTAAAGCGGAACTCGCACCGTTTTCGTATGTGTGCGTATTCATAGCGTCTTACACGACACACGATTTTTCAGGTTCTGCAAGATTTCTCGTTTTTTACACTGAAATTGCATGAGATTTGCATGAGGAAGATGCAGGGTTTCGTGGGGTGTTGAAAGGAGTCAACATCAGCACATTCTTAGATATGTGACTTCAACTCCACGAGTTAATCTAGCTTCTTGAACTGCCTGCTCAAGTGAGAATGGGCCAGTTTCATATTTCTGAAAGATGTCGAGCCCACGATCCATGGTGATTTTCCATCCGGTATCGGTCGTGATGTTTCGGGCATGAAAGTTGGGGCTATGATCGAACTCCCAACTAAAGGCGATGCGCGATCCGGTAAAGGACTCGACGATCTGATTGAAGTTCTCCTCCTGCTTCACGCAGGAATCGAGATCCGACTGGGTGACGAGGTGAACCTCAACTTCGTCGCCTTCCGCAACGAGATCGTGAACCATTTGAAGGAACTCCATCAGGTTGCGCACCTGGAAGAACATTCGAACATAGGGATCGTGAATAGTAATCTTCTGCGCTCCTTTCAGATGCTCGGCAAAAAGCCGGCGGTAGCTCCATCCCTTGGTGTTCTCCGGCACAACGATGTGCCCAGGCTTTTGGGTGACAGTCTCGGATGGGGTGACAATCGCCACTCTCGTTTGCTCCGTCACCGTCTCGCCTTCACTAGCAGAATCCTCTGGGTTTGGAATGATCCGCGGAGTGGAGAAAGCGGGATATTGGAGTTCTTCTGGGGTCAACACCGTGATAGGCACACCTCCTGTTACAGGTTTAAAAATGAAATCGTGCCGATTGAAAGTATCGTCAAGGCGTAGAATGTGTTCCCGGACGCGACGACGGCATTCCATCGAAAAATGGAGCAGTTCGCCAACTTCCTCTGCCGTGGCTTTTCCGTCCGGGTAGATGATCTTCATCAACCCCGAAAAAGTCTTCTCGAATCCAGTCTGATCTCGAGTGGACACCTCGGACACGATCTCAAAATGCTCTTTATAGGCACTGGTAAAGTCTTCGGTGCGCTGGTGCTTCAGGATCTCGGCGATGTAGTCCACAATGAAACCGTAGCCGTCGGTGAACAATTCGCTACGCACGATGGGGACTTCCCATCCCGGACTGAAAGCATGAAGGCGGTCCAGAAAAGCGGAGTCTATGTATTTATCTGGCAGTTGATCAAAAAAATGAGTGTGCTTGAGCATGTAGGCGACCGACTTCTTTGTGTTGCCCATGAACACCATGGATGCCTCGGCGGTGAGTTGTTCAATCCCGCGCGAGAACGACCGGTTGGCCATGAAGTTCTTCATGATGTCCACAAGGGATTTGTCCACCTTTTTATCTTTCCCAGCGAACTCGTCGAAACAGATGGAGTCCCAGTAACCGACCAGTCCGATCTTTCCAGAAGAGTTGTTCACAAACAGCTTTGCCACGCTCACTTCAGCTCCAGAAATGAGAATACCATGCGGTGAAAATTCAGCGTAAACATGAGACTTCCCTGTTCCCTTGGGGCCGAGTTCGATCATATTGTAGTTGCGCTCGCAGTAGGGAATCAGACGCATCAGAGCGAGCAACTTCCCTCGGCGGGTGAACATTTCAGGATTGAACCCGATGCTCTGCATCAGGACATCCATCCACTCCTCGGTTGTGAACTTGGTGCGAGCCGCAAGAAACTCATCGCAGTCAACTTTGGCCACTTGAATCGGTTTGAGGGCATCAAGGGTCCAGGGGCTCCGCTTCGTGTCCTCTGCGACCTCGTAGGCGACATCCACGATGCACCAAATCCCGCCGACCAGCAGTTTCGGATATCGGCGCACGAAATCATCGGATACCGGCACTTTCTTCAGCCCGAGATTCGTGAACTCGGTCTCATAAAAGCCGCCTTTGTCGTTCAATTCGACCGTCAATTTATCAATGACCTTATGTTTGCCTTTTTCCTTGATTGTTGATTTAACCAATTCGGCCTGATTCCGATGAACATAATGCTTGGCAAGGATACGCTGAACCGATTCCAATCCAGACTTCAAGACTGCGGGATCATCCGTAGCACAGTGCTGGCCCAGCAGAAACTCAAGAACATAGGTGGGGACAACAGCGTTTTGCCTGAGACCTTTGGTGAGATCCTTGCGGACTACAAGACCAGGAAATGCATCAAGAATTTTGCGGTCGAGATGGCTGATAGATTGTGGTGCAGGCCTCTTGCCTGCATCGTCCGAGTCTATGGCAGGCGTGTCGCCTCCCCCACTTTGGTTTGTTAAATCAGAGTTCATCGAAGTCATTGGTGAATGGTTTTTGAAGTTTAAGCGGGTGAGATTTGTAAGTGACCGTTTGAGATGTTCTAGGCAGGGTTTCCTCCAACCGGATATCCACATCCTTGTTGTTGTAATCATCGGCGACCTTGGAGAGGACAAGCACCACATTGACTTCCCGCATCCGAGCCTCCTCATCAGCAGAGTCACATTTAAGCGGTTTGATTTCCGAGAGCGCAGTGCCGTCCTTCGCAAAGACCCCTACCCGCAACTCGCGGGGCAGTAACTTCGCTGTCACCGGCCGTTCCTGATACAGCGAAAGCGAAACTTGACCAGTGGTAATTTTCGCAGGCACGCGCATGAATTCGACTTCCACACGCCCCGTATCGTCCGAGCGAGCTTTGTGAATGTGAACTACTGGAACAACGACCTCTTGCAGGCTGAATCCTCCATGCACATAGCGCTTGCCGGATCCTTGAATGGGGAAGCGACCGAGAGAAGCGGGAAATGCACACGACCACTCGCCGGTCAGACCAAGCTGTTCTGCTGTGAATGCCTTTGTATCGCTGGTGGGTTGTGTCCCTGTTCCGATGGAAAAACGCCGATTTCGGAAAGTCCATGCTGAGGCGTCAGGGAAAGAAGTGTCATCGCTCTCATCCACGGGGTCCTGTTGGAAAAGAAAACCGTGATCGGAAACGAGTAGCATGTTATTGCCGTTCACATTGGCCACTTTTTTGATAATTTGCATCAGTTCCTCAAACGCCTGCTCCACGGCATCCACCGTTTTGCCTTCGGTTGCGGTGGCATCACCTATCTTATCTATCACATTGTGGAAGATGTAAATGACATCATGCTCACGCATCAAAGTGCGCCCTTCATTTTTGGTATTCAGATCGAGGAACTGCTCTGCTTGGATGGCCGTGCCGCGCCCTTCCAGCGCTCTCTTGAGGATTTCGTTCCGGTTTTCTGTTCCTGTCGCACTCCGTCCATCCACCGTTGCCAGTCCACTCGACGGATCGATCTCCACGCTCTTTCCGGGCAGAAGCGATGCCATGCCGAGTTGGGTGTAGGAGGGCAGTGAGGAGAGCAGCGCATCCACCTCCGCCGTGAAGCGGTTCTCGGAATTCATGCGTTCGGCAAATTCTGCGGCTGCTTCATAGCGAAGCGCGTCCGAAATAATCACAAACACCTTCTGGTTCTTCTCCAGATAAGGGAGGACATGAGTCTGGTAAAATTGACGCTGGCTCGGCAGCACACCGCATGACCACTTCTCCAGCAGGCACACCTTGTCGCTCCAGAGATCCGCCAGCGGCAGTAGAAAATTGTTCACATAAGTTTTACCAACCCAATCATCGAGCTTTTGCATCACATTCACCTGCCCGTATTGCCGGAGATGATGGCAAGCGCGACGGTAAGCGCGGTCTATCTTCCACCATTTCGACCGATACCGCTCAATCCCAGCGTCAATGGAATCCACGGTCAATTCCGCGGCGGCGATCAGCTCGCGGAGTTCGACGGCCTGCTGGATTGCCCCGTAACCGTGCTCGTGTTCGGGATACCAGAAAGAGTGGCGTCGGCTTTGGATGCGGGTGAGTATTTCATTAGCCCGTGCCCCAGTTTCAAATGCGCGGCAAAGCCGGTGAATGGTAAACTTGTCGAAAATCTCGAAAGTGTCAGCGTCACTCAGGTTCAGTCGGTCGCCTGCGGTATCCAGATGGGAGGCGACCTGAAAATCGCTCTCCAACTTGGATGCCCATTTCCTGAAAAACTGGCTGTGCGCCTGGCTATCCTTCCATCGCTGGAAGAAAACTTTCGCGTGTGGTGAAAGGCTGACAGCCGAATCCAGCGGGTTGGCTCCTCGGAAAAGCGTCACCGCAAAGTCGCGCAGCGAGGGAGTGGGCGCAGTGTAGTCGAACATCCGACCCACCTCACGCCAGAACGGCTCGACCAAGGCGAAGCGACCCAACGCCTCCTCAACAGGGTCGAACATTCCGCCATCCACCGACTGTTTCAAGAACTCCAGAAGGATGGCATCAATTTCCACGGAGGTTCCAGCGACCACCGCCATCATCTTCATTCGCAAATCAGGAGCGGTGTCTTCCTTCGACACCAAGTCCTTCAACCCTTGGACACGCTTCGCTTCCTTGAAGAACTCCACATGTTGCTCCGCCAACGGACGAAATTCGTAGGGCAGACCCACTTCCTGCACAGCCAGAGAGGCCCGGTCAGCTTTGAACTCATGCCCTTGCAACAGCAAATCTAAGAGCCAGTTTTCGCTGTCAGGCGGGCGGATCGAGGGCGAATAGATCAGAAAGCGCGACGAAGGCTCGTCGCCCAAGATACGCACCTTCATCCCAAACTCATTATTCGCGAGAACGAGTTTCGTGATGCCATCCGCCTCAAAAGCGTCGAATGCCTTCTGCCACTCCCGCGAAGCGTCATACCAGAACACCAAACGGTGTCGTTGGAAAGTTTGATGGAGGCTGTCGTGAATGCGTTTCATGGAAATGATGACTTATGAAGTGGCCGACTCTTCTACCAGTCGCCGTTCGCGCTCGATCTCGCGGCGGAATTCTTCTTCGGTGGGAAGGACAAGAATGTATTTCGAGGCGAAAATCTGCTTACTGCTTTTGAGCACGGAATACTTGACCACCACCTCATCGCGTTCGGCGCAAAGAATGATGCCGACTGTCGGGTTGTCCTCTGGACCGCGACGCAGTTCATCAAACATCCGGATATACATGTCCATCTGCCCGATGTCCTGATGCGTCAGTTTCCCCATCTTGAGGTCAATCAACACAAAACACTTGAGTAAATAATTATAAAACACCAGATCAATGTAAAAATGACTTGTTTCGGTTTCGATACGGAGTTGTCTGGCAACGAAGGCAAATCCCTTGCCAAGTTCTAGCAGAAACGGTTGCAACTTGTCCATGATCGCCGATTCAAGTGACGATTCATGGAGTGTCCGTCCGTCTGGAAGGTCGAGAAAGTCCAGAACATAGGGGTGCTTGATGCTATCCACTGGGCGGAGCACTTCTTGCCCCTGGGTTGCCAAGTCCATCACCCCCGCTTTGTCGCGGCTCTTGAGCAAACGGGCAAACAGACAAGTGTGAATCTGCCGTTCGAGATGCGGAACGCTCCAGTTGTCCTTCTCTGCCTCGATCTCGTAAAATCGGCGCTCATTCGGGTTCTCGACCCGTAGCAAAGTCCGGTAGTGAGTCCAGCTCAGGTGCGGTGAAAACCCCCGCAAGCTCTCTTCAGGTTTAACAGCCGAAGCCAGATCTTCCAAAACGCCACGAGGTTCGTGGCCCATTCGCACATCTCCAGATTTTCCACGAGGCTTGTTGGCGGTTGTGATTGCCGCCAATTCGTCACCAGTCTCGTGTCGAACGGAAGCGTTCTCAAATTGGCCACCAAGCTCGTGGCCAATGCTGGGAAGGCGATGCGAGTAGGTCTGATAGAATTGTCTGAAATATTTCAGATTAGAGGTTGAGAAGCCGCGCCCAAAGTGCAGGTTCAACCGCGAGGAGAGATCTCGAATAACCGTTTCTCCATACTTCGCCCGATCTGCACCGCCTTGTATCTCCTGCACGATCTCCCGCCCGATCAGCCAGTAGGCGAGCACCATGTGGCTGTTGACTGATCGGACGACGCCAGAGCGCGCATGCTCCAAAATTCCGACGACGCGGTCGAACAAATCTCTCTGGGTGGTGGCAAGCACGCGTTTGTGGCACGCGAGTTTTCCAGCCTTTCTGGCCACATTCCTTGCTGATTTCTTTTTTACAGGCATAGATCAAAGGATGAATGATGAAGGATGAAGGACAAATTATGAAGGATGAAGGGAGGGTTCATTCGCTTTCTTTCGTTTCTAGCCCCGGGATCTTCGCGAGCAGGCCGGGAAATTTTTGGTAGTTGGCCTTCACGCCGTCATCGAGGTCGAGGTCGATGCGCTGCTGGGCGAGGGGGAGGACGACTTCGCGCTCCCAGTCCTGGCATTCTTTGAGGGCTTTGCGGAGTTTGTCGGCTTCCTTGCGGGCGGCGGTTTTCTCTCGGGCGTTGGTGCTGGTGGCTTCGGTGTGGGCGATCTGGTTGAGGCGGGCTTCGAGTTTATGCAGGTATTCTCGCAGGTAGCCGTTGAGGAGGGTGTTGACGGTGTCGCGTGTGTAGCGGTGGAGGTAGAAGAGGGCTTGGAAACTGCCTTTGGGGCTGGAGGCGAGCCAGTAGATGGGGCGCTTTTTGTAGGTCTGGAGGTGGTCTTTGTAGAAGTCGTTCAGGAAATACTTCCGCAGGTCTTTGCCGAGGGATTCTTCGAGGAAACGGAGGTTCTCCCGCAGCGTGGCTTCGCCGAAGGTGGCGCGGAGGAAATCGCGGGTGCGGGCCACGATGTCGTCCTCGAACCACTCGCCATCGAGCACGGGAATGATGCCGTCTTGGTCAGGTATGAAGGATGAATTATGAATTATGAAATCCGGATCGGCGGTCGCCGCTGGCTTCCCTTCATCATTCATAATTCCTAATTCATAATTTCTTGTTCGGACGATTCGCCAATAATCGTCGAGCGTCCCTCCCGCGTCCGCCAACACCAAACCGGGAACATCCAACGAATACCGTCCGAACATCACGCCGACGGCATAGGAGAGGAAGGCGGCCATGTCGCGGCGGGCCTCGGCGCGGGCGAGGGTGATTTGCGCCTCGGGCACTGCCGGCTCCAACTCGCCGTCGAGGCCGTAGGCGGCGATGAAGAGCCGGTTGTTCTCCGTCTCCAGCTCCTGCATCCGGCGGATGGCGGCGGTGCAGTAAGCCGCGTAATTGGCCCATGATTCAGCAAGCGTCGCGGCTTTCAGACAGGAGGGGTCAGGGGTCAGGGGTGAGGGGTCAGTAATTTCATCCGCCCTCGGCGGGTTGCTTTCTCTGCCCCCTGTTCCCTGTTCCCTAACCCCTGATTTCCCGTCGCGTAGCAAAGGGAAATCTCTGAAGTCCCACGAGGTCTCGAAGTTGTCCCAGTCGGCGCGGGCAATGGAAACAGCCTCGTCGGTAACATATTCGAGATCTCCTAGGTCAATAATCGGCAGTCTGCCCAAATCACCGCTCGTGAAACTCATACTCGGGTTCAAAAGCCCCAGAAAAAATGGCGAGACAGAGCTGCACAAGAAGGCAAAGAGGCGGTCAAAGTCCTGCTCTGAATTTGGATATCCGCACCTGCTCGTGTCGTCGTAAATCCAGCCGCACTCTTGAAGACGGACAGCAAAATTGGAGGTGCTAAGTTTGTTCCAGGTAAAGCCCCTGCGAAAATAATACTGCGTGTTCTGAGGGCGAGACTTCAGCTTTCCGGCCTCGTTTGTGAAATTGCGTATCCGCTCGCCATTGCGTTGCCAGTCGACGACCTCTGAACTTTTGCGATACCACTTTCTGAACTCTCCGCCTGAGCTACAGGGATACCAACGCTCAGGGCGATTCCCCGATTCCTCAAGCGAGGAGCATCCGTAGAAAATGTTGTCGGTTGAAACCTCATGCCAAAGACGTTGGAAGGCGACATTGTCGCCAGTGGTAAGCCCAGCTTTAAGTGCGGATAGGCTGCCAAGCGATGGGGAGGTCTCGAAGACTTCCACCATCGCTTCAGAATTCTTGTAGAACGCTGGTGCTCCCGGGATTCGCAAAAAAAGGCGTGTATCCAACGCTGCTTGAATCGGTGGCGGACGATCACTTGCAAGTGAACTCAAAAATACTTGTTCTTTTCGGGACTCCCCGCGTGGAATCGTCAGGTCGAAGAACATGCACGTGTTCGATAAAACTCCCGTGTTCAGTGTGAACGCTACAGTTTTGACGACCTCTCCTCCGATCGTGTCAAATGCAGCAGCGCCCAAGTGGAGGCATTTGCTCATGCGACGTTCAGCAAATACCCGTCTCCTCAAATCCACAAAAGACGGCTGAAAGAGCCATCCCTGCATCGTAATCAAGCCCGAGATACCACCAGTTGTTGTGAGCGTTTCTGCCCTCTCAATGAAGCAAGAAAATAGGTCGGCAAACCCGAGTGGGTAGTTGTTCTCGCAAAAGGAAAGCAAAGGCGCATCCATTTGCTTTGCTCCCATATACGGCGGATTGGCCACGACGATGTGATACCGCTGGGTGAGCGCCTCGGCTTGTTCGAGCACGCGCAGGACTTTGAGGTGGGTCTCGCGCAGGAAGAGCTGGCCAGATAAGGGGTCAGGGGTCAGGGAACAGAGATCAGTAAGAGTTCGGCGGGCGGATTGGATTTCGGACTCGCTCAGGCATGGTTGGATGAGGGCGCCGAAGTTCTTCGCCTCCTCGAACTGGTGGAAGAGCGAGTGGTCAGGGGTCAGGGGTGAGGGGGCAGTAAAGACAGCCTTGAGCTTGAGCGCGTCCCAGTAGTCACGGAGTTCATTCTCCTCAAACCGCACATTGCGCAGCTCGATGATGTGGGGACGCTGCATCTGACTGACCCCTGACCCCTGATCCCTGACCCCTAGCTTCCTAAAGAAGCTCCGATCCTTTTCCCGTGCCTTGAAGACGAGGGCCAGCTCGGCGAGCTGGGCGGCGCGGGGACAGATCTCCAGCCCGTGCAGATTGTGCCGCAGGATGAGGGCGGGGATCTCGGTGGGCGCGTAGCCTTCCTCCTCGTAGATGAGGGTGAGCAGGTCGAAGGCGTAAGTGAGCATGTGCGCGGAGCCTGCTGCGGGGTCGAGCAACTTGATGTCCTGGGGCTTTTCTACCCGCAGCAGGCAGGGGTCAGAGGACAGGGGTGAGGGGTCAGGGAAGAGGGAACAGTCAGAACTGCCCCCTGATCCCTGACCTCTGTTCCCTGCTACGCAGGGGTCAGTTTCGCGATCAGCGAGAAGAGCATCTTTCGCACTTCCATGATCAGTCTCTCGGCTTTGCTGGCTTTTTGAGGTGTCAGGTATTGGAAGCGTTGGGCCAGCAGTTGCTGGGTGTCCACCTCCGCCAGTGAGCCCTGTGCTATCGAAAGGAAGTTCCTGAATTCCGCTGTGCTTTGTCTCGCGTGCCCCTCCGCGATGTTCGAGGGCACCGACACCACCGCCCGGCGAATCTGACTGGTCAGCCCGTAGAGTTCCTCCCTCGGGAACGCTTTGCTGAGATGGTGAATTTCCTCGGCCAAGTCCATGGACTTCTGCCAAACGATCAGGTCTTTGTAGGTTTGTATTTTCATGATGAGCGTCTGCGCTAGCCCGGGATTCAGGGGACAGGGGACAGGAGTCAGGGGTCAGTTCCGCCGAAGGCGGCTTGCTTTCCCTGCCCCCTGTCCCCTCACCCCTGTCCCCTGAGGTCTCTGGTCGAATGTAATACGGCATCGAGTCAACCAATCGCGAGTTGGGCCGGTTCAGCAGCCAGAGCCGGCCGAGGGAGTTTTCGACGAGGTAGCGGACGATCCAGTGCGGGGTGAAGAGCTGGGTGACGGCGGGGATGTCCTCGGTGGGCACGGCGCTCTTGCGGGCCATGACCTGATCCTTCCGCTCGGAGATGTAGAACTGGTAGAGCCAGCCGAGGATTTCGACATTGGCCCGCTGCCCGTCGCCGCAGTCGTCGTCGCTGATCTCGGTGCGGAAGCCGTGGACGACGGAGTGCTCGGTGAGGAGGTCATCGGGCAGGAGCAGCTCGGTCTCGTCGTCGAGTTTCTCAAAGAGGTTCGGCAGCAGGGCGTGGTAGAGACGGCAGGCGGCGAGGACGAGGTGGCGATAGACTTCGCCCTGCGCATCCGGTGACGGGATGCGGCCGTCGAGGAGGTCATTGAGCCGGGCGGGGTCGGTGTGGGACTTCAGCTCCTCGGGCAAGGCTCCGGTGCGGGTGAGCTTGAGCAGCTCGGGCTGCGTCTCCGCTGCGCTGGCTGGCGTGAGGACGCGGGCGCGGAAGGGATGCCAGCCGCGGGCGTCCATGAAGCGGAGCGCGGCGAGGCGGTTGAACCAGGTGTAGGCGACGCGCTCGATGAGGCCGGCGCGGTCGCGGTCGGCCTCCTTGAGCAACGACTTCACCTGCTCGGCCGCCGCGCGGAGATCGGGCGTGTCCGCCGTGAGGACATAGTCGAGCTTGCGCGTGACCGCCTCCATGAGCTGGCGGCGGACGGCCGGGGCGAAAGTCTTGAGGGCGGAGGTGTTCATGGCTTCACGAAGCGTTCGTCGATGCCCATGTTCAGGAGAGCCCATGTGGTGAGCTTGAGGGGTTTGAGCTTGTCTGTCGTGGCTTCCCGATTGGCGTCCCGCTTGCCGGTCTTCTTGGTGGCATTGACATAAATCCAAGGCTTCAGCGCGGGGCCATCATAGACGACGCGGAATTGCCCGCCGTTATCCTCCAAGAGTTGGATAGCGATGAAGTGGCCCTCGCCATGTTTGATCGCAATGCTGTCATCACGAAGGCTGCATCGGATTTGAACTTGTGATTTAGGCTTGCCCTTCAGATGCGCGTCATACTTGGGACCTGCTCCCTTTGTCAGAATGATCGGTGAAATCATGGCTACCACCAACTCTCCCAAATCGCCAACTAATCGACCATCCAGAGAAAAATCTCTCCCCTCGTGCCCGCCGTCCTTTGCGTGTCGGAGATACTCCTTCCTCAGCAAATCTCTGCCTTCGATCAGCTTTTTAAATCCCGGTTTAAGTTTCGAGGGAAGCGGGAGGAATCCAATCGAATCAAGAATTGCTCGTCCCTGTTGGGAAGCAGTTTGCTCTCTAATCTGGAGAACTTGCGTGAAAGTCATGGCATGGAGGGGAGTTGGAAATAGTTCTTGATGGCGGCGCACAATTCTACGGGTCGGAGTGTTCCTGGGATGGTGTTTCGCAGAGAATCAAGGATGGCTGGCCAGTCGGTGAAAGTTGGAGGAAACACCTGAAGAAAGCTGACGAGATCAGTTTTTATGGATTGCGGAAGATCCGGCCCAGCAACTCCGGGCAGGGTGGCAGCAAGGCGGAAAACATCGTTGCGGTGTTTGTCGATGTCCTTCGAATCGACCGTCTCCCCTCGATCACGACGCGCAGAGAGGTCAAGCCACGCACGCGCTTTCAAGGGGATAAGAGCAGTAATAGTTGCAAACCTCAGACCGTCACGCTCCTCCTGCTGTGAATTGATCAGGTCATAGTAGGCCTCATCCAAAAGAATTGCCGACAAGCTGTGATAGTCTGGTTCGACTTCAACCGGTATGATTGTTTGACCTTCTGCCAACTCGAATGTTTCCCGATTTCGGCTGAACAGCTCCAGTTTCCCCGGATATTCGATTTTGACTGGCGTTTCGAATCGGTAGAGGACAGGATTTCCCTCCGTGCGCTTTCGGATTTTGTAACCGCCCTCTTCAACAAAGTCTTGGAAGGCGGCGACAAATCGCTGATCGATAACTTCGACCAAGAGGACGATGTCCAAGTCTTTCGTGACTCGAAATCTGAGGCCACGGGAGGTGAACCAGTCGTCACAGGCCGCTCCGCCGATGATGACGCAGGCACCTTCAAACTCCCGGAAGCGTTCGCGAAACAGATCAAGCCCCCTTACCATTTAACCTCCTCCATGAGTCGTTCGAGCTGTTGTTGGACGCGCTCGTCAGCGTTGTATCGCAGGCTGAGATAGAGAGAGAGAGGATCGACGGCCTCGTTGTCGCCAAGAAGTTTCGGCTCGTAAGACCAGACCTCGATGCTGGCTGTCGCCTGCTCGGCATCGGGGCATCCGGTCAAGGTGCCGCGCTCCAACCAGGATTCGAGCATCTTGGGACCCAACGCGTAGGTGGGAAGCCGGTCGTCGGCGAGCATGGTGCGACGGCTAAGAGCACTAATCCCGGTTAGCAGTGCGGGAGACCCTGGATCTTTCCACTGGACCCAGCGAGTTTTTTTGACTGGAGAGGTCATTCGATCCTTCGCGAGATCCCAGAGGGCTCGGTTCTCTGCGGGAAACTTCAACGCCATCGAGCGCCCGACGCGTTCCACTTCGCAAATGCTGGTTTCCTCCAATTCGTCCTTCACTTTGCTCAGCATCATGGCGGAGCAATGCAGCTTTTCGGCGATGCTGTTCAGCGGGAGGCCATTCAGAGGCTCTCGTTCCAGATGGTAGAGCACGGTGAGTTGGGCGGTCGGACTGAGTGAACTACGACCTTTCCCGCTTGGTTTAGGGAAACGCTCCCGTAAGTCCACCAAGGCCGAAGGAAGAAAGGCCTGAGTGCCGGGGACGATGAAGGGAATTCCCTTTTGGACCATCCTGTTTCTGGCATTCGAGGGCAATGTCGTAAGGACAAAGACGACTGGGGCATTTAAAAATGGCCGGAGAGTTTCCACCTGCTTCTCATATTCTCCGGGAGTGCCAGTGTCCCAAGACTCATCCTCCTGAGCAAGACACCATGGCTTCCCGAACAGCTCTACAGAGTAGAATGAGAACCTGTTTCGGAGAAAAAGCGGCAGACGCGACACATCAAGCGGCAGCAGGTGAGGGCTGATGCCGGAGAGTGTCTCCAAATAGCTTTTCAGCAGATAGACGGTCGAGAGTTGCATGCAAATAAACTAACTGAGGACGGTAAATTCATCAAGTTTATTGTCCTTTTTTTCGTTTACATTGGTCGTCAGAGGCTGATCCGATTCCCTTTTTTGAGTTCTTCCGCTGCGATGGCGCGGAGCGCGGCGATCCATTGATCCAGATCCTCCTCAGACCCGATGAAAGAGAGATCGCACTTTGCCCGAAGCGAGGAGGCAGGGATGTAGGTGGGCGCGGGTGGTTCAGGCTTTGGCGAGCCGCCCGGTTTCGGGCTTGGAGGAGGGGGAGCGGCCAGCTTTGCCAGCAAGGCAAGTTGGGTTGGATAATCCTGGGTGCGATAGCGGTTCAGTCGGTCGCGAATCGCTGTGACAAACCTCGCAGATGAAATCGCTGTCCGTGCTTCTGCGGATTTTTGCAGAACTTGTGCAGAATCGGATTGCCCCAGCTTTCCAAAATCTGGTAACGCCCGAAGTTTTTCCTCGTGTTCATCGAGCATCGTTGTGGCTGTGGTGCGTTCCTCGGCGAGAAGAGACGCGATCAGTTCCCGGAGTTTTGTGACGGATGCTTTTGCCGCAGGAATGCCGTTGCCCCGGAACGGAGCGTCGGCAGCAGCAAGATCGCGCAAGGGCTGGACATCCTCTGCGGGGAGATCCGGGAAATTGGCTTCCTCTTCCCGGAGAAATGCGATGGCTTCATCGTAAGCCTTGCGCTGCGGGCCGTGCATGAAGGATTTGATCGGGTCCAGCAGATCCTGCTTGGCGTCCAGTAAGGAGGCATCGAAGTCTGCGAGATGATTCAGCAGGTAGGCGTAGTCCTTGCCGGAAAGCGTGGTGAGTTGCTCGCTCACCGGGCGAAGCTTCTCAAGGAATGGATAACGCGAAGCCTGGTCGAGGAAAACTCCGACGACCCGCGCCTCATCCACAAGAGCGATACTGGTGAGTTGGCCGACAGACCGGGCATCGGTGCCATCGTTTGGACGGTCGAAGAAGTCCTGGTGGAAGCGTTTCAAGGCGTTGACCTTGGTGGCGTCGAATTGCTCCTGCAGGCGAACGCGCAATGAGCCGTGCTGACGGGAATTTTTCAGATGTTCCAAGGCCGACCGGGCATCGAGAAGTTCGGAAGTCCGAAGCTCGATCTTCCCCATGCGGAAGAGACGCCCGATGAGCGTGCAGACCGCCATCGGATACCAGCCATAAGGGCGACGCCCGAACTGGCGGACCATTTCTTCAACCGAGGTGCGCTCCCCCTGATTCTGGTTGCGCTGGACATAGGTGAGAATTTCCTGTTCCGCCTCGGACACCGGCATCTGGCCGCTGGTGAGCAGGTCATCCGGCTCAAGGAGCGCTTTGCTGAGAACTGCCTCGTCATAGCTTCCCTTGAGCATCCTGAGATTCGGAAACGCGAAAGAAATCAACTCCTGCCCCGCCTTGTGAAAGCGGTTGCGCGGATCGCCGTAGATGATCGTCTCCAGCTTTGAGCCGTTCAAATAGATCGGAGATCGGCTGAAGAGATCCGAGCAGAGTTCCTGAAGCGCGGTGCGACGGCGGCTGTTTTGCTGGCCGCGCTCGATGAGAATCGCATGGCGGTTTTCGTCCAAGCTTCCTCCCGTATTTTGCTGGATGAACTTTTGGGTTTTCAGGAAATGCCGGGCCTCGTCGATCAGTCGCAAATTTGCGGGAAGGACGAGCAACAGTTCCGACTTGCCAGTATTCTGCGCGGCGAGAATGGAAGAGTCGGCGTGATTCGGGTGCTCCGGCGTGACGATGTTGAGAGTGATTTCCGCGTCCTTGCCAACGAGCTGGTCGTCGAGTTTCCGGGCATACGGATAATCCTGACCATTGGCCTCGAAGCGGATCTTCGGGTCGCGGAGCACATCGGCGAACAGAACCTCAGAGAGGAGCTTCACGACTTGGGAGTCTTCGACATCCGTGTTCTTGATTTCCACCTCGATGTCCTTCTCCGTGTCGGTGAGAAACTCGTAAAGATCGCCGCTGCGCTGGAGGTAAGACTGCCCCGCGAGAAGATCGAGAGCCGTCTTTACGGCCTTCTCGTGGGCGGCAATATTGATGTTCGGGCGGTCAATGAGCAGAATGGCGACATTGCGCGGCGTGGCCTTGAAGCCCTTCTCCCATTTAAGGAGGAAGAGCGCTTTCAATACACGGATGGCAAATAGATCGTGGATGTTCGCCGGTGCCTGGACGATTGGAGTCACCTTGTCGGGACGCAATGCCGACGAAATGCCCTCATACAGACGGTCGAAGGTCGCCAGTTTGCCGACTTCATCGGAGCGCATTAGCTTGAGCACTTCCTGAAAGACAGCCAGCAGGGAACGCTGTCCGACCGAGGTGTGACGGCCCGCGAAGACTTCGTGTTTGGAGAGTTGCTGGACGCACCTCTGAAACAGATGAAAATGGAACGGAGCGAAAGGATAAAGGGAGCAAAACTCGTCACTGCCGCGCCACGGCTTGTAATCGAGGGAGTCGTCACCGAATCGGAAAAGCGTGTCGAAATTCGCTTTCTCCGGATCGTAAATTGCGGTTAACGCTTCCGGTTCTGCTTCGGTTTTGGCCAGCAGGCGTTTGCCGATTACCTCCAAGACATCGGCAGCCGTGAGGTTCACCCGTGTTTTGAAACGGGCTTCAATTTTGGAGAACTCGTCGGACTGCGTTTTCTGGATATCGCCGAGGATGCCGGCAAGATCAGCCTGAGAGGTGACAAAGACCCACGCGCGCCCGTCGCAAACCGTCGCCAGCGTTTCGGCCACGGTCTGAAGATTGAGCATGAGCTTCGAGTTCTGACCGATGAACTGGCCGACTTCATCAACGAAGAAATTTAGCCTAAAATCCTTGCCCTGCTGGTTGATGAATTCTTTGACCTGCTCCGCGAAGGTCTGGATGTCAAGGCGGTAATCTTCGCGCAACTGCGCGAGCACGCTGTAGGCTTCGTCCTCGGGCACTTTGAAATGAGCCACATACGCAGTCACAAAGGCTTTCTTGCGAACGGTGGCAAGAGCATCCCGATCCTGCTCCCACTCACGACCATTGAGGCTCAGGTAGGTTGTCTTAAAAGCGGCCAACTGCCCGGAGCGATCGAGGTCGTGTTCAAACTTGGCAACATGCCCCTGCTTGCCGTGATAACCCCTCAGTTCATTGAGGACTTTCACGAACACTTCGAGGATCGGAGCCGAGGTGTCACCGCCAATGTGATCGGCTTTCTGGTCAATATTGAACAAGATGCTGCGAGCGGGAATTCGGGCGGCCTTTGCCAGATTTCCACGCAGGATCTCATCCTCGATTTTGGGAAGGAGGATTTCGGACGGATGTTGGCCGCTTGCCAAGGGGCGATTATCCAAGATGAGCGACAGGATTTTCAAGAGGTGGGATTTGCCCGAACCGAAGAAGCCGGAGATCCAAACGCCGTTCGCATTCGTCTCGTGGATGTAGCGCTCAACGAAATCGTCGAGCCCCTTCCCGATTTCGCGCGTGATGACAAACTCTTCCACCTCGGTCAATAGATGGCGCTGATCATCGGCTTTGATGACGCCCTCGATGGGCCGTTCTACGGGTTTAAGGAATAAGTCTTGTAGCTTCATGATTTTTAGAGGCGGTAGTGATCCAGATTGAATGCGCGGTAGTAGCCTTCTCCAGGCATTGAGCCGAACAGACGGAGTTGGGAACCCTGGCCAGCTACTTGGATGTATTCGCCAGGGAAAAAGAGAACGACGGGATGCTGCATCATGGCTGGCTGTATAGAATCCAGTAGCGTATGGGCTCGAAGGAATGGGAATATGTGACCGACGCCGGACAAAAGGGTGAGCTTCGCCTTGGCATCTTCCATGACGCGAACCAGTCTGGGAACCAGCCTAGTGGCGGCGGCGTAGTTTTTCAAATCACCCAACAGGCTCTTGCGATCGAATGTGGCCTCGTCGTTAATGAATTCGTCCAAAATTCCTTCATCCCGCAACTCGGCAAGCAGTAAGCCGAAGAGATCCATTTCGGCTACTTGAGTGCCTGTGTTGCGAATACGGGATGCTAAGGACTTGATCATTGCCAAGACACGATCCTCATCAGCCACATCGTAGGCGTGGATGAAGATCGGAACCTCGTTCGCCAACCCCTGCATGGAAAGAAATCGCTCGCTACTGAGAATGCGAAAAAGCCGGTCGGAATCGTTGATCATGAGGCTCGTTTGTTAAGGGTTCCGATTTCGGCATCCGACAGAAGAAATGCGGCAAGCCATTTGGGATCGTCCCGACGAATGACATTTTCCACGACGGGAGGAATGACCATGCGCTGAATCGTTCCGAGATCGGTCCCAGATGCAAGCAACCCAATCTCGCGAAGCATCAACAGCAACACGCGACGGATTTTGGTGGTGGAGGATTCAGTCAACCGAAGAATCTCGGGATGGTGCGGTGCCTTTTCGTTAATGAATCGCTCGTAATCAGAAGCTCTGAGAACAGTGTCATGAAGTTCCCGCTTGGAGCGCATTACCTCCGCAGGGAACTCATACAAAAAGGCGGAGTGTTTTACGGCGGCAAGCCAAGCCAGGCAGGTGCGAACATCCGTTGTAGATTTATGAAGCAAACTAAGTTGTTCCGGAGTCAGCGTCTGCAATCGTTGGCGGATTTCCCGCTCCATGCGGACCGAGCTTGCGGCGGATCTGGCCTGCAATGCGTTCGCAGCAAGAACGGCGAGTTTGGTTTCCTCCCATGAACCCAAACGGAAAAAATATTCCACCACAGTGCCTGCAAGCTCTGGGCGAAGGGATGCTGCAGTAAAGCCGAAAGCATAGTTGTCCACCCCAGAAAATTTTAAGCAGGATCTCATCTATCAAGCATTGTTGTGATAAACATCAACCAGAGCAAATAAAAAATACAAAACTTGCGCCCGTTGACGGCATTAGAAAAAATCTGCTAAAAGGGCGCAGTGAGCGATTACGAGCCAGAAAAACATATCCAGCGCGTCGAGGTCGCGCCTCGTTCCGAGAGCATCTTCGACCCGATCAAATTAAAGCTTCAGACATCCTGACCTGCGGGGAAAACGGCTGACCTGATTGGGGTGTAAACGAGGCGAAGTTCGGTGCCTGGATAGAGGGTTTCTGTGG
>JAIFLJ010000140.1 GCA_020049135.1 bacterium | reverse complement strand
AACCCTTCGCTCCCTTCGGAAATGCGTTCCAACATCCACTCTTCACACCGTTTGAGTGCTAATGGACGGAGTGGGCTGCCAGAGAACTTTTCGATATGCTTGAGAACTGCATCCCACCACAAAAAGAAATTGCGCCATGTGAACCAAGCATTGTCAGTGGGCAGCGAGAAGTTGCTGTGTTCCGTGCCGTATGGGAAAAGTTCGTGGAGATGTTTTTCCGGCGGCAGTGTGCGTGTCGGCTTGAAATGGTTAATGATCGCCAGAGGTATGAGCATCGGACGACTCCACGCCGACATCTCGTAGATATTGAAAAAGAACCAGCGTGGCAAAAGTATCACTTCCGCCGGGATGCTCGGTATGTATTTCCACGAGAACTGGCCCAGAAGTGCCAAGTAAAGCTTGGCGTAAGTGTTCATTTTCGGGATGCCGCCCAAGCGCAAAATGTTTGCATGCGCCCTTCGCATGTCCGGGTCTTCGGGTGAAAGACCAGCCAGCTTCAGCGCGAAGTAAGCCTTCACGCTGGCATTGACCTCGCTCGGCCCGTTCACATAGATGTTCCAGCCGCCATCGGGGAGCTGCCTGTCCAACAGATGCTTCACACATTTGGACTGCTTGGCAAAATCCACTTCGCCTCGCCAGTGCATGAAAAGGACGATGTCGGAGATGAGCGTGGTATCAACCGTGAGTTCACCTACCCAGTAGCCGTCTGGGTTCTGCTGCGCGAGGAGGTGCTGCTGGCTCGTTCGGATCGCGTTTTTCACCCTCTCACCAACGCCAAGAGTCTCTAGCACCACGGTGGGCTGAGAACTCTTTTCGTCAGTCTTGGTCTGGGGGATTAAATTGGATGCCATTTTCATATAAAAATGACTTCGTTTCTTGCTCCGCTTAAAACCGTGTTCAATCTAGGCAATCAATGGTGCTTCATGAAAACCACGCTAAGCGGTGGCAGCGTCAGATTCAGTGAATGCGAGAATCCGTGCCACGGCGTCCACTCTGCTTCGAATCCGCCGAAGTTGCCACGATTGCCGCCGCCGTACTCGCCCGCATCGCTATTGAGAGCCTCTTTCCAGAAGCCTCCAAGCGGAACGCCGATGCGGTAGTGCTGCCTGTGTATCGGTGTGAAATTGCAAACCACCAGCATCACATCGCCAGGCGTCTTGGATTTGCGTATGAAGCTGATCACGCTGTTATCCGAGTCGTGACAATCCACCCAGCGGAAGCCTTCGTGGTGGAAATCCACTTCATAAAGCGATGGCTCGCTGCGGTAAAGCTTGTTCAAATCCTCCACCCAGCGCTGCACGCCCGCGTGCTGCCAATAGTCGGTGAGATGCCAATCAAGGCTCGTGTCGTGATTCCACTCTTTGCCCTGCGCGAACTCGCAGCCCATGAATAGAAGCTTTTTGCCTGGCTGTCCGTACATGTAGCCGTAGAGTGATTTCAGGTTGGCAAACTTTTCCCAGTCATTACCAGACATCATTGATAGCAGCGAGCCTTTGCCGTGAACGACTTCATCGTGCGATAGCGGCAAAGTGAAGTTTTCCGTGAACGCATACAACATTCTGAATGTGATCGTGTTCTGGTGGTATTTCCTGTGGATAGGATCCTTCTGCATGTAGGACAATGTGTCGTGCATCCAGCCCATGTCCCACTTCATGCCGAAGCCTAGTCCGCCGAGATATGTCGGCCTGCTGACCATTGACCAGTCGGTAGATTCTTCCGCAATCGTCAATGCACCCGGGTAGTTTTTATAAACTTCCTCGTTCATGCGTCGCAGGAAAGAGATGGCCTCTATGTTCTCCTTGCCGCCATGCTGGTTGGGTATCCATTCGCCTTCTTTCCTAGAATAATCAAGATAAAGCATGGATGCCACAGCATCCACACGCAGGCCGTCCACATGGTAGTGCTTGAGCCAAAATATAGCACTGCTCAAAAGGAAGCTCCTGACCTCATGCCTCCCGAAGTTGAAGATCGAACTTTTCCAGTCGGGGTGAAACCCTTTTTTCGGATCAGCGTGTTCGAAAAGATGAGTGCCATCGAAATAGCTCAACCCATGCTCATCCGTCGGGAAGTGCGAGGGAACCCAATCAAGTATCACGCCAATGCCGCGCTGGTGCAAATAGTCAACTAGATACATGAAATCCTGCGGCGTCCCGTAGCGGCTTGTAGGAGCGAAAAACCCCGTCACCTGATAGCCCCAAGAGCCGTAAAACGGGTGCTCCATCACGGGCAGGAACTCCACATGCGTGAAATTCATCTTTTCAAGATAATCAGCCAGTTTCGGGGCGAGTTCGCGGTAACTGAGCGAACGGTTATTCTCATCAGGGACGCGCATCCACGAACCCATGTGCATCTCATAGACGGACATAGGCGCATCGAGCGAGTTTTTCTTGTGCTGGTTGGCCATCCACTCTTGGTCGTTCCATTTGTATTCGAGGTCCCACACGATGGAGCCCGTGCGCGGGGGCGTCTCGTGGTGAACGCCAAACGGGTCCGCCTTTTCAACTTTATAGCCGTTCCATTTGGATTGGATGTAGTACTTGTAAATCGTCCCTATGCCCACGCCTTCTATAAAGCCCTCCCATATTCCCGAGTGCCCCTTGTGCGTGAGGGCGTGCGAGTGCCTGTCCCATCCGTTGAAGTCACCCATCACATTGACCCATTCCGCGTTCGGTGCCCATACGGCGAAATATACACCCTTGCGCCCGTTGCACTCCATCGGGTGCGAGCCGAGGTGGTCGCCGAGGTTCAAGTGCGAGCCCTCGTTGAACAAAAACATATCTTGATCACCAATAAGTGAGGGCGGTGTAAACTGTGCTGGTTCCATAATCTTTATTTCCTGTGGTTGGTTCGAATTTTCCTGCGCCGCATCCCTGACAACTACTTTAACGGGCTCTTGCGGTTTTTCTTGAAGCACTTTTTCCTGCTTCTCTGATTTTATTTTTTTCTGTGAAGGTTCTGGTTTTTGCGGAGCCACAGCCTTTGTTTTTTTCGTGGGCTTGGCCACATCTACAGCTTTTGTGGACGCTTTCTTTTTTTCTGGCTTGCTCATTTTGCACCACCGTTCTCAGAGCAAAGCTGCTTGTAGAAATCGAGCGTCCTATGCGCGATGCTAGTCCAGCTAAACATCTCTTCCACACGCTTCCTGCCATTTTTTGCCATAGACTGAATTTTTTCTGGGGAAGCCAAAACTGCATTGACCGCGTCAGCCAAGTTGCGCGAGAAAAGCGCAGGGTCTTTCGGTTCGACATTCGATGCGCTTATCGGATCGGTGGGAACTAAGAAGCCAGTTTCGCCAGGAACAACCACTTCGGGGATGCCACCCACTGCCGATGCCACAACGGCTGTCTCGCAAGCCATAGCTTCTAGATTTATTATGCCGAACGGCTCGTACACGGACGGGCAGACAAAAACGGAAGCCGCAGTGTAGAGACTGATAACTTCATCCTTCGGCAGCATGTCCCTTATCCAGAGAATTTCATTCTGGGTCTCTTTTCTGGCCTTTTCCACCAAGGCAGTCATCTCTTCGCCGATCTCCTTCGTGTCAGGTGCCCCCGCGCACAGAACCACCTGCGTGCCAGGTCGAAGATGTTTGATAGCGTTCACGAGATGGATTATTCCCTTCTGCCGCGTGATCCTGCCCACGAACAATGCGATCGGCTTGGACGGGTCAACCTTGTATTTAGCAAGCACATCGGGGTTGGGCGTCAAACGATACTGTGAGAGGTCTATACCGTTATGGATGACTTTGATTTTCTCAAACGGGACGCCGTAAATCTCGTTCACATCCTTTTTCATGGACTCTGAAACGGCCACCACGCCATCGGCATTCGAATACGCTGTGCGCTCCAGCCACGCGCTGGCGTGATAGGCAGAGCCTAGCTGCTCCACTTTCCACGGACGGTGCGGCTCCAGAGAATGTGTCGTGAGAACCAGCTTTGCGCCCGCGAGCTGCTTGACCAAACACCCGCCGAAATGTGAATACCATGTGTGGCAATGCACCACATCGGCATCTTTGACCGAGCCCGCCATCACCAAGTTCCTCAGCAGCGGGTCGAAAACTTTTTTGTGCCGTTCGTCGGACGCAGGGAAATTGAAGGATGGTTGCACACCTTTCACCTTCGTGTTGCCGCGAACCTCATCCTGCTCTCCGAAACAGAGTATTTCCACTTGGTGCTTGCCGTCTTCGAGCTTTGCCAGCTCCCTAGTCAAATACTCCACATGGACACCTGCACCTCCGTAAACATTGGGGGGGAACTCATTTGTCAGAATCACGATCTTCATGTTCTTAAAACTCCGTTTTTATATTTTTTCCACACTAGCATTTTTTACGAAATGGACAATGACGAAAATGCTTGAAGCATCAAGGCCCTTTCACAACTTCCTCAAAAAAGTTTTTCAGTGACACACTCCCATCAGCTGTGACAACGACATTCAAACCGTAAATTTCTTTCCTGCTCACGAAAAGATAAAGCATCGCTTTTTCATCAGAAAAAAGGAAATCGTATGGCGTGACACCAGCATAGAACCAGTCAGCACCCTTATCCTTCGGGCCACGCGTAGAACTCGGCATACGCCATGCGTGATCCGGCACTCCGTAGCGTCGCAAGTTATCCTTCCACCACTCAATGTCGTTGGGCAGCGTTTTTTCAGGGGGAGGCTCAGCCATGTCAGCCATCATCCTAGCAGCACCTTGGTAAAGCAAACGACCCTGCGAAACAGCCTTCATCTCGTGGGTCTTTTTCATGATCGTCCCAAACGCCGGGATGCCGAGCGTTACAAGCAGGGTCAACAGAGCCACCACAGCCACCAGCTCCATTAGCGTAAAACCCGATTTTCTTTCCATGCCGGAGATTATGCGCCCATATTTTTTTTGTTCAACCTGGATTTTGCATCAAGGTTTCATCCGAGCATGATTTAAAACTAATCTGGCGAAGACAATGCCAAGGGATAAGAAAGAGAGAAAAGGAAGACGCGGAGCGGAAGTGAAATCGAATAACGAAATCGAACATCGAAAGGAAGATCGCAGAGCGTAAGAACGGAGAAATTAGGAATTGCGAATGACAAATTATGAGTCCCGCTGGCATCTTGTCGGCAAAACCAGAAGATGCCGGCGAGACGCCAGCGCTCCCAGTAAATACGCAGCACCAAATCTAAAACCAGCAAACGATATAGTTGATTTTTGCGAGATGTGTGGCATGTATGAAATGGTCGTTTATGAAAAAATGGTTTATTTTGCTTGCTGTTACATTCGTTATATCAGGTTGCTCCAGTTCTCCAATTGCCAACCCTATTGAATCAACTAATGTAACAAAGGACGGGCGCATATACCGCGAAACCGAGACCACGGAATTCGGCACGCCGCGCAGCACGGTAAAAGTCAGAGCCGCAGAGTTTTAATTTTTCAACCGCTCATAAATCGCGTGACCACGGCAGACTGAGGATATGCCTTGACACCGCATAAGACGCCTTTTAAACAGTTGGCGCGTCCATGAAACCATCTGCAATAGTGCTTGTTGACGAGGGGAATGTAATCACCACACCTTTATCCAAGGCTATAAAGAAGGATTTCGGACTCGATACCTTGGTTTTTCATTCTTTCGGCGAATTCAATAATTTCATGCTCGGGTTCAAAAACGAAATCATGTGCGCGGTGACCAGCATGGTGTTGAAAGATGCTCCAAACGGCGAATTGGCTCAATTGTGTTCCAATGAAAA
>JAIFLJ010000188.1 GCA_020049135.1 bacterium | reverse complement strand
AAACTCCGTGACCACTCGGTGGTGGTGGGCAATGTCTATCGCGGCGCACCAGCGGAGGATTGCGAATACCTGCTGGATCGGCTTTGCACCTGGCTAAACAGCGAGGAGTTCAGTCCGCCGGAGGAGGAACTCCGCATCCCACTGGCACTCATCAAGGCCATCGTGGCGCATGTTTATTTGGCATGGATTCACCCGTTTGGGGACGGCAACGGGCGGACGGCGCGTCTGATGGAGTTTCATGTTCTTTTCGCCAACAGCATCCCGCTTCCCGCAGCCCACCTGCTGAGCGACCACTACAATCTGACGCGGACAGAGTATTACCGAGAGCTGGCGAAGGCGAGCGCGTCGGGGGGCGACCTGTTGCCGTTCATACGGTATGCGCTGCGAGGTTTCCTAGATGGCATCCGAGAGCAAATCACACGCATCCGGGAGCAACAGATGCGTGTGGCATGGGAGAACTATGTGCATGATCTTTTTCGCAAGATGAAAAATTCACCCACACAGAAACGAAGGAGGGAACTGGTGTTCGACCTTACGGATCACGGCGGATGGGTGGATGTGGCGGGCATCCCGCTGCTCACTACTAAGCTGGCACGCGAGTATGCCACCGCAGGCGAGCGGATGGTGCAGCGCGACCTCAACGCCCTCGCCTTGATGCACCTTATTTCTCGTCGCCATGGAAAAGTCATGGCGAACCGACACATCATTCAGGCATTCCTTCCCCGCCGTGTGGAAGATCGAAAGGCAAACTCGTGAGCATGGACGCATCCCAAATTGGCAAACGCACATGGAGCTACGCTGGAGTCCTCCAGCAGGATGTATAGGGAATAGAAAAGAGAAAAAGGATTTAAACTTTTTTAACTACGAAACACGCGAAAAATACGAAAAAAATGCGCAGAAACTTTTAGTCTCCAAGCTCTCAAACTTTCGTGTATTTAGTGCCTTTCGTAGTTAAAAATCTTTTAAAAAATTCCGAAAGCAAGTCGCCAGTGAATAGAGAGGATTGAACCACGAAGAACACAAAAATATGTTGCGCATAATGCGAGAGATTTTCGGATTTATGTCGCTCCTTCAGGGCTTGGATTCAATCTCAAATCTAAAATCTTTAATTCTTCCTCACGCTTTGCGTCTTACTTTTCTCTCTTTCTTGCCACTTGCCACATCCTCCCTTGGCATTAGGATAAATGCTACTTCTTGGTCATCACAGTCACGCCATTCCAGTTATCAGGCGGGGGATTGGATGCGAGGTAGCTGCTTTGTTCCAGATAAAAACTGGAAAGGTAATCGCTGGGCACTTTTTGCGAACACTCTTTGAATATGGCCGACGCCTCCTTGAATCTTCTTTTGCGGTAAAACGCGATGCCTTCCGTGTAGAGCGAGAGCATGGACTTGAAATCTTCTTGTTCCATCTGCCATGCGTGCGGCACTGTGAAAACTTCGACTGGCTTGGTTTTTCCTTTGACCTGCACTAGGGCGACTTGGCGTAGCGTCATGCGCCCTTCGACTAGGTGCGCCACGGATTCGCCCAAGAGCAAATCCAAGTGGTACTCTTTGGTGAGACCTTCTATGCGCGAAGCAAGGTTTACCGCGTCGCCTATGACGGTGAACTCCATCCGTTTCGGCGAGCCCATGTTGCCAACAATGACATCGCCGTGGTTCAATCCTATGCCGATCTCCATTCGTGACATGCCACGCGTGCTCCAGTGATCGTTGAGTTTTTTTAGCGCGTCCCTCATTTCAATGGCAGAGCCAACGGCATCGAAAGCGTCTTCTTTTGCGGAGCGTGGCGCTGCGTTGCCCCACACGGCCATGACGGCGTCGCCGATGAACTTGTCGAGCGTGCCACGGTGCGCGAAAACGCACTCCACCATTTCTGTTAAATACTCGTTCAACTGCGCGACTAATGCAGCGGAGTCGGCACTTTCTGTCATGGTGGTGAATCCGCGGATGTCCGAGAACATAACGGTTACGGGTTTGCGGACGCCGCCGAGGGAGCTTTGGTAGGCAGCCGATTTAGCTAAAACTTCTTCCACGACATTTTTCGAGACATATCGCTCTAGGGTGGCGCGAACGCGGCGTTTTTCGATCTGCTCCAAAATAAATTCGAACACAAGCGTAACGAGGCTGCCCGCCAGAAATGTGGCGGGTGGTGGGAAACACGCTGGGAAAAATCCTAGGCCGTTGAAAAGCCACTGGCATGTGACATGCCACGCAAGGCAGACGGCGGCTATGCCGACTATTCTAAAAAGCGGGTTGCGGAAAAGTTCATTGACGCCCCACGCGAGAAAAATGGCTAGGAGCAACGAGATAAAATTGAACCGGTACGGCAGATCATCAAGAAACTGCTGGTTCAATATCGCTGCGATAGCGTTTATGTGAACCTCTGCGCCGGGCATCACGCCGAGCGGGGTGGAAAATTCGTCGTGGCTCCAATTGGCTTCAGGGCCGATGATCACTATTTTATCCTTGAAAACACCGCCATTTTTCAGTGTTGGAGATGACCATGTTTTCTCATCGAAAATCTGCCAGAAAGAGATCGGCTGGTAAGTCCCGCCCACACCCGCGAAGCGGAGCAGGCGCGTGGGGGTAGGGGAGTTAGCCGGGGAGCTGACACCTATGATTTCTGTGGTTTTGGCTGCGAGCGACGGGACGCCACTTGGTGGTAGCACGGGGCTTAAAAAACGGTAGTGGGCGCGGCGGATGACATTGTCGGGGTCTGGCTTGAAATTGACAAGAGCGACTCGTGGGTCGTTCACGCTTTGGGAAGGGATGAGACCTTCGTGCGGCAGGTCTATGCTTTGCGTGGAACCTTCCGAGCGCGTGACTTCGGAAAGGTTTGCGCCGACAAGCACTTTGCCGCTGTATTTGTCGAGTGCGCGAGCCAGTTCGGCATCGCCAACACTCGGCCTCACGAATAAAATATCGAGCACCACGGCCTTTGCTCCAGCATCGAAAAGCCGTTGCAGTGCCAGCGCGTAAACAGAGCGTGGCCAAGGCCATCCTTGGGCCATTGCCGAAAGACCTTCTGATTCTTTGATCTCTTCTGGGTCGAACTGATCCAACTTTATTGACGGGCTATCTATCGCTATAAAAACAATGCGCTGGTCGGCGGGTGCTTTTCTGCCGAGCTTTGCTAGTTCGTCGCGCATTGCGTATTCGGCTTTGAATAGGAGGCTCGCCGAGTAAGATACAAGCGGCTGTGCGCGGATGAAGTCGGCTGTGTCGCCCACGGCTCTGTTCATCATTTCTACAGCCAAGAATGGGAGCGCAAAAAAGGCGCATATCAGAGCCGAAATAAAACGCCTCCCCTTGATTTTTTCGTTCATATTTTTGCCTGTAGCGGAATAATCTTTTTTGACGGACTCACCCACGCCAATTTTTTTGGGTTGCCCGTTCACTCGTATCTGGTAGAATCAGATTATATGAAAAACGCATTCTTTTCCACCATTCCTTTTTTTCGCCGCGCACAGAAAAGCTTCACACTCGTAGAGTTGCTGATAGTCATCTCGATCATCGCTGTGCTGGCCAGCCTTGCGTTTGTGGGCGGCACTGCGGCGCACAGGACGGCTTTGAAGGCTGAGACGCAGGCACTCATGACCACTATGAAAGTTGGCGTTTCCTCGTACCAGAACGAGTACGGCAAGTTTCCTACGCCGCAAGGGCAGGACGAAGATATTCAGTTTGTTTCGGACAAGACAGAGTTCAAGGATATGATCGCCATTCTGATGGGAACCAACACCACCGAGACTTTCGAAAATGCTAACCCGCGTCAGATCGCTTTTTGCGATTTCCCAAACAAAGCGTTCGAGGGGTCATCGAGTTCGTATAAAATCATGGCACCCCGTTTTTCTGGAGACCGCAAGCCGATTCGCATTCTACTGGATTATGATTACGATAATAAAATAACCAAAGACGCATTCCAAGAGATGTCCACCGACACGCTGCCCAAGGAAGATGTCAGAGGTTCGATCCATTTGTGGTGCCAAGGGTCAGCGGTCAAATCATCGGAAATGAAGTCTGGCGACCTCATTAGCACTTGGAAATAATCCACCAAGCAAGGTAGCACGGCAATGCAGTAAAAGCTGGAGTCAGTTTTTTGTTCGCATGAAAATTTTTATAACCGGTGGGGCTGGCTACATTGGTTCCGTGCTGGTTCCATCTCTTTTGGCAGCAGGCCATAAAGTCACCGTTCTTGATTCTTTCATACACGGCCAATCTGGCTTGCTCGAATGTTGTGCCCACGAGGGCTTCGATGTGGTGCGTGGGGATTGCCGTGACGAACGCCTGCTGCGCGAACATGCAACGGCGGCGGACATCCTGATCCCGCTGGCGGCACTTGTCGGAGCACCATTGTGTGATCGCGACCCATGGACTGCACGCTCCGTCAACCAGCAGGCCGTTGAAACTCTATGCCGCATGGCAGGGAAAGGGCAGCGGATGATTTACCCCACGACTAACAGTGGTTACGGCATCGGCGAAAAAGGAAAGTTTTGCACTGAAGAGACGCCACTGCGCCCCATATCGCTATACGGCGAAACCAAAGCACGGGCTGAAGACGCTGTGCTTTCCAGAGGTGATTCGCTGACATTTCGCCTAGCGACAGTTTTTGGAATGTCGCCCCGTATGCGTTTCGACCTGCTGGTGAACGACTTTGTCCGCCGCGCTGTCCACGACCGCGCCGTTGTGGTTTTCGAGGGGCATTTCCAGAGAAACTACATCCATGTCCGCGATGTCGCCCGCGCTTTCAACCACGCCATAGATAATTTTGATGCCATGAAAGGGTGCTGCTACAATGTAGGGTTGAACGATGCCAACCTTACCAAGCTAGAGCTTTGCGTGGAGATTAAAAAACAGGTTCCGTCGTTTGTCTTCATTGAGTCTGCCATCGGCGAAGACCCAGACAAGCGCGACTACATTGTTTCCAACGACCGCATCCTTGCTGCGGGGTTCCGTGCAGAATACACTCTGGAACGGGGCATCGCCGAACTGATCAAAGGTTGCCGGATACTCAGAAACTCAGTTCACGGTAATGTCTGAAAAGGGCGTGCTAGAAAACATTGATTGCGCGATTTTGGCGGGCGGGGCAGGCACACGCTTGAAAGATGCAGTCCCAGGCATCCCAAAACCTCTCGCGCCCGTCTGCGGGCGTCCGTTTATTTCGTTCATCCTTGATGATCTGGCTCTGGCTGGATGCAGCCGTGCCGTGCTGTGCGTGGGGCGCGATGCCGAGCCTTTCGAGGCGGCACTCGGCGGCTCATCGTGGAACGGCATGGAACTTGTTTTTTCCACGGAGTCCTGCCCCCTTGATACAGGCGGAGCGGTTGTGAATGCGCTTCCGTGTTTGCGTTCTGAAACAATAATGGTTTTGAACGGCGATTCGATTTGTCGCAGTGGTTACGGTGGACTGGCCTCCATGCACCGCGAAAAAAAGTCCACGGCCACCCTGTTGTTGGCTCGTGTGGAAGATGCGTCGCGGTTCGGGCGCGTGGTTATTGGGGCGAAAGAAGAAATTATAATGTTTCACGAAAAGACGCCCTTTTTGCACGGGTCGTGCCTTGTGAGTGCCGGGGTTTATCTGATTGATCGTGGGTGGCTGGTTGGGGTGCCTCAGCGCACGAAACTTTCGTTTGAGAGAGAGATGTTTCCCAGGCTTATCGGCAAGGGGCTTTTTGGGTGCGAAACAGGGAGCCCTTTTCTCGACATAGGCACGCCAGAATCGTATGGCCGTGCGGAATCTTTTT
>JAIFLJ010000117.1 GCA_020049135.1 bacterium | reverse complement strand
GGAACCCAATCGTTCTTCAGAGCACTCGTGCGCTATGGCTGTTACGCGACAAGCGAAAACGCCAGAACGACTCCGAACGATGGGAGGCTTTAGCTTAACTTGACGCGTATGCCCTGCAGGGCTTGTTCCATTTTATTCCATACCTAGTGGCCTATAACACAAAAATTTTCGTATGAGTGACGATCAAAACAGCCTGGCATCGAGGCGCAAGCAGGGAGGATATTCGTGGCGACACCTGACCGACGCGCAACGAAGAGGACGGGCTGTTTTCATCGCCATCCTTCGCACGACTGCTCATGCGAACCTTTTTGTATTATAGGCCACTAGTGGCCTAGGCTGTCACCGTCCACCCCTTTGGGGCATCAGAACAATTCGCAATTTTTTCCTCTTCCAAGCCACATTCTCGCGCTCGCGTCTTCCTTTCAAAATTCGTTTTCGATTTCGTTATTCGATTTTCCACATCTTCCTTCGTGTTCTTCGTGCCCTTCGTGGTTAAAACTCTTTTTTTCTCACGCAAAGACACGAAGACGCTAAGAAGATTTTAACCGCGAAGGTTAAGTTTAGGGTTTAAGAGTTTATAAAAATCTTCCTCCGCGCCTCTGTGGTGAATCCTCTTTTTTCCTCCCGCTCCGCGTCTTCACTTCATCCTTCTAACTTCTCACTTCTAACTTTCCTATGTACCTCTCCAGTGCCAGCCGTATTGATGGGAACGCTATCTCTTCCATGCGAATTTCTGACGGGTGCAGGAATACATAATCAGCGGCGTCGTCCCCAGCTTTGATCCCGTCAAACGAAGGGACATGACAGAGGAAAAAAAGGTCTAACACCGCGTAGGCTCCGTCTGCCGTGCGGTATTTGTTCGGGTGCGAAGTGAGGTAGCGGCAATCCGTTGAATCAAGGTTCACCTCCTCTTTTATCTCCCTGCGCACGCCGTCTTCTGCGGTTTCATAGGCATCAATAAAACCGCCGGGGATACCGAGCTTCCCCATGCTCGGCTCAAACGCACGGCGGATCAGCAGAATGCGCCCATCCAAATCCACAATCACGGCACCCACTGCGATGGCGGGATTGATGAAATAATTGAAACTGCACCTCTCGCAAACAAGCTGGTTTATCCTGACATTATGGAACGATTCGGCTCCGCATTTCGGGCAAAATTTAAACTGCCGACAAACATGTTCGTGCATGGAAGTCTATTTCTATAAATCAATGCAGCACATCCACCGGGAATTGGCGCGAGTGGTGGCCAGGCCACCCGCCTTGCCTGCGCACTTCCGCTCCATCCTTGGGCGCATCATTCGCCTTCAGATCTGGCTTATCGAAACCAGCGTGTCCCAGTGCCCCAAAACGGGCTATCGCCTTGCCGCGCAGGTCGCGAAACACTTCGCTGCACGACGGGTCTTCGGAAAGGTCTCTCTGCTCCTGCGGGTCATCGGCCAGATTGAAAAGCTGCTCGCCGCCCCCGCAAGTCGTCAGGTGGTATTTCCATTTTCCTTCCAGCACCATGTAAATATTGTCGAAGTTGCCGTAGAGCGTATCGCGCGGAGATGAGCCAGAGGCGATGTCTAGCAGCGACAGACCATCAAGATTATCTGGGGGTGTTGCTCCAGCCAACTGGAGGCATGTTGGCAGTATGTCGGCCATGCTTGCCACACTGTTGCATGATGTCCCTGCAAGCGTGTGCGTGATGTCTTTATCGTAGCCTGGGTTATGCGCGCACGGCGGCACCAGCAACATTGGCACATGGCACGAGCCCTCGTAAAAGGTGTGCTTCCCGCCCATGTGATGATCCCCCAGCATGTCACCGTGGTCAGATGTGAATATAATCCATGTTTTATCAAGCAAGCGCATCTCCCTCATGCGCGAAAAGAGCAGGCCCAAGTTGTAATCTATCTGCGTCACGCAGGCGTAGTAGGCACGGCGCATCATCTGGATGTCGCGTTTGTTGAAGCGATGCGCGTTTCCCATGCGGTAGTTCGGAACCATGAACCCTTGCGGAATACGAGCCGGGTCTTCTGACCACTGTCCGAGGAACGGCTCTGGCACCTCGGCATCGCGGTAAAGTTCCCAGTAACGCGGATCCACATCGTAAGGAGCGTGCGGCTTGCTAAAGCTAGTCCACAAAAAGAACGGGCGGCTCGCGTCGCGCGTCTCCAAAAAGTCAATCGAACGATCCACCGTCCAGTGCGTCAGGCTGTTGGACTCCTCTACAGTAGAAAAAACAGGGACGAACTCGTTTTGTCCAACACCGTGATCCATCGGCACGCCCAAGTGCGGATGCTTCGACATATACCGATAATAATCCTGCAAAATTTCCATGTGCTCGAAACCGTAATTTTTTCTTGGCGGCTCAAAGTGCATCTTGCCCACGGCTTTGGTCTGGTAGCCGGCACCAGTGAGGAGACTGGGCAAAGTGGGTTGGTTCTTCACGGGGAACCAACCATCGCCTGTGGCGGCGGCGTTCGTGGCATGGTATCTCCCCGTGAGTATGCTTGCACGCGAAGGGCCGCACACTGGCGCATCGGCGTAGGCACGCGAAAACATGACGCCCCTATCTGCCAGCCCGTCTAGGTGCGGCGTAAAAATATGCGGGTTACCAGAGCAACGCAGCGCATCAAAACGCTGCTGGTCGGTGGTAATTAAGAGTATGTTAGGCTTATCGGATGGTTTATCGGTTGCACTCATAAATAAATGTTAGCAAATGGCGGCACAGCTTCAACTTAACTTTTCAGCGCGTTTTTCGCAGGCTGCCTGAGCCCGAAGGCTGGCAGTAACAGATTCTCTGGTACTGGTCTGGCACCTGCAAAAAATCTTTGGGCAGACGCTGGTTCTCTAGCACAGCCTTGGGGTTCGATGCCCCGTGTGGGCAAACAGTGGCTGTTTTGGCAATAGCCGCACAGGCGTTTCCGCCACATTCATTTTTCATAAGTGCGGAGGCCGTCCACCCGCCCGCCCCAGCGAGCACCGCGCACGCCACGGCCACGCGCAAAGTCCGCCGCCGCCGCTTCGCAGCCGATATCTCTACGCGTGCAGCTTGGAGCGTGAACTGGAAACGCTCCTCACTCACACCCGCGCCAAAACTATGACCCAACATCTCGCGCTCCGCGTCAGTCAATTTATCGCCGTGATCATTCATAGGAAGTTTCTCCTTTCACTGCGTTTTTTTTCCAAAAAATTGGACGCCGTTATCCGCTTGTGAAGCCATATTTTTTTTCAGCCTAGAAGCAGCCCGCTGCAACCGTTTTTTTGTGGCCTCCACGCTACACGACAGCACTGAGGCTATTTGCCCAACAGAAAGTCCGCCAGCAAACCGGAGCGCCAACAGTTCGCGATCCTCCATTTTTATGCCCGCAAGCATCTCTTCTAAACCCGGTTTTTCCAATTCGCTAAATTGCTCACCTGCACCGTCACAACACGAATGCTCTTTGAACGCGTCTATCTTGTCTTGGTTCCGTCTGCGTTTCCTGTTGTAATCCGAACAGAGGTTGCAAAGGATCGTGTAAAACCATGCGGCAAAAGGACGGCGCACATCGTAGTCGCTGCGCCTACGCACAACCCTCAGAAAAGTCTCCTGCACCGCGTCCTCCGCCAAGAAAGGCTCCGAAAGCCGCGAACGGGCGATTTGTAGTGCCGCAGGATAGTGCCGCCGCATCAGCGTCTCGAAAGCGTTTTCGTCCAAAGACCGGACAAAGCGCAACATCAAAATCTCATCGTCCGCTGCTGTTTCCTGCTCCATTCCTACATTTCCGCCCTGTGATGTCGCACATGCAACACATTCCCCGAGCGGGACGCAAGCAGCATAATCTTCTTGCGTGAAAGAAAGCCCAAAACAGCTCTCAGCGGCTAGGCGGCAAGCTGTCATAACCGTTGGCCGCAAAAAGTTTCACAGCATTTTCGGTGGCAAAGAAATCTAGCCATGCATCACGCGGTTCACGCGGCTGCCCGTTTTTAAGTCCGATGAGCGTCACGCGAACTGACTCACCTATTTTCTCCGAATCCACAACATCGGCTTTTTCTTTGTAAAGCCTCGCTGCAAAATTCCAAACCACGGCTGCGTCCAGTGAACCCAGCAGCACGCCTGACCCGAGTTCCCCATGCGTGCGCCCTTGCACAACGACATTTTTCATCATGTCAGACTCAATCCCTTTTTCCGCCATTGCTTTCACAAAAATCTCGCCGCATGTCGAGTGGCGCGGGTCTCCTATGCCCAGCCTGAGTTTGCGCTTGGCCAAGTCCGCCACGCCACGGATGCCCAACGGGTTCCCGCGAACCACCAGAATCACAGGGCGCAATGCTCCTACTACTACAGTCCGCTCCCACAAACCCGCTTCGCGGATTTTGGACTCAAATGGGTCGTGGCAGACGAACACATCAGGCCTGTCCCCAGCGAGAATGCGCGGCAGAAGCGTCTCGGACCCGCCGAAATCCAAGACGACTTTATACTGGGGGTGCGCGGACGAAAATGCCCGCGACAGTTCCTCGACCGGCCCCCTCATCGAAGACCCACAAAAAACGCGGATTTCAGACGGAGCAGACTTCGGGCAGGCTGCCGCCAGAAACACCAGCGCAAGGCAGCCGCCCAAAAAAAAGCTCTTTTTAAACATGCCGTTCATAATGTTGCCTTTCCCCTATCGCCAGCCTGCTTTGCTGGGAGGCATAGCAAGACGAATGCAACAACTGCCGGAATAAAGCAGAGGAGCGTGATGGGGGGGAGACCGCCATGCCATTTTTCCGGTGTCCACCAGCCCTTCCAGCCTATAAAAAGCAGGTGGGCAGACAAAAAGAACGCCCCAAGATTCAGCGGCAGCACGCCCACCTTCATGCACTGGCTGTTGCAGTAGTTGTTCCAGTAAACTATCGCAGCTATGACACCGCCGAGAATGGAGATTTCACCAAACAAAGTCAGCTTGCCCGATGCCAAAAACATCTTGCCGTAGTAGCCTGGAGACAAAATGCAGAGCGAAAACAGAATGTGCGCCCCCGCACTCCACAGCGTCATATTCCACCACTTTCGGCTTTTTGGTGTTTCACCGTTCCAACGGTAAAAACTGAAAGCCAACAGCGCAAACGATGTATAAATACAGAACGATTTATTGAAAACATAGAGCGGGATGTTTTCCCATGGCACTTTTCCGAATATATTATACCTGACCACTGGGTAAACCAATGAAAACAGGACGAGTGCCCATCCTGCGGCTCCGATGCCAGACGCTTTGTTCGATTCTTTCACAGATGCGTTGTTGTTCATACTATCTCTAAATACGCCAAAAGACGGTAATTGGGGACACGAAATTTATTTTTTGTTATACTGAGACCGCCGGCTCTTGTCGGCAAAATCAGAAGAGCCGGCGTGACGCCGGCGGTCCCAGTTTATCCGCAAAGTTGTTTTTGCTCTTACTGCAATGAGCTATCACTGTTTTCGATTGATGGACTATCAGACGATGAGGCATCACCATCCGATTGAGCCATCGCACTTGGCACTGACTCCATGGGGTTCACCTTCAAATTTTCCAATTTAAATTCTGGATAACCCCAATTTATCAGACCTTCTGGAATAGGGCAAACCTTGACTATATCCTGCTGCTTCTCACTCATGCGCAGACCTCCTATTCGTTGTCTCTTTCCGAGCGCGGCGGTCGGCAGTGGGTCGGCAGTGGGTTTATTAAACCCGCTGACAAATTCTCGCGACGCTACCCTTAAGATACTAGATAATGATTGTTTTTCTTTTGCTGCCACCTCTTGGAGTTGGTGTAGTAAATCAGCATCCATTGTT
>JAIFLJ010000073.1:5808-7640 GCA_020049135.1 bacterium | reverse complement strand
CAGGCTCTTCGGGGAATACCGTGGGAGAGCACTGAATGGGCGATCTAACTCCGAAGTCTCACGCACTTTACGCAAGATTTTCGGTATTTTTTATTTGTTTGGAATAAGATTTTCCACCGATATGCCGCGCAGATCAAAAAGGCGGTGTATGGTCTCTTCGATGACATTGTTCGGGCAAGAGGCACCAGCAGTGATGCCCAACACCACTTCGCCTTTCGGCAGCCACCCAGTGGAGATGATCTCCTGTTTTTTCTTCAGGTCGAAGTGTCTGATCTCGTCGAGTGAAACTATTTTTTCAGCGTTTTTTATAAAATATGTTGGCAATATGGATTCGCCCATCTCGGCTAGGTGCGTCGTGTTGCTGCTGTTGTAGCCGCCTATCACGAGCAGTAGCTCAATAGGCTCTTTCAGCAGTTCGGTTAGAGCGTCCTGCCTCTCTTGCGTGGCACCACAGATCGTGTCGAAAAAACGGAAATGGCTATTCACCGCTCCTTTTCCATAACGCTCCTCCATGGCGTGGCGGATGCGCCGCTGCACCTCTTCTGTCTCTCCGCGCAGCATCGTGGTCTGGTTCGCTACGCCCACTTTGGCCAGATGCACATCCGGATCGAAACCAGTAGAATAGCACCCATTGAATTTTTTCAGAAAAACCCGTTTGTCTCCGCCATTGCGGATGTAATCGCAGACATAATCCGTCTCTTCAAGCGTGAAGACTACGAGATAATGGCTTGAACCGTCCACCGCCAACGCCCTCGAACTTGTCGCTTTCGTCTCCTCATGCCACGCTTTGCCGTGAATTATAGAGGTCACTTTTTCGCATGAGTACTGCCGCACCCTTTTCCAAACGCTCATCACATCCCCGCATGTTGTGTCCACAATCTGGCAGCCTAGTTCGTTTAGCACCTGCATGGTTTTCACCTCTGCGCCAAAGGCGGGAACTATCACCACATCGTTGCTTGTCAGCCCTGAAAGGTCGTATCCATCTTTGCCTTCCTCAAGCGACATGATGCCCATGTCGCGCAACTGCTCATTCACATCCGGGTTGTGGATGATCTCTCCCAAGAGATAGATTTTTTTTTCTTTAAAAACTTTTGTGGCGGCATAGGCCAAATCAATCGCCCGTTCCACCCCGTAGCAGAAGCCAAACGCTTTCGCCAGCTTGACGGTCAGATTGCCCGCAGCAAGGCTGCGTCCGAGTTGTCGTGTGTAATTTACAAGGTCGCTCCTGTAGTGCTTTTCAACTTGTGCCTGCACCTCGTGCATGACCTCCTTGGTGCGCAGGTTTACTTTGGTCGGAGTCGGTAACGCAGTCTGCAAAGGGATGTTGCTGTTGCTCATGGTTCTATTCTGGCCTATTTTCGCCCAAAGTCCAGACATGCCATCTGCTGGGCTGCGACATTTTTCCGCCGAAGAATCGGGCTTATACACGCCGCCACTACAATTTTACGGCTTGGCCACCTTTTTTTTCAGTGCTGGCGTAGCTTTTTTGTTGGCATCCGATTTTTTCAGCATGGCAGCCATTGTGTTTTTGCGATTGACGGCGTTCATATACGCTCGTGCGCTGGCATCAATAACATCGGTGCTGGCGCATTTGCCCGTGATCGGCTGGCCGTCGCCGAAATCCACTTTCAGCGTCACCTCGCCCATGGCATCTTTGCCGCTGGTCACGGCTCGCAACTGATATTCTTGCAGCGTCCCTTGGCAACCCACTATGCGGTCTATCGTCTTAAGAGCAGCATCCACGGGGCCGTCGCCAGTGCCCGCGTCCTGCTTGGACTCGCCGCGTATTTTCAGGCGCACGGTCGCTGTAGGAACCGTATGCGAGCCCGAAG
>JAIFLJ010000073.1:0-5796 GCA_020049135.1 bacterium | reverse complement strand
TGTAGGAACCGTATGCGAGCCCGAAGCCACATGCAAATATTCAAGCGAACAAGCGTCCCGCGCATCCGTTATCTGGTCATCAACCAGAGCAGCCAAGTCGTCATCGTACACAAACTTCTTCTTGTCACCTATCTCTTTGAAGCGGACAAAAACCGCTTCGGCTTCGCTGTCGTTCAAATGGTAGCCCAAGTGTTTCAAACGAGCCGTCATAGCGTGGCGACCGCTGTGTTTGGTCAGCGGCAGCTCGGTCTCGCCCCATCCGACTTCTTTAGGATCCATGATCTCGTAGGTGCTCCGTTCCTTCAAGATGCCGTCTTGGTGGATGCCAGAGCTGTGCGCAAACGCATTTTCGCCCACAATAGCTTTGTTTCTGGGGACAGGGAAACTGCACATGCGCGAGACCAAGCGGGATGTTTTTACGACTTCCTTGAACTGTATCCCTGTCCGCAATCCCTTGTAGAAGGCGGGGCGGGTTTTCAGAACCATGACAAACTCTTCCAAAGCCGTGTTGCCAGCTCGTTCGCCTATGCCGTTGATTGTACATTCAACCTGCCGTGCGCCGTTCTGGACAGCCGCCAGTGCGTTTGCAACGGCCATGCCGAGGTCGTCATGGCAGTGTGCGCTAAAAATGACATCGCGGGCACCTTTGGCGTTGGCTATGACATGCCCGAACATCTTGCCATACTCTTCGGGCGTGGCGTAGCCGACCGTGTCTGGCATATTGATAGTTGTAGCACCAGCCGAGATGGCTGCCTCAACTATTTTCACCAAAAAATCCAGCTCTGTCCGCGATGCGTCTTCTGGGGAAAACTCCACATCTTTCACATGGCTTCGCGCCCGCTTCACGCCCTCCACACAGAGGCGCAGTATTTCGTCTTGTGCTTTATGGAACTTAAACTCCCTATGAATTTTCGAAGTCCCCAAAAACACATGGATGCGTCCCCTTTTCCCGGCGGCCTTCAGTGCCGCTGCCGCTGCGTCAATATCTTTCGGCACGCAGCGAGCCAGTCCCGCTATAATCGGCGTGCGTATTTCCTTGGCGATCTGCGAGACAGATTCGAAATCGCCATCGCTTATGACGGGGAACCCAGCCTCGATAACATCCACACGCAGGCGTTCCAACTGGCGTGCCACCTCCAGTTTTTCGCGGTTGTTCATGCTGGCTCCAGGGCACTGTTCGCCGTCCCTCAATGTGGTGTCAAAAATTCTAATTGTTTCGTTCATATATTTTTTGTTTTTGATTCAGATAAATAAAAAACCCCACCGCTTATTGGCAGTGGGGTTTTCCTGTTCAGGTCGTTTGAGTCAACACCCCACCTTATCTCTGCGAAGTCGCAGAAGCAAAAATTGCATGGTGAAATGAACCGATTTCATAGTAAGTTTTATACACTGTTTTTGAAAAATGGCAAATTATCTTTTCAACGAAGATTCAGCATTGAGATTTTCTCTTTCCGTTTTTTTCTTGCACCATATTTCTAATGCCACTAACTTCCACCAACTTATGGCAAATTTGACTAAACGCGATCTAGTTATTAAAATCAGCAACGATACGGGGATGATCCAGCAAGATGTTTTGAGTGTTATCCAAAAGACTCTCGACCACATCATCGCCTCGCTCCAAAAAGGGAAGACGGTTGAACTCCGCAACTTTGGCGTGTTCGAAGTCAACCTGCGCAAAGCACGCGTGGGGCGCAACCCCAATAAGCCCGAGACGGATGTCCCCATACCGCCACGGGCGATCGTCAAATTCAAGGCTGGCAAAGAGATGAAGGCAACTGTCCTTAAACTTTCGTCAGACATGATAAAAACCAAAAAAAGCTCGTCCTGAGCCTCCCCTCATCCCCCGCTTTTGTCGCACATGCAAGCCCTTCCGGGATTCCGTGATTTTTACCCTTTGGAATGTTCAAAGAGACATTTCATTTTCAAAACATGGCGGGCGGTGGCCACGCGGTATGGGTTTACCGAATTCGATGGCCCGCCTCTGGAGCCGCTTGAGCTTTACACGAAAAAATCAGGCGCGGAAATCATCGGGCAGCTCTACCACTTCAAGGACAAGGGCGACCGCGAAGTAAGCCTCCGCCCTGAAATGACACCCACCTTCGCAAGGATGGTGGCGGCGCGTCACAAGGATTTCAAAAAGCCGATGAAGTGGTTCGCCATCCCACAGCTTTTCCGTTACGAACGGCAGCAGAAGGGGCGGCTGCGCGAGCACTTCCAGTTCAACGCGGATATTGTAGGGGCAAGCCTGCCAGGCGAAGATGCCGAAATCATCGCATTGGCCGCAGACATTCTTCGCGAATTCAACCTCACATCCGCCGATTTCCAGGTGCGCCTAAGCAGCCGCGAAGTCTGGCGCGACATCCTCACAGCGAACGGCATCCCCGAAGAAAAGCACGCAGATGTTTTTGGCGTCATAGATAAAATCGAAAGGGTCGCCCCTGGCGAAAGCGAAAAAAAATTACTCGCCCTCGCCCTTGAACCTGCCACAGCCACACGCATTTTGGATGCGTCCGAAATCCGTTCTGCCGATGCCTTACCTATGTCTCACGGTGTAGAACGCCTCACACAAACACTTGCCAGCCTCTCCGCCATGGGGCTAGGCGAATATGTAACGCTAGACCTACGCATCGTCCGCGGGCTGGCCTATTACAGCGGCACAGTATTCGAGATTTTCGCCAAAAATTCGCAGGGCGAACCCACGGGACGAGCCATAGCGGGCGGCGGGCGTTACGATAATCTTTTGCTCAACTTGGCTGGAGTAGATTTACCTGCCGCAGGGTTCGGCATGGGCGATGTTGTCCTAGGCGACCTGCTGGAAGAAAAAAATCTATACCCGCAAAATGTGGACGGCCCAGAAAAAATATTTGTCGCCCGCCTCTCTGCCGCTCAAGAAACGGCTGCACTGGAACTTGTCTCCGAACTCCGCCGCGCTGGCTGGGCCGTGGAATACTCGTTCCGCCTAGCTGGGTTCAACAAACAGTTCGAGCAGGCGCGAAATTGTGGAGCCGCTTGGGCCATCGTCTGCGACGATAAAATACAGCAGGGCTTACTGGAAGTGAAAGACCTCCGCACAAGATCGCAAGAGACGGTTGCCAAAAATGCGCTGACCGATTATTTGAAATCAAAAAAACAAGGATAAATACAATGACGACCTACAGAACACACCACTGCAACCAGCTCTCGGCTAAACATGTGGGCGAGACCGTAACACTCTCTGGCTGGGTTCATTCGAGGCGAGACCACGGCGGCGTTGTGTTCATAGACCTGCGCGACCGCGAAGGGCTCACCCAAGTAGTCTTCAACCCAGAAATTTCAGAGGAGGCTGCGGCACGAGCCCACCATCTCAAATCAGAATATGTAATCCGCGTTTCTGGATATGTGAAACAGCGCTTGGAAGGCACAACAAACCTGCGCCTAGCAACTGGCGAAATCGAAATCAGTGCCCAAGAAGTCACCATACTGAACGCCTCCGAAACACCGCCATTCCCAATTGACGAACAGATTGCCAACGAAGATTTGCGCATGCAGTTCCGATACCTTGACTTGCGCCGCCGCGACATGCTGGATAATTTGAAAATGCGGCATCGCATAGTCAAAACCGTCCGCGACTACATGGACTCGCAAGGGTTCCTTGAGATCGAGACACCTATCCTCTCTAAAAGCACGCCCGAAGGCGCACGCGATTTCCTCGTGCCAAGCCGCCTCGCAGCAGGCAAATTTTACGCGCTTCCGCAAGCACCACAACAATACAAACAGCTCCTGATGGTTTCCGGTGTAGAACGCTATTTCCAGATCGCAAAATGTTTCAGGGACGAAGATCTGCGTGCCGACAGGCAACCTGAATTCACACAGGTAGATGTAGAAGCATCTTTCGTGAACCAAGACGAAATCATAGCTTGGATGGAAGGGCTTTTGTTCGACATTTTTAAGGCAGCCAAAGGCATCTCAATCCCCCTCCCCTTCCCGCGCCTGACATACGCCGATGCCATGAACCGCTACGGGAGCGACAAGCCCGACACGCGGTTCGGTATGGAGTTGACCGACTTGGGCGAATCCTTCAAATCCAGTGAGTTCAAAGTATTTAAATCTGCCATTGAATCTGGCGGAGTGCTAAAGGCGATAAATGCCAAGCAGTTTGCCTGCATTACCACTGGCCAGATAGAAGAACTCACGCAAATGGCCAAGCAGTACGGAGCCAAAGGTCTGGCCTTCATAAAGGTCGAAAATGGCGAATGGAAGTCGCCCATCGTCAAATTTTTCAGCGAGGCAGAGAAAAAAGCACTGGTTGAAAAATTGAAAATAGAAGAGGGTGACCTCATCCTTTTCGGAGCGGACAAATGGGAAATCGTCTGCGAAGTGCTAGGGCGCATACGCCTGCGCGTGGCGGAAATCCAGAAACTCGCCAACGACCCAGACAAACTCAACTTCCTGTGGGTCGTTGATTTCCCGCTACTCGCATACAGCCCAGAAGAAAGCAAATGGAACGCCGTCCACCACCCCTTCACTAGGCCAAAAACAGAAGACCTACCGCTCTTGGAAAAGGGCGAATACGGCACCGTCCGTGCCATAGCCTACGATGTCGTTCTGAACGGCGTAGAAATCGGCGGCGGCAGCATACGCATACACGAGTCGGATTTGCAGGCCAAAATGTTTTCTGTTCTGGGCGTAACGCAGGAGCAACAGCAAACACTTTTCGGGCACATCTTGAAAGCGTTCCGATTTGGCGCACCGCCGCACGGTGGGATAGCACTCGGCCTAGACAGGCTCGTCATGCTCATCTGCAAAGCCACCAGCATCCGCGATGTCATGGCTTTCCCGAAAAACAATCGCGGCCAAGACCTGCTGACAAGCTCGCCATCGGAAGTGGAGCTCCGACAGCTCCGCGAATTACACATCCAAGTCAAAAGCTAAAAAAAACTATTTTTATATTTCCTTCTGGGCGAGTTTTCTGCATATTGCACTGAATCCGTTTGGATATTGTGGCCCGAGTGGCGGAATGGCAGACGCGCTCGACTCAAAATCGAGTGCCCTAAAGGCGTGTGGGTTCGAGTCCCTCCTCGGGTATCATCTTTAAAATCAAGTGCTTACAAAAAAAGAAATTGTGCAAGTAACGCCCATAAGTAACATTGCCGCCATTGTTTTGATAAATCCCGCAAAGTTCATTTTATTTTGTGAGTTGTTTTAAGCTTCTAGGAAACCGTGCATTTATTAGGTGAACCGCTAGGAGCTGGAACGCCACCGCGAAAGCTCTCTCGGCTTCCAGCGCAATGCCAGCAAGTCCCCTAGTGGCCAGTAGTATAACCAAGCAAAATCATGCCGTGCCTTGTGTGTGCTTTAAAATTGCTGCAATCTCATCTTGTGATAACGCACGCCGTACGCTCTCCGTTCGGGTGAACATAGGGCAATCTTTCGCCACATTCCGCGCAAGCAAACCAAGCTTGCAAGCGTCTCCAAGAATCACGCGCAAAATTTTCAATTTTTTGTTGGCCGTTGTCACACTCGTTTTCTGCTTGATTGCGTCTCTGAATTTAACGCAGTCTCTCGCGATCAAAACATCCATAGGCAATAAAAGCTTATCCCTGAAAGCAAATCGGATATTTTCCGCGCCTGTTTTATATTCAGATGAGTCCCCATGTTCTACGAACACCACGAGCGATGAAAATGGCGGGTGGATATTTGACCTTCTGTGCCTAGACTCGCGGGCTAGACGCACCGCGCTCCTTTCCGAAAGCGGCGAGACGCCGCTTCTACTTTCTGCTCCCGCTCTTCTTCCCTTGTCCCTTGCCCCTTGTCGCT
>JAIFLJ010000136.1 GCA_020049135.1 bacterium | reverse complement strand
AACTTCTTTCATTCGGCTTTCTCGATGTGCCAGCATAGCTGACAACCTAACACCGTTTTACTTTTGTATCAAGTTGTTTTTGCTAGGAGCCATAGTTCACAAAGGAAGTTTTTGGAGTGCATAACATTTTTGTGCCATTTGTGATCTTTGAGGTTAAAAATCTTCTTTGCGTCTTAGTCTCTTTGCGTGAGAAAAAAGAGGGTTCATCGCAGAGACACAGAGTCACGGTGAAGATATTGTCTTTGAACTTACCTCATTTTGGTGTTAGATTATTCACATGAAACGAATCGCTTTCGCCATGTTTATGGCCGTAACAGCCACGCATCTTGCCGTGGGTGTGTAAGTGGCATCACGCATTTCTGATCGGGAAATCATAGAGGGACTTGCTGAGGTGAAGACGCTGCGAACAGAAATGAACGCCCGCTTTGATGCGGTCAATACGCGTTTTGAATCGCAGCAGAAGCAGATAGACTACATCGGGTCGTTGATGGTAGCGATGTTGGTCTCCATGTTCACGCTGTTCGGTGGGCTGATCGGGTTTATCGTGTGGGACAGGCGAACGGTGGTGCGTCCTTTGGAGCGTCGGGTAGCATTGATGCACGCAGAGTTTGAGGAAGAGCGCAGGATACGCATTAGCGAGCTGCCACAGACGCTGAAGATAATCGAGGTGCTAAAAAATGTGGCCAAAACCGACAGCCGCATTGCAGAAGCCTTGCGCGGGGTGAATCTGTTGTAAGGTTGAAGAAGCAGAAAATCGAATAACGAAATCGAAAACGAATTTCAAAAGGAAGAAAGAAAAGAGTTTTAACCACGAATGGCACGAAGAGCACGAAGGAAGATTTTTATAAACTGTTCAACTCTTCAACCCTTAAACTTAAACTCTTCAACTTAACCTTCGTGATTTTCGTGGTTTGTTCTTGAATTCACTCCCGCACTGCGAATTCCGATTTCGGTAGCAAGATGCCGCCGCTCCATTTTCACTCTTTGCGTCTTACTTTTTTCTTTCCCTTGTCGCTTCATGCCTTGGCACTGTATTCGCCAGCTTAGGATTACTGGTTTTGAGACAGCTTTTTTTCTAGCGACATTTCCCGGATGGGGTGTTCATCAATCAGATTTGGTTCAAAGCCTTTGAGTCGTCTTGAATCAAACAGGCTTGCACCGACAAAGTGAAATACGGGTATGATGGGCAGCTCTTGTTCCACCAGGATTTTTTCGGCTTTCGCGAGAAGCTCCATTCTTTTTTTGCTCTCTACCGTGCGGTTAGCTTCATTGACGAGGCTGTCATATTTGGCGTGGCTCCAGCCTGTCCTGTTGTTGCCGCGTCCAGTGATAAAGCAATCCAGAAATGTATTGGGGTCAGCGTAATCTCCGACCCAGCTTGACCTAGCCATCTCATATTGTAGCTGAGAAAGCGAATTCAGGTAAACCTTCCACTCTTGGTTGCGCAATTCCACCCGTATGTTCAGCTCGTTTTTCATCATGGATTGGAACGCGGCAGCGATGTTTTCGTCCTGCTCCGTCCGGTTGTAGAGTAGCGTGAATGGTGGAAAATTGCGGCCTTCAGGGTATCCGGCTTCGGCCAGCAGCCGTCTTGCCTCATCAGGGCTGTATCCGATTCCATGCGGTGGCGTGTAACCTGAGAGGCCGCTTGGCGTAAAAGAGCCAGTAACGGGTTCGCCCAGCCGCGTGATGCGTTTCACGATGTAATCTTTGTCTATCGCGTAGGCGATGGCCTTGCGCACGCGTGGGTCATCGAAGGGTGGGCGCGTGAGATTGAACCTGTAAAAATATGTTGCGAGGATAGGGAAAGAGTGGAAATCGGGTCTTTTGCTTAGTTCCCTGATTAGCATTGGCGGGACATTGCCTTTGTCTAAAAGAAGTTGCGCAGCCCCCGTGTGGTAGAAATTGAAAGCGGTGGTGGCATGGGATATGGGCAAGGCGTCCACAGTCTGCATGGCTACGGTCTCTTTCCTCCAGTAATGCGGGTTTTTTTCAAAGCGAATCCTGTCGTTGATCCGCCATTTAGAGAGGGTGAAGGCACCGTTAGAAACAAGATTGCCTGGCTTGATCCAGTCGCGCCCGTGTTTTTTTATGCTCGGTATATGGACAGGATAAGTGGTCGTGAACGCGCATAAATCCAAGAAAAAAGCGGTCGGCGCACGGAGTCGCACTTCCAGCCAGCTTTGATTGTCAGACTTCACGCCCACGCGGTTGAAATCGGACAATTTCCCTTTGTTGTAATCTTCGGCTCCATCCACATAAAAAAGGATTTCTGCGTAATCCGATGCTGTCATCGGGTTCAGCACGCGTTCCCATGAAATGGCGAAGTCGCGGGCGGTCAATGCAGTGCCGTTGCTCCATTTCGCACCATCGCGAATGTGGAAGCGGTAAGTCAAACCGTCTGGCGAAATCGTCCATCTATCTGACATGCCAGGGCCAGTGTTGCCGTATTTATCTCGCGAAGTAAGACCCTCGAAAAGCATGGCAACCAGACGCCCTTCGGGCTGTCCTGTGATGATTGCTGGGTCGAGGCTTTCTGGCTCGGTGGCATTCAGGAAAACAAAATCTGCACTCGGCAATTTATCGCCGCACGATGGAAGCAGTAATGCTGCGAGTAGCGCGACTGAAAAAAAGAGCGGAAAGAAACAGCGAGGCAACCACCCATTATGATGCTTGCCCAGAATCTGATGCCTGCCACACACATTTTTCATCGTCCGTGTTGTGCTTCAGCAAACATCGGCTGACAGAAAAAACTATTCGCCCTGTTTTTTTTCTGGCTTAGCCGCTTTTTGGGATTCGGCTTTTGCCTTTTGCTGTTTGTTCTGCGGATCGGTTTTCTTTTCTGCCTTGGCCTCAGTTTTTTGTGGGCTGGCTGGGGCAGCTTTGGTCTGTTCGGACACAGGGGCAGGGGATGTCGTTGTATTTGGAAGTGCCACTGGAACAGGTGCAGGTTTATCCGGTTGCGTCAAAGCTTTGCGGATGTGCGTCTGTGAATGTTCTTTGTGCGAGATTAGGTATGTATATGCCATCGTGCAGCCGAAGAAAATTATCGCGCACCAAGTGGTCATCCTGCTTAAAACATTCGATGTTTGAGAGCCGAACACCGAGTCCGTCATGCCGGCACCAAACGCGGCACCAAGCCCTTCCTGCTTCGAGCGCTGCATCAGAATAATCAATACCATGAGCGCACAGTTGATAACTAGCACGACCCTTAGAACCCAAATCAAAACTTCAATCCACATGTTATTTTATAAAGTAAAAATTAAGGGCGGCATGATGCCGCCCCAAGTTATCAAGCGCAACCCTTTTTTATAATGGCAGCAAACCCTGCTGCATCAAGGCTGGCTCCGCCGACCAGTGCGCCATCAATATCAGGTTGGTTTAGCAGTTCAGCCGCGTTGTCCGATTTGACGCTGCCGCCGTACTGTATGCGGAATCCGGTAGCTACGGCTTCTCCGAAGCAAGCGGCCAGCTCGGAGCGTATCCAGAGGTGAACTTCTTGCGCCTGCGCTGGTGTGGCCACTTTGCCCGTGCCTATAGCCCATACAGGCTCATACGCCAAGACGGTGGATGCGAGCTGCGCTTCCGTTAGGCCAGCCAATCCTTGGCGAACCTGTTCCCTGACCAGTTTTTCTGTGCCGCCAGACTCACGGACATCCAGCGTTTCTCCGACGCAGACGATAGGTTTCAGTCCTGCTGCCAGTGCCGATTTGGTTTTCTGATTCACAAGGGCGTCATTTTCGCCGAAATACTGGCGGCGTTCGGAGTGCCCTATGATGACATAGGTGCAACCTGTGCCGACCAGCATGGAGGCCGAGATTTCACCAGTGAAAGCACCGTTTTTTTCTTGGTGCAGGTTCTGAGCACCGAGATGAATGTTGGTGGCACCAGCTATTGCATTGCGAACAGCTTCCAGCCCTGTGTATGTCGGGCAGACCACGATGTCACAGGCATTGAACCCGCCAATCTCTGCCACGAGTTGCATCGCCAACTGGCGCGATTCCTCGGGGGTTTTGTTCATTTTCCAGTTGCCCGCGATAATTTTTTTGCGTCCCATATATTTCTCTTTTTTTCTGTTTGATCAATGTCCGCCGCATCCGCACCCGCAGCAGCCAGTATCGTCGAGGGCGGCTACGCCCGGCAGGGTTTTGCCTTCCAAAAATTCGAGCGAGGCTCCGCCACCCGTAGAGCAGTGGGTTACCTTGTCGGCAATTTTGCATTTCTTGGCCGCTGTGGCTGTGTCTCCGCCGCCCACTACGGTAATAGCACCGTTTGCAGTAGCGGCAGCAAACGCTTCTGCCATTGCCTGCGTGGCTTTAGCAAACGCGGGAAATTCGAACACGCCTGGAGGCCCGTTCCAGATGATCGTCTTGGCGCGGGCGATTACTTCTTTATAGATTTCGATTGATTTCGGGCCGCCGTCCAAACCCATCCATCCTGCGGGGATGCCTTTGGAATCTTCGGCTATCTGCGTCTGTGCGTCTGGGGCGAATTTGTCTCCGCAAACGAAATCCACAGGGAGATGTATTTTGACGCCTTTTTCCTGCGCTTTTTTCATCAGGTCGGCGACGATCTTTGCTCCTTCTGGGTCAAAAAGGCTAGTCCCAATTTCCATCCCGTAGAGGATTTTTTTGAATGTGAAAGCCATGCCGCCACCGATGATGATTTCGTCGGCTTTGTCGAGCAGGTTGTTGATGAGCGGGATTTTATCGGCGATTTTTGCACCGCCGAGTATGGCAAGCATGGGGCGTTTTGGGTTATCCAAAACGGCACCGAAAGCGTCAAGTTCAGCCTGCATGAGGAAGCCAGCCGCCTTGACGGGCAGGTTCACGCCGACCATGGAAGAGTGGGCGCGGTGCGCGGTGCCGAAGGCATCGTTCACATAGACATCGCCCAGCTTGCTGAGGCTGGCTCTGAAGGCTTCGATTTTGGCGGGCTCGGCCTTGACGGATGTCCCGTCTTCGAGCTTCACTTTTCCTTCTTCTTCGATATGGAAGCGGAGGTTTTCAAGCAGGAGCACTTCGCCCGCTTTGAGCGATGTTGCTGCCAGCTCTACTTCAGCACCGATGCAGTCAGATGCGAATTTCACTGGTTTTGAGAGGAGTTTTTCTAACTCTTCGGCTACTGGGCGGAGCGAGTATTTTTCTACGCGCTTGCCGTCTGGGCGACCTAGGTGGCTCATGAGAACGACCGAGCCGCCTTGTTCTAGTATGTGATTGATCGTGGGGAGTGCTGCTGCGATTCTCTGGTTGTTGGTTATCGCGCCTGTAGCCTTGTCTTGAGGGACATTAAAATCAACGCGCACTAGGGCGCGTTTGCCTTTGAAATCTACTGATTTGATGCCGAGTTTTGCCATAGTTTTATAAACGGGTTTGTGTTTTGCGCTTGGGGTTAAAAAAAGGGAGGCGCAGTCCGAAAACGCGCCCCCCTTTGTTCATTCGTTAACAGGCGTTATTTGCCATCCTTACCAGCCATGTGGCGGATGAGGTCAACAACGCGGTTGGAATAGCCCCATTCGTTGTCGTACCAAGAGACGAGCTTGAAGAAGCGTTTTTCGCCCTTGAGGTTGTTCTGGAGCGTAGCCAGCGAATCGTAGATGGATGAGCGCTTGTCGTGGATGAAGTCGGAGGAAACCAACTCTTCATCGGTGAATCCGAGGATGCCCTTCAAGTAAGACTTGGAGGCATTTTTCAGGAGTTGGTCAATCTCTTCGATGGAGGTGTCTTTGACTGAGCGGAATGTGAGGTCCACCACGGAGACATCGGCCACGGGCACGCGGAAGGCCATGCCGGTGAGTTTGCCTTTGACGGCTGGGAGCACTT
>JAIFLJ010000262.1 GCA_020049135.1 bacterium | reverse complement strand
GAGCTTAACTCCAAAAACCGTGGGCGTCCAGTCATTTTCTCAAATCGCAATCATCTCGTTAGTGTTACTTCTCCAGATGAAGTAGCCCTGGCCTGATTCCATACCTCCCACACTGCCAGACAAAGAGCGCGCTATTTCCCAACTCTGGTTTGCTCTACCTCACCCACTTTTAATCACACCCGGGTGGCACAGCCACTTTCTATTTACCGCTCTGGACTGGAAGGCACGACTTTCCGCCCTTGATGGATGGGCGAGAGCCATGAAAAACAACCTCTTTTTTGTTAGAATTGCGAGTTGCTCAGAGTTTCCAGAGCGTCGGATGTCGTGCGTGCAGGCTGGGATATAGATGTCTGCACACGAACCAAAGCGAGTTCAGCCCCGCCAAAATAATCAGCGGATAAACTGATGCTAGAATCGTTGACAGGATGACATCACTCGCATAGTGCGCCCCGGTGTAAACCCGCGCATAGCCCATGAGAGGCAACCACACAGCAACAAAGGGGCGGCTGGCCGGAAAAAAATACGCGGCGTTAAGACCCACCGAAACATTGTTTAATATGTGCCCTGACGGGAGCGAACGCCCGCCTGGATTTTGGGATGCTTGCCGCGTCACTTCTACGGTCGGGCGGAAGTCTTGCCATCCGACTTGTCGTGTCCCGACAACTATTTCGTTGGGTCGAGGGCGGCGTATTTGGGAACGCAGATATGGGTTGAGCAGCCCGTCGCCGATGCCCAAGTTTAGAAGCGCGAGCAAGACAAATACTCTTCCTTTGAACCCTCCTTTTATCAGTAAAAAAATCACAGCCGCTACTATGACTGGCGCAAACAGTTTCGGGCTGGAAACGGCAGCCATTAACCAGTCCATAGCGTCGTGTGTGGCGGACTGGTTTATCCAAGCCGACAGCAACAAATCAATTTTTTGCATTTGCTCCAACACGATATAATAAGTTAGACTCTTGCATCATGTTCAAACAAGGTTTTTTAAAGCGGGTGATGCAAGTTGCTTTGGCGGTTGTCTGTTTCGCGGGTGGTGTCGTTCAATCGTGGGCTGCCCCTAATCCCAATGCGCCCATGCCTTCAGCCGAGATGATTTTGGCTCGCATCTGGAAAAATATGGAGTTGCAGGCGTTCACGCTTTCGGGCGTCATACGGACTGACAAGAAAACACACCCTATCACCATGAAGACGCTAGGGCGCGAGATTGTTTACGAGGCACTGGAAACGCCGCTTCAAATACGCGTGCAGTTCACGATGGAACGGTCTATTTTGAGCACGCGGCGCAGTTCCCAAGACGCATGGAAGGATTTGCCGGCGTCCAAGGGTGGGGAGGCGGTTCTTGGGTCTGACATCACTTACGAGGAACTCGGGCTGGATTTTTTGAACTGGCCGCTGACACAGGAGGCTGGAGCTGACTCGATCAAGACGCTGAGGGCTTACGCGCTGGACGCTTACCCAGAAGGGAGGCCGAGCCGCTATAAAAAAATACGGTACTGGGTCAGCGCGGATCATTTTCTACTTATCAGAGCCGATGCGTACAATGATAAGGACGAAGTGGTCAAGCGCGTCGAGGTGAACGGTGTGCAAAAAATAGGAAATGCATGGGCAATCAAGGAAATGCAGATCGCAAGCATGATACCGGGCAGGGAGCTTTCACGCTCACGCACATATCTCGAAATACGCAGTGGGCAGGCTGGGGTGAAATAGAGGAGGTATTTTTATGGAAAAAAAACGAACCGTCAAAATTGATCTGCATGTCCACACATTATTCAGCGCGGACAGCGTGGCGAGGCCGGAGGACATTATCGCTTTCGCCAAGAAAAAGGGGTTGGACGGATTTGCCGTTACTGACCACAACACTTCTGAGTGCGTGGATTACCTCTTGCACAAAGGTTTGATGCGCAAAGATGGAAGGCCAGTTGATGACTTTCTGATTTTGCCAGGGCAAGAGATCACCACATCTGAAGGGCACTTGCTTGCGCTCGGCGTCAGTTTACCGAACAATCTCAAAGGTATCACACCGCAAAAAGCGGTGGAAATAATCCATGAAAATGGCGGGTTAGCCGTGCCGCCGCACCCATACGACTTTTTTAGGGCCGGCATCCGTGAGCCTACACTAGACATGCTGGACATAGACGCGCTGGAAGTTTTCAATGCTGCAACTACACTGAAACGCTACAACAGGTATGCGTTCGAGTACGCGCAAAAGAGGGGCTTGGCTATGACTGCCGCCAGCGATGCACACCACCCAGAGGCCGTGGGCACGGCGTTCAGCACTTTTGATGTTGACCAATTTACGGTTGCGGGAGTTTTAGATGCGATCAAGAAAGGCGGCGAGTTGAACCAGCGCTACCTCACACTGAAGGAGGCTTTCAAAAAGACTTGGAACAATTGGATACGGCTCAGGAAACGCCGCCCTTGATTTTATTCCAATTTGCTTTCAAAATGAGACTCGCTGGCTTGTCTTTTTTGTGTCTGGCGTTGTTGCGTGTCGGTTGCGATACACACTGGTATCGCTCCCTCCTTGCGCCTAGCCAGCCGCAAAAAATCCTGAGCCATTTAATATCATCTTGAAAGCGAATTGGAATTACGGCAAAAATTCGGCCAGGTCTTTTTTGACAAACAGTAAAACCGTTTTATGCTCCACACAGAAGAGAGTTGAAATCATACGGAAATTATAAAAGGAAAAATATGTCTTACAAATACGAGAATAAGCAGGAAAAACTTTTGGCCAAAGTCAAAGGTAAAACCGGAAAAATATCCGACAAGACGCACGAGGAACACCTCAAGGTATACACTGGCTATGTGAACAAAACGAACGGCATCCTCGAAGCCATCGAAAAACTTGGCGTGCCTGATCCAACGGATCCTGCTGTGGCTAACCAGATTTTTTCGACACTCCGCTCTTATAAAACTGGTCTCACATTCGCGCTAGGCGGGCTCAAAAACCACGAGATTTATTTCGATTCTTTGGGCGGTGACGGGAAAGCCTCTGGCAAAATTGCCGAGCTTATTGACAGAGATTTTGGTTCTTTTGAGAACTATTCCAAGGATTTGAAAGCCACTGGCATCGCGGCGCGCGGCTGGGTCTGGACAGGCATAGACCACGAGTCTGGGAAGCTCTTTAACTACATCGGCGACTCGCAGGACACTTACCCCGTTTGGAATGTGACGCCGCTGCTGGCACTTGATGTTTACGAACACGCGTACTACGCCGACTTTTTCACAGCGCGCGGGGCGTATATTGACGAGTTTTTGAAGCATATTGACTGGGCGGCAGTTCAGGCTCGCCTCCCGAAAGGAATCTGAGGTTGTTTTTATCAGCACTTGCGTTTCACCTTCAGTGGGCTTAGTTTTATAAACGAAGGCGGGACGGTCGCTGTCCTCATTTTTTTGAGGGGAGAGGAAAGTCCGAACACCATAGGGCGGCGTGCTCCATAGAATGTGGAGGCGGCTCTGGCGAAAGTCGGGGCTATACAGAGAGTGTCACAGAAAACAGACCGCCGCAGGCCAAAAGCCTGCGGTAAGGGTGAAAAGGCGGGGTAAGAGCCCACCGGTTCACGCGTGAGCGTGGACGCATGAAAAACCTCACGCGGTGCAAGACAGAACAGAAACCATGCGCTGCCCGCGCAGCTTCTTCGGGGGCGGGTTTCGGGTATTAGTCGCACCTCGGTTTTACCGGGGACCGTTCGACTAGTGCGGACGGTAGAGAAATGACCGTCGCCGCAGAGCAATCTGCGGCAACAAAATTCGGCTTACGGCCTTCTTTTTGCGGGGCGTTTTGGTAAAACAAAACGCCCCGCGCTTTTTTCACTGTTTTTTCCAGCAGATAATAATTTATTTTGTGGCTGACTTTATTGGAAGATTGTTTTTTATAACGACATGAATACCACTTCACTTTGGCGGCGTTTTCAAAATTCTGTTTTGCGTTATCCTGACCTTGGCTTTTCGCTTGATTACAGCCGGATGCGTTTCTCCGATACATTTTTCGATTCCATGCGGGATTGTGTAGCGCGTTCATTTGAAGGCATGAAGCAGTTGGAGGCTGGTGCAGTGGCCAACCCTGACGAAAAACGGATGGTGGGTCACTACTGGCTGCGCTCGCCAGACCTAGCTCCAGACTTGGCACTCCGCGATGTCGTCCAGACAACCAACACAAGGATCAAACTTTTCGTCTCAGAAGTTCACGGGGGCAAAGTGGTTGCAGCCAACGGCCAACCGTTCAAAGAAGTCCTCGTGGTTGGCATAGGCGGCTCCGCGCTTGGTCCGCAGCTCGTTGCAGATGCTCTTGGGACAGCCAACGACGCGATGAAAGTCCATTTTTTGGATAACACCGACCCAGACGGCATTGACAGAATTTTGGATGCGTTGGGAAATGCGCGGCTGGCGCAGACGCTAGTCATCGTGATTTCCAAATCTGGCGGAACCAAGGAGACAAGGAACGGGATGCTAGAAGTGCAGGCTCGCTACAAGGCGGCAGGCATTCCTTTTGGGGCACACGCGGTTGCCGTGACGGGCGAAGGCAGCGAGCTTGATAAAGTGGCGCAGGGCGAAAAATGGATGTGCCGTTTCCCAATGTGGGATTGGGTGGGCGGGCGCACTTCCGTAACGAGCGCGGTCGGGCTTTTGCCAGCGGCACTTCAGGGTTTTGATGTGGTCGCGATGTTGCAGGGTGCTGCTGCGATGGATGCTAAGACGCGCGTGACAGATGTTTCGAAAAATGCGGCCATGATGCTGGCTCTCATGTGGCATTACGGCTGCGGCGGGCGCGGCGAGAAAGACATGGTTATTTTGCCGTATAAAGACAGGCTCGTGCTGTTCAGCAAATACCTCCAGCAACTCGTCATGGAATCCATAGGCAAAGAAAAGGATTTGGATGGCAAAGTTGTCAACCAAGGACTGGCTGTTTACGGGAACAAAGGCTCTACCGACCAGCACGCCTATGTGCAGCAGTTGCGCGATGGGACGCCGAACTTTTTTGCAACATTCATCGAGGTGAGAAAGGCGCGTGCTGGGGCATCAATGGAGGTGGAACCGGGCGTGGAGACGGGCGACTACCTTGAGGGCTTTTTGAGGGGGACACGGGCAGCACTTTACGAGGGTGGACGCGATTCTTTAACGATAAGCGTCCCAGAAGTGAATGCGTTTCAGCTTGGTTTGCTGATAGCACTTTACGAGCGTGCCGTTGGCTTTTACGCGGGGCTGATCAATGTTAATGCATACCACCAGCCCGGAGTTGAGGCCGGTAAGAAAGCCGCCACCCGTTTGCTACAGCTCCAAGCCAAAGTGGTGGATGCCCTGAAAAAACAGGAGGCGACACCACGCACGGCAGAAGAGATTGCCGCAGGGATAGATGCCGATGCCGAGGATGTTTACCACATTCTAACTCACCTTTCCGAAAATCGTCCCGCAGTAAAAATGGTATTGGGGCAGAACCCTGGGCAAGACCGTTTCCAGATGGTTTGAGCTACGCTTTGCATTTTTCAAAAAGAGACTGCCATTGGATAACTTAGATGTACAAGCGGGCAACGCAGTTCCTGCCGTCGTAGAAGCACCGTGGAAGGTGGGCTGGAGAGCTGCCAAGGCCAATCTTGTGCCTGGCTTGGGTTTGCAGGCACTGATGCTCGTGCTGCTTGTCTCCTACTACGGGTGCGCAGGTTTCAGGGATAGCTTGGCAGAACTCGCTGCTCTTCGGGAACGCTGGGGAATTTTGTTTTCCGTGGTGATAGCGGTTTTTTCGGGGGCATTTTTCTCGGAGGCGATTAAAATAATTTTCTTTCAAAAAGGCCACCTTTTGCCATGCAACCGCGAGAACCTGCTCTATCTGACACCGTTTTGGGTGGTGAACGGGGCGATGGTTCACACC
>JAIFLJ010000244.1 GCA_020049135.1 bacterium | reverse complement strand
AACCCTAGGCTGATATATAACACCCTTTCAGGGTTGAAGAAAAACGATTGCATGAGCCTGATTCCATACCTCCCACACTGCCAGACAAAGATCACGCTATTTCCCAACTCTGGTTTGCTCTACCTCACCCACTTTTAATCACACCCTGCTGGGACCGCCAGCGTCCCGCTGGCATCTTGTCGGCAAAATCAGAGGATGCCGGCGAGACGCCAGCGCTCCCAGTAATAATGATTCGGGTCTAAAAATCACGCATATCGGCTGGCCGATAGCACAAAAACCGGTAAACTAACAAAATGTCCGACCAAACAATACTCCCTGTCAGAGAGTTGCAAAAGCCGTTGCACGAAGCATTCAAAAGCGGGAACCGTGTGGTTGTGCAGGCACCCACGGGATCTGGTAAATCAACGCAGATACCGCAGATGCTATTGGACGGTGGCCTGCTTGGCACTGGGCGCGTGCTCGTTTTGCAGCCTCGCCGTCTCGCAGCCCGTATGTTGGCTGCGCGGGTGGCTCACGAACGAGGGACGCCGCTAGGTGGAGAGGTTGGGTTTCAGATAAGGTTTGAGGAAGTTTCTTCTGAGGCGACGCGCATAGAGTTCGTGACCGAGGGCATTTTGCTGCGGAGGATGCTGGGCAACCCGTCACTGCCTAGCGTCAGCGCAATCGTTTTTGACGAGTTCCACGAGCGGCACATTTACAGCGATGTTTCTCTGGCCAAAGCACTGCTGTTGCAAGAGACGCTACGCCCCGATCTGAAAATAATCGTCATGTCCGCCACGCTGGCTGTGGAGTCTCTAAAAAAATATCTGAGCCCTTGCGAATTTCTCTCCTCTTCGGGGCGCACATTCCCGGTGGCCGTGGAATACTTAGAAAAAAAAGTGGACTTCGATGCCTTCCCTGCTTGGGAGTGCGCTGCCGCCGAGTGGGAGCGGGTCATAGGCAAACACCCCGCTGGCGACACGCTGATATTCATGCCCGGCGCATACGAGATCAACCGCACGGTGCAGGCTATCAAGAGCACGGGGCGAGGCTCAGATTTTTTGGTTTTGCCGCTGCACGGCGAGCTGTCGGACAGTGAGCAGGATGCTGCGGTCTCTCGGCACGAACGCCGCAAAGTGATCGTGGCAACCAATGTGGCCGAGACATCCATCACCATAGATGGCGTGACGCTTGTGATAGACAGTGGTCTCGCCCGCGTGGCGCGGCATGACCCGCACAGGGGCATAAACACGCTATGGGTAGAGCCTGTCAGCCGCGCATCTTCTGACCAGAGGGCAGGGCGGGCGGGGCGGACTGCACCCGGCCTTTGCCTGCGTCTCTGGACAGAACGGCAGCACGGCGAACGGAAAGCGGAGGAGATGCCAGAAATAAGGAGGCTCGATTTATCGGAAATAGTGCTGGCACTCAAGGCGGATGGGGAAGGGGATTTGAGCCGTTTCCGATGGCTAGATGCCCCCGAGGAAAAAGCAATCGAGCGAGCTGGGATACTGTTGCATGACCTAGGCGCACTCGACGCCCCAGATGGGCGCATCACGCCGCTAGGCAGAAAAATGCTCTCATTCCCAGTTCACCCGCGCTACGCCCGCATGTTCTTGGCCGCAGGCGAGAGGCGATGTGTCCGCGCGGTCGCACTGATAGCTGCGCTCATGCAGGGTCGTTCCTTGCTGATTCATTCATCTGGAAGGGAGACGATTGAAAGACGCGCAGATATTCTTGGGGATGGAGATTCGGATTTTATGCCGCTGATGCGGGCGTGGCGTTTTGCCGATCGGCACCGCTACGAGATGGGGCCGTGCCGGCAGCTCGGCATTCACGCACAATCGGCGCGGCAGGCAGGGCGGCTGTTTGAGCAGTTCATTGGAATAGCCAAACGCGAAGGTCTAGAAATTTCCGACACGCCACCGGACGATGCGGCCATAAGAGAATGTCTCTTCCTCGGCTTCTCGGATCATTTGGCCAGACGCCTTGATGCCGGCACGCTCCGGTGCGCCATGGTCCATGGGCGGAGCGGGACGCTTTCCAGAGAGAGCGTGGTGATAAATAGCCAGCTCCTAGTAGCTGCCGAAGTGAGGGAGATTGAGCAAGGTCCGAAGCGCGACCTGCTGGTCATTCTCGGCCTTGTCACCGCAGTAGATGAAGCTTGGCTGGCAAAATATTTTCCCAGAGATTTTTCAGAGGAGACAGAGACGGTTTACGATGCTGGACAGCGGCGCGTGGTTGTGCGCAGAGAAAAAAAATTCAGAGACCTCGTGCTGGAATCGGACAGCAAAGGTGAGCCTGACATGGAAAAAGCGGCGGAGCTTCTCGCCCGTGAAGTCGTCTCTGGCAAAGCTCCTCTAAAACATTGGGATGACGCCGTGGATCAATGGATTTTACGCGTGAACACACTGGCGGCCGCATTCCCAGAGTGGGATTTGCCAGCCATAGGGGACAGTGATCGTGCGTGGTTGATCGGGCAGATATGCGCTGGCGCAACGAGCTACAAAGAAATAAAAGAGCGTGATGTGTGGCCCGTGTTGCGCTCGTGGCTTTCAAACACGCAGCAGGCCACACTGGAAACATTCGTCCCAGAACGCCTGCCCATGGCCAACGGGCGCAAGGCCAAAATAATTTACTCGCAAGACTCCGCACCTACGCTCTCTGCCCGCATACAAGACCTCTACGGTGTATCTGGCGGGCTTTCCATAGCAGACGGCAAAATTCCGCTCGTGATAGAGATACTCGCCCCGAATTTTCGCCCTGTCCAAATCACGAGCGATCTGGGCGTGTTCTGGAAAGAGTCGTATCCCAAGATAAAACAAGAACTCCAGAGAAAATATCCGAAGCACGAATGGCGTTGATGTCAGGTGCTGGGACTGCCAGCGTCCCGCTGGCATCTTGTCGGCGAAATCAGAAGAGCCGGCGAGACGCCGGTGTTCCCAGCAAATATGCGTCCACCATGAGAACCGATTGCGGCTATGTCATAAAATAGCAGCCTGACTCCTGACGCGGAATTTCTCGAAAGAGCTTCTTGCTTTTATGACCGTGGCAGGAATTTTATCCCATTGCCCTTTCTTTGCGATTTCTTCCATTTCAGCGCATATTTTTTCCATGGAACTCAAACCGAACTGCGCCGATGTGCCTTTGAGCGTATGAGCAGCCCTAGTCATGCGTCTGATATCTTTTTCTGCATGGCAAGCTTGGATGTCTTCGAAGCACCTATCGGTTTCCTGAATGAATATGTCAACGATCCGTTGCGGATAGGCTGCCAGTGCCTCCATCCCTTCTTCTCCAGATGTTTCCAGCGAAGGAGCCCACCCAACAGTTTCATCAACGCACTGGTCTATATCTTCCCTCTGCGATTTTGGTGCTGCGGGTGTCTGCGTTTTAGCTGGGGCAGCCTTCAAAAATTCCACGCAGCGTGCCAGCGACTCTTTCAGCGCACGGATTTCGACTGGCTTGCTCACATAGTCAGACATCCCAGATTCGATGCACCTCTCTTTGTCGCCCATCATTGCATTGGCCGTCATGGCTATGATGTAAACATTTTTGAACGGCTCGCCCTGCGATGAGCGGATTGATCGCGTAGCATCAAAGCCGTCCATGATTGGCATCTGGCAATCCATGAAAACTACATCGTACTGTTTCTGGCGCAATTTCTGTATGGCGTCGCGCCCGTCGCAGGCGGTGTCGCAGTTAAGGTATCCCAGTTTTTTCAGATGGATGAGGCCCACTTCTTGATTTACCTCGCTATCATCCGCAAGCAGGATACGGAGCGGCATAGGCGGCGCGACCTCCTCGTTTGTGGAGGAAACAGCATTATTTTTATTTTCAGATTTTATTGAAGGAATCTGCATCACCTCCAGCAATTTGTCGAACAGGACGCTGGACTTGATCGGTTTTGGCAGGCACGCAGAGATGCCCGCATCGCGCCATGCTTTTTCCGAAAGCTTGTTGTGGCCAGTCACCAAGATCATTTTGGTGCCCTGCATCAGGCTGTCTTTACTCACTTCGCGGGCAAAATCTAGGCCAGTCATTTCGGGCATCTGGTAATCAGTTATCACTACATCGTAAGGGACACCATTGGCGGTTTTTTCCCTTATGTGGCGCAGTGCTTCGAGGGGGCAAGTGCAGGTGCGGCAGAGCACTTTCCAAGACTCCATCATTTTGGAGAGGACCGCCGCGTATGTGGGGTTGTCGTCTAGGACGAAAACGCGCGTCCCCCACAGAGTGTCGCTTGCAGGCGCGGACGATTTCTGTGCTTCTTCTGGCTGTTTGGGGAGCGGCAATTGGAACTTGAAAGCCGAGCCTTTGCCCAGCTCGCTCTCGACCCAAATTTTACCGTCCATCATCTCCACAAGCCGCTTGCAGATGCTCAAGCCAAGACCCGTGCCGCCGTACTTTCTTGTGGTGGAACCGTCCGCCTGCTCGAAAGGTTTGAACAGGCGTGCTGCGGCTTCCTGCGAAATACCAACACCAGTGTCTATTATTTCGATCAAGAGCAGTGCTTCATCAGGTGTCTGGTGCAGCGTAGAGACATGCAGGGAGACATCCCCTTTTTCGGTGAATTTTATCCCGTTGCCAAGCAGGTTGAGTAGGATTTGGCGAAGCCTTGTGGGGTCGCCTTTCAGCAGTTTGGGCGTGTCGCTGGAGATTGATGTGATCAGGTCTAAACCTTTTGATCCGGCTCTTTCGCTGAGGAGATCCACGGAATCTTCTATCACTTCGTTGAGGTCAAAGCCCACCGTTTCAAGAGTCATTTTTCCAGCCTCGATTTTCGAGAAATCCAAGATGTCGTTGATGATCGTCAAGAGAGCTTGGGCACTGTTGCGCACGGTTTTAGCGTAGCGCATTTGCTCGGCACAGAGAGGTGTGTCCATGAGGATGTTTATCATCCCTATCACCCCGTTCATGGGTGTGCGGATTTCATGGCTCATGTTGGCGAGGAACTGGGATTTTTGTTCCGTTGCTCTTACGGCAGTCTCCTTGGCTTCCTCGAGTTCATTGGAGAGGCTTTCAAGCTTGGCTATGTTGTCGAGCTGTATCTGGTGCTGGAGCTGCACTAGGGTTCTTATTTGGATAAGACCGAGATAGCGTTCTTCCTCATCCACCAGAGCGACCGAGTAAAAAAACTCGCGCCCTTTGCGTTTGAAAACTTCTCCTAGCAAATCTATGACAGAAAGAGTTTCCTTCACGATAAGGCTGGAGGGCAGCACATGGTTGCGCATCGGTTTGCGCCCATACAGTGCGAAACCCATGCCGTTGCTGGTAGAAAGCAGGGAGCTGGTCTGCTCGCGCGAGCAAAGCCCCACAAGCCGTGTCCCATCCAGCACGGCCATGTAGTCCAGCCCAGTTTTTTTGAAATGTTCAAGCGCGGTTTGGAGTGGCTCATCTCCTGGGATAAACTCTTCTGTGTCAACCAGCGTCCGTAAGGGAGTTTTTTCGCCAAGCCTAAACCTCTCCGGGTTGACCAGCGATTCTTCCCTGCGCATTGCGGCTTCTTGGCTTATCTGGTAAACCAATTCCACGCCACGCGTTTGGTTGTTGGTTTCTCTTTCCCATGTTTTCATTTAATATCTCCCGCCTATAAGGCTGTGCGGGCAATAAATCATTTCGGCGAAGATTATGTTAATATTGTATGGCGGATTGTTTCGGTAAATATTAGTTTGGCCGCTTTTGCGTAATGGTTGACGATGCCCCATGTTCTACAAACACCATATGCGATGAAAATGTGAGGATTCACCACTGATGCACAGAGATGCAGAGGAAGATTTTTTGAATATTGAATAACGAACAAGGAATCACGAATAACGAAGGTTAAGTTGAAGAGTTTAAGTTTAGTCCCTTACCGCTCAAATCCTGCGCATTATGTATGACATTTTTTCCGTGGTTCATTCTTCTATATTCACAGGCGACTTGCTTTCG
>JAIFLJ010000055.1 GCA_020049135.1 bacterium | reverse complement strand
TTTATCTGAAAGCGGTGGATGAGCAATTGCGCGGGGACCGGGACGAGCCGACCATCGGCATTCTGCTGTGCAAATCCCGGGATCGCGTCGTCGTGGAGTATGCCCTTAGCGACATTCACAAGCCCATGGGCGTCTCGGAATACCAGCTCACCCGTAGCCTCCCGGAAAGCCTGAAAGGCTCGCTGCCCAGCATCGAAGAGATCCAGCAGGAACTAGAGGGTGGCGATGAATAACGGGATGATCTCACACGACGTGTCCGCCGTAGCTTCAGCGAAGGCGGAAGGCACAAAGACACGAAGGGCTAAGGATTGGTTCCTCATGATTTTCTGGCGAAAGAATGCGGTTTCGGCAGGTGCAAGCCAGTTTGGTAATGGATTGGATAAGGCCCATGATGAGGCCCATGATCAGACCCCAGTCGAGACGGCATCGCGGCTAGAGTCACGGCTAGAGTCACGGCTAGAGACGGGGGCAGAGTCGGGGGAGTCAAAACAGGCCACCCACCAAGTAACCCACCAAGTAACCCCTCATGTAACCCCCCAAGTAAAAAAGCTTTTAGCAGCCATCAGAGGCGAGATGGAGCGAGATCAGTTGCAAGCTACACTAGCCTTAACGGATCGGAAAAACTTCAGGGGCAACTATCTCACGCCTGCTCTCGAGGCAGACTTGATCGAAATGACGCAACCGGATTCTCCTAAAAGCCCGACGCAAAAATACCGCCTCACCGATAAAGGCCGTGCACTGCTGAAGCAGGAGGGCGGCGATGAATAAGCAAACCGCCCAATTGCTCGAACAGCACTTCGACACCGCCTTTGCCGCGCCTGATGGCATCAAGAAGCTGCGCGAGCTGATTTTGACGCTGGCCATGCGCGGGGAGCTGGTAGCGCAGGATCCGAAGGATCCGCCCGCGAGCGAGTTGCTCAGGGAGATTAAGCTCACACGACATGTCCGCCGTAGCCTTGGCGGAGGAGGAAGGCACGAGGACACGAAGGGGAGAAGGAAAGAGGACCTGCCGCCGATCAAGCCGGAAGAAGTTCCCTACACGCTGCCGAAAGGGTGGGAGTGGGTGCGGCTGGGTGATATTGGAATCTGGAAATCCGGCACCACGCCAAACCGATCCAACGCGAGTTTCTATGGTGGCGATATCCCGTGGGTCAAATCTGGCGAAGTAAAGCAGGGCCGCATTAAAAGGACCGAAGAAACCATAACTCAAGCCGCATTAGATAAGTGCTCTTTGCACATCAATGAAAAAGGCTCTGTCCTCGTTGCGATGTACGGAGCCAACATCGGTGAGGTTGGAATATTAGAAATTGAAGCCGCAACCAATCAGGCTGTGTGTGCCTGTAAAACCTACACGAACTTCGATGAAAACTATCTGCTATACCTGATAACTTCGCTTAAACCGTATTTTCTTAGCCAGGGGGCAGGAGCTGCGCAGCCGAACATCTCTAGGGAAAAGATTGTAGCGACTATCTTTCCCCTCCCTCCGCTTCCCGAACAACACCGCATCGTTGCCCGCATTGACCAGTTGATGGGACGTTGTGATGAGCTGGAGAAGCTGCGTGTCAAACGGGAGGAAAAACGGCTGGCTGTCCACGCCGCCGCCATCCGCCAACTTCTCACCCCATCTCCCCCCCTTCGTGGCTTCGTGCCTTCGTGTGAGGCAAATTCTCTCCCCCCCTTCGCCTTCCTCGCCGAGCACTTTGGTGAACTCTACACCGTCAAGGAAAACGTCGCCGAACTGCGCAAAGCCATCCTCCAGCTCGCCGTCATGGGCCGCCTCGTCGAGCAAGACCCCAGCGACCCACCCGCCCGCGAACTGCTCAAGGAGATCGAAGCGGAAAAACAGCGGTTGGTGAAAGCCAAGAAAATCAAGAAGCCCAAGCCTCTGCCGCCGATCACTCCGGAGGAAGTACCCTACAAGCTGCCGAAAGGGTGGGCGTGGGTGCGGTTTGGAGAAGTCACTTTTCAAATTACTGATGGAGCACATCATACGCCTACTTACATCGAAGGAGGTGTTCCATTTTTGTCGGTAAAAGATATGAGTTCGGGGCTTCTCGATTTTTCCAATACGAGGTCTATTTCTCCTGAGCAACACCGAGAATTGATCAAGCGGTGTTATCCACAAAAGGGCGATCTACTGCTTACAAAGGTTGGAACCACCGGAATACCTGTTTTGGTGGATGTTGATTGTGAGTTCAGCATATTCGTTAGTGTTGCTCTAATAAAATTCCCGCAGCATTTACTCTCGGGGACGTTCCTTTCTTGGCTAGTAAAAGCACCGCTCGTAAAGAAACAATCGGAAGACGGGACAGAGGGCGTTGGTAATAAGAATTTGGTTCTCAGGAAGATTGCTAACTTTTTACTCCCTCTCCCGCCCCTCCCCGAACAACACCGAATCGTCGCCCGCATCGACCAGTTTATGACCCTCTGCGACACGCTAGACCAGCAGATCGCCGCCGCCTCCGGCAAACAAACCGAACTCCTCAGCGCCGTCATGGCACAGTCAGACGATAGGGATAGACCGACAAAATAGAGGAAGTCCTTTGATTCTTGAGGTTTTAATACGATATGCTAGTTTGCTGAATGATATGAACAGGATTTATCGAAATGACAATGCCCTCTGCTGCAATTAAAGGATTCTGGTGGCGACCAGGTGAGCCGGAAAAGCGCTGGTTCGGTGTCTTAGAACAGACCGGTAGTGAAATTCATCTGACCTGTCATTCAGACACGGGACCAATTCCTCTCGTTGACGTAAACGCCGGTAATACCGTGCACGGGCGCGATGAAAAAGGTAGGCCGGTTACCCTCCTTGTCGTCAGTCAGTCTGGACATAGCCAGTCGGGCGGTATGGAAACCGTTGTTCTAAATTCGGGTTATGTTCTCATAGGAATCCATGCGCCTGATAGGCAATCCTTGAAGGCAAAAGCCGTGAATGTAAGAATTCAACAGCTCTATGGGTGGCTCGGACTCACTGGTTTTAGCCGAAGGCTCAATACTGCACCTGCTGGCAAAGTGACGATTTCCTACGAGCTTCAAAGTCAGCAGTCCTTTTTAATCGGCTCATCGGGGGAAAAGGTCTGTTTTGGGCTGGATACGAATCAGGTAATGCAGTTTCAATCCCAGAAAATAGACGAAGAGGCAACGGTCACTTTTGAGAGTGATGTGGGTTTTGATTTCCAGCAGGTATTCGCTTTGACTACTGCTATGCGAACGCTGCTTCACTTCGCCATATTGAAACCTGTATATGCCGTTAGCATGGGGTTCCGTAACGTGACTGTTTCCGGAAACAATGATGCGCCAGATACCGGAAGCGTAGAGGTATGGTCAAAAAGCTTTCGGGAGCCAATGACGGAACTGCCAGTCGAAAGCCTTTGGGTCTTCCGTTATGATGACTTTGCCGCTTCGTTCGGTGATTTCTTTGGACGTTGGCTTATGTACAGAGACAAGCAGGAAGAGGCGCTTGACTGCTACACCACGACTATTTACAGCAGCCTGACAAGCCAGACAAAAAACCTTTGCCTTACCCAAGCACTAGACGCCTACCACGGAGTTCTATGCCAGTCGCATGGACAACCCGGCTTTAAGAAGAAGGTCGAAGACTTGTGCGAACTAAGTAAGAGCGCACTGACAGGACTCGTCGAAGACATCACTAGCTTTGCTAGGCAGGTTAGGGATACGAGGGATTACTTGACGCATCACAATCCAGAAGATTTGGCGAAGCGTGATGTGGCAACAGGCAGCACCGCACTGATTCGGTTGAACGAAAAGCTTTCCATACTGTTTCAGTCGCTCGTGCTAACAGATATAGGGGTGCCAAGCGACCGGATGATAAGATTGAGGCGACGCATAGCAACAGATATTGTGGAGTATTAAAAGTTACCAAATAGCTCGGCAACTCTCGATACCAGCCACATACTGATGATATATGACAACGGTTTACAAGGTGGTTTAGAAATGCCATTGAAAATATTTAATGATAAGACAGTTATTGTGACCGGAGCAGGAGCCAGTAATCCATACGGTTATCCTTTAGGAGCCCAATTACTTGACGTCATTAGCAAGACCCTCACCGGAAGGCGACAAAGAAGTCCGTTGCGTGATTTTCTGAAATCACAGCATTATGGTGATGATTTAGTTGACGAATTCAATGAGATGCTTACATGTGCAAAAAGGTATGAAACGATTGACAGTCTCCTTGAGCATCATCCTAGATTCAGAGATATGGGATGTTTAGCCATCGCTTACAATCTCGCCCCACTCGGCAATCATTCAACGCTTTTCCCAGCAAAGGGTTGGTATGAAATCATCTTCAAGCAACTTTTAATGGAAAGTACGCCAGAACGCTCTAAAAATAGCACATTCGTTACATTGAACTATGAGCAGTCGTTAGAGTATTTCTTGAAAAACGCTTACCGTTATGAGTGCAGTGAAGCCGACTACAAAACCGCTAGAGAAAGCGTGGAGGGGCTTTCCTTCGTATACGCACACGGGACGCTTGGTCTCTTTCCCAAGGCTAAACTTCCCGGCGCAGAGATAACTGGTGTAGCGGTTAATGCCGCTCGAAACATGCGTATCATATCTGACAGGATCGAAGATGATAGCTCTATGACTGAAGCAGCCAAGGCAATCAGCGAAGCCAAATCTGTTGTGCTTTTGGGGCTTGGGTATGAAATGAGAACCATCCGGCGTCTGTTCTCTATAAAGCCAAAGGCAGATAGAAACATTTATGGTACCGCCTTCAAACTAACTCCTTCAAGAAAAGCTGAGGTCCGGGAGTTCTTTGGTAATCGTATTCTTCTTTTTGATTGTCCTGCCGAAACGTTTTTTTCGCAGATGGAGTTTATCGAGAACTTGTTCCCCAGCAATCCTGCCATAGTCCAAGCCCGATTTCGGAGACATGAGAAAAACTATCTACACATCTCAAGTGAGCAGGTCGGTGATGAACTTATTTTGAAAGAGCAGGATTTAGCATTGGTGAAGAATGGGCATTTCGTTGAACTTCTAAATAAATACCCAGAAAGTAAAGGCGGCGAACGTGCGCTTCTCCTCTCATCTCCGCCACTGTCATTGGCGAATGCTGTCTACGAACTAGACAAGTAAAGTTGGCCAGAAAGATGGGCAGCGGGGTCATCACATCTTCACAATTCACATTCAGGGCTGAGGGCACCTCGCGGATCAAAAAATGAACATTAACAGGCCTGACTATGCGGACTTGCATACTTAGTTGCTCGAATCAGGAGGCAAGATGACGAAAAACAAGGCGCTCGAGCGTTTAGGCTCAAAATTTGATCCGGAACGAGTTCGCTACATAAAACTCGGACGAGAGGGCTGCTGGGAAAAGGAATGTTTGGACAATGGCATTATCCGCTTTGGGTTTGGCTCTGCGACCGATGAAAGATTTCCCTTGTGCGGCAAACGCAAATGGGGTGCCCTTGCGAAATCGTTCATGGCCGAAGGTAAGGCCAAGGGAACCGCCACTCGCTTCACGAACGAGACACGGATGTTTTTCGAAGATGATGGCTCGATTCTTTGGATCACGTTCATAGGCGCTCGATTGTGTTGGGGGTTTCTCGAACCCGGCCCCGCCGAACGCCATCCGAACGGTGACGGTGTATTTCGTAAATTGAAGGGTGGCTGGCGACGGGAAGACATGAAGGGAGAGCCGTTGACGACGGATCGCCTTTCGGGAGCGCTCACTAAGCTGTCCGCTTATCGTGGCACGTCATGCGGAGTCGACGTGGCTGAGTACGTGGTCCGGCGTATCAAAGGCCAGAAAACACCAGAGGTGGAGCGCGCTATCTCCGCTCTTGAGGTGTCACCGGTCACTCAAAGTGTACCACTTCCGGTCGAATCAAAATGTACCACCCCGACCTGTGTTCATAGACTATCTTTATCCGGCGTTTT
>JAIFLJ010000230.1 GCA_020049135.1 bacterium | reverse complement strand
CCACTTCACACCATCCCCGCTTTCCTGGCAATCCGGTTCATTCATTTTCCTCTCCCCAACGCTTCGCTCCCAGAGAGGTCAGGATGTCTGATGATGAAAAATACATTCCATGAAAATGACCTGTTCGATGCCGCAATTTTAACCGTGACCGACCCGCTGGAGCGGATCGCGAAGGCTCTTCGCTGGTGCGGGTTCACTGCGCGAGTGAACCGCTCCCGCGAGGAGATCGAGCTTTACGGTCCTCATTCGAGAAACGATTTTCGGTTGCTGGAGAGACACGGCATCGCCTTTGAGAAATTGAAGGAACCCCAAAACGAGTTTGACACGATCCGCCAATTTTCCGTCTGGGCGGTGATCGCCTCCGACACTTCAGATTCCGCGCTCAGAAAATTGTTCACCAAACCCTACCGACATGGGATGTGCGCCGTCGAATACGAAAACCCGAGCGACAGTTGGAGTTTCCTGCCCAACCGCACCCACTTCATCAATCCCGACATCGAACCTCTCGATCCGAGCATCGCTCTGCTCGTGCGGGTTCTGCCTCTGACAGGGCTCCGTTCCATCCTCTCTTGCGATGGGCACGGGACGGAGAGACCACACATCCAGATGGGGAAACAGACTCTGGAATGGCCACTGAACCCCGTGGATTATTTGTCTCAAGGTGTTCTGCAACTCGATTTATTGACGCGATATTCGCTGACGAAGTTTCAACGCGAATGGGAATGGGATGTGGGCACGAAGGATGGCGCAAAGTGGTTCTTGGCAAAAACGCCCGTCTCCCCCGATCTGGAGAGTCGGCTACGCTTTTGTGAGATGACGGAACTCCTAGCGCTCGCCATCATCTTTCACAACGCCGACTTCCGCCACGCGCTGGAACTTTGGAAATGGAAACAAGACGAAGCACGACGCCAGTATTATCTGGATGGGAATCGGAGAGCACTAGAAGGGGATTGGTGAGAGCGTTCAACCACGAAACACACGGAAACTGAAGTGTTGTGCCAATGAGGTCATTCTTTAGGTGGTGATGAGACCTCTTTTTGATCCGCTTTATTGGCTTGTGGTTGTCCCTCTTCTTTCGATTTAGGAAATTTTAGATTTGGGCTAAAAGATAAGTTAGAAAAGAGCAACCAATTCTTTATGTTGCGCTCATAAACAAACAGCCGAAACAATTCTGATATCATATTGATGCCATGACCAACCCATAAAACATCGGATGACGGATACAGAGAATACAACGCTTTCAAATGTTCAAAGGGATGTCCATTATGAGGAGGATTCATGAGAAGAGCAGCAGAATGGGGAGACCAGATGGATGCGCCCCAAGATTGATTCGTTATCCATGGAGAAAAATTGGTGGCGATTAAATGAAAGTTTTTGGGAATGTCTATATCAGCGGATGATGCGCAACCGTGTTGAAAATATTTTTCCTTGTTGCCCTTGTAGTCATCTAGCAATGACCCCGTGTTTTTATACATTCCTGTATTATCAACTGCTGTTTGACAACTTTTGAGTTTACCAGGTCCCTGTGTGTAATTTATTCCGACAGCAATTATCAATCGTAACTTTTCATTTTTTTCGGATCTATGAAGAACAAAATATTGTGTGTTTGGTTCGTCGTGGAGGATGTTTATGGCTGCTACTTCTCCTTCAGGTAAGGAGTGTTGACTGTTACCTCCAAATTCTTCCTCCAGTTTAACAACTTGATCACGTAATTTACTGTATTCAATTTCAAAACCCATAAAATTTCTTCCTCAATTTCTTTGCATCCTATCCCTTCCCCCTCTTCGATCAACTCATTTTTCACCGCCACCCCCATCTGCATCACGGAGATATGGCGGAGTGGATAGACAGGCAGCTTCGCCCCTACGGTTAGAAATGATGGAGTCGGAACACTTCGTTATTCATGATTCCTTGTTCGATATTCGGTATTCTTGCTCTCTCCCTTCGGCGGGCAGACACAAGGCACTGCCCCTACAGTTCGAATCCTGCATATATCGCTCAACATTTTTTCGATTCGAGCCACAGATTGACAAGATCAACACAGATTTTTCTCCTATTTCACTCTCTACCCATAAACCTTCATCCCCGCCTTCATGTGTTCGCGCATCCGTTTGCGGAGTTCGGGAGGTTGTTTGACTTCGATATATTCGCCCCAAGAGAGGAGCCAGTATTCGATGCCGTCGAGGCCGTCCACGGTAACGGTCATTTGGAGTTTGCCGTTGGGGAGGTGTTTCATCTCTTGTTTCGGATGCCAGATGCGGTCTCGGACTAGGTTGACCACGCACTCATCAAAAAGGGCCACCACTTCATAGAGTTGGCCCGAGTGGAAGACCCCGAAACTGTTTTTCATGTAGTCGGCACCCGAGAAATTGGCGAGATGCGAACTCGCTTCTTTGAGGAGCTTCACTTTTTTCATCCGCGCCAAGGCGAAAATTCGGATCTCACTGCGGTCGAGATCGTAGGCGAGACAATACCACTGCCCCTGCGCGCAGACGAGGTGGGCAGGTTCGACCGTGCGAAAACTCGAAAATTGATCTTCCTGTTTCAGGTAGGTGAGTTCCACCCGTTTCCCCGCACGCACCGCCTCGGCTAACGGGGCGAAAGCTTTGAGGTGTTTGGGGTCAAATCCAAATTCGCGAAACGAAATGTTTCCCCGCAAATCTTCGGCGAGAGAGACTTGTCCAGGCAGGCTGTTCGCCAATTTGTCAAAAGCGTTTTTGACTGGTTTTTCGAAAGGGGTGCCACGGAGTTCTTGCAGCGCACGGCCCGTGATCAAAAGCGAGATCAGCTCGCCCTGGCTCAGATCAAGGCAAGGGAGCGAGGGGACCGCCCCTTCGAGGACATAACTTTTTCTTTCGATGTCGTAGGCGATCGGCAACTCCCAGTTGTTGCGCAGGAAATCCATGTCGCGCTGGACGGTCTTGATCGTCACCTCCAGCACCTCGGCAATCTTGTGGCGCGTGAGATTTTTTCGTTCTTCCAAAAGACTGATGATCCGCCCCAGCCGCTCCAGCATGGGACGGCAACTCGCTGTTTTGACCTGGGGAGCAGAAATCGCGCCCTTCATTTTCTTTGTGGGGCGGAGCGGCGCTTTTTTACACGGCTTGCCATCTTTCATCGGAATAGATTTACCTCTTTTTGATCTGGAAGACAATACGGTTCGCAGTGCGCACCGTGAACGCATCGTGAAATCTCAAAAAAGCCTTACCTTTTTTTCTCTTTTTTGTAGAAAGATCAGGGAAATGCCTGACAGAAAATTTTCTCTTTCCAAGGTTCCCTTCGCTTTCGACCCTCGCCCACTCGATGAGGTCTCCACGCCGAGAGCGGGGCTTCTCGCGGTCTCTCGCGCTTTGCGTTCCTTGAATTTCAGCAAGCTGATCGAAGCGAATTTCCCAGAAGAAAAAGGTGACTCGACCCTGGACCAAAAGATCGAGACGCTTATCCTGCTTCAGGTTCTGGGGGGGAATACGATGGAGGAGATTTCGATCTTCCAAGGGGATCCGTGCCTACAGCGCGGGCTGGGCTACGAAGTGGCGGACGAGAAAAAGGTGCGCGCCTTTTTGGAATCTTTTAATGGCCAGGAGACGGGGCTTGAGGCGGGCTCTGCCAGTGATTCCAAAGGCTATACGCTGGACCGTCTGAAAATGATTTTGTTCGGGATCGTTTCTCAAGTCCGACAAAAGCTGATGCCCGAGGAGACGCCCGAGGACTATTATGATACGAGAGAAGTGACCCTTGACCAAGGTTTGGTGGATTTCCCAAACGCCTCCCCCGATGGCTTCAAAAGGAAAGGGTTGATCGTTGTCTGGCAGGAGCTTGATCAGGTGATCTCGGGGGATTTTCTGGCCGACTCGAGCACAATCAAAAAAGAGATCGAGGAGGTGTTTAGAAATCTGCCCAAAGGTCTCTTTGTCAAACGCTTTCGCGGGGATACCCTTTGCGACCAAGAGGAGCTGATCGAATGGCTCAACGCGTCCGAACGCTCTACTGAAATACCGTCCGATGCCTATGGCCACTATCGCTTGAATAAGAAGGATAAAGAGAGGCAGTCGTATTATTTGAAAAAAAGCCGCTTCGCCGGAATCACGACGATAGCACCCGACCGATGCAAGATCGAGTTTTGTATCGAAACGAAAATGACGGAGGCTTTGCTCGCCAAGCTTTCTCAGACCGAAAAATGGCAATCTTACAAAACCGAAACCGACGGCACGCAATGGCAGTGGGCAGAACTTGAAAAAGAAGAATCTTCGAGCGCCGATCCCTGCGAGAAAGACCTTGCGCTTGGGGAAGTGCGAACAACCCATCACTCGTTCCGCCGATATGTCGGGCGGCGAGTTGTGCGCGGGGGCAAGATCGAGAAGATGACCGCTTTCGTGACGAATCTGGAGTGGGATGGAAAAAAACTGATGGCATGGTATGAGATGCGGGAGCAAACGATTCAGGGCGTTGGGAGGCAAGTCTTGCTGGGCCGCGAATCGGACGCGTCGCTTCCTGCCAAAACTCAGCAGGCTTGGTTTTTGATCTCTCTGATGGCCTACAATGTGGTGAGCCTGATCCATCGGCGTTGCATGAAACCCGAAACGAAGACGGATCTCTCGCGTTTTCGAGCCCATGTCGTCACGGTGGTAGGACGGATGAGCACCTTCCAGTCGAAGATGAAGCTCCGTCTTTGCGCAAAACAAGAGACGGTAGAGATGTTCCAAAAAATATGGAGTTTATTTCAAGTGAAGGAACGGCCGACGCTCAAGAGATAGCGAGCGCATCGCGTAGGGTTCAAGCCTGTCAAAGCACAGGTGCCACAGAGCATTAAAAACGAGCAGAGACAGCTTTTGTCCCTCTGCCTGCGCTATTTTGTGGCATGAAAGAAAATAAAATCATCACGAGCAGATTCCTTTGGGACGATCTTGGCGGAACCTGGGATAAGGGGGGGAATTCAAAGGCAGAAGGATGAAGGCGAAAGTAGGACGCGGAGCGAAATCCATGGGAGGGGAAGAATCTCGATCGGATGATCGAGGAATCGGCAAAAAGAAACGACAAGGTATCGTTTTTTAAAATCACTCCCCAAAGTCAATGGGTAAGTGCTTGATAGGCAACGGGGGGGATTTTGATTTTTAGAGGAATTCTATAGTATGAACGCAAATTCAATCAAAAAAGATTCAATCAGTGCCGAGAAACTGGCTGAGGTAGATCAATTAACAAAACTAGATGACTGTGATGCGGAAGCATTACCTAAATACAAAGGTGATCTGAGCCTTGATGGTGGCCTCACGAGTTTGAGTGAGGCGGATATTGAGGCGTTAGAGCACAACGGTGATCTGAGCCTCGATGGCCCTATTAGCGATGCGACTATCGAGTTATTGGCCAAACATCATGGGATGCTGAGCCTTAATGGCCTCACGAGTTTGAGCGATGCGGCTCTCGAGGTGTTGGCCAAATACAAAGGATCGCTAAATCTTAATGGACTTACGAGTTTGAGCGATGCGGCTGCCCAAGCGTTATCCAAGCACGAAGGGTGTTTGGACCTCAATGGTCTCACGAGTCTAAGCGATGCATCCGCTGAGGCGTTAGCCAAGCATAAAGGTAGACTGAGCCTTGGTGGTCTCACGAGCCTGAGCGATGCGTCCGCTAAGGCGTTAGCCAATCACGAAGGTTATCTGAGCCTCAACCGTCTCACGAGTCTGAGCGATGTGTCTGCGGAAGCATTGGCCAAACACAAAGGAGGGCTAAATCTTAATGGACTTACGAGTTTGAGCGATGCGGCTGCGGAAGCATTGGCCAAACACAAAGGAGGGCTAAATCTTAATGGACTCACGAGTTTAGGCTCCTAGCAAAAACAACTTGATACAAAAGTAAAACGGTGTTAGGTTGTCAGCTATGCTGGCACATCGAGAAAGCCGAATGAAAG
>JAIFLJ010000043.1 GCA_020049135.1 bacterium | reverse complement strand
TGACTTGAAGTGAGGAAAAAAACAAACTAACCAAAGAGAAATAAACCACCGGAGATTACTGCAATTTTAACAAGGTTTGGGACATCCCCAATAAACGGGTTGGAAACAAAATAAAAATCCCATTTTCCTTTTTAGGATAATATGTTAAAATATGCTTATTTATTCTATGATGCTTGATTTAAGTAACACATGGGGCAAGAATTCGGCTTGGTCTAAAATCTAATATTCTTTTATAAATAGATCGGCTACTTTCGAGAGAAGTAATCAGAAATGAACTGTCTGGCGGAGGAGGATTTTTTTCGGTATGTCTGACGGTGACAGGAAGGTTTTTATATCCAGATTGATGTTTCATGGGATCATCATCGAGGATATATTCGATTTCACGCAAATCGGTGTTTAAGTGGTATGCATAGGTAGCTAACATCAGACTGGCCCCATACCCGAAGGTGGGACTTGGCAGTTCTTTTAGTAGGGATGATATTAAAGCCGTCTGGTGCTTATACAGTTTGATATGTTTTTCTATGTGACGAATGCGTTTTTCCAAATCAATGATGGGTCTGGATACTTTTCCGCATGCTTTTTGGAAAAGAACAATAATGGATCCCCCGCATGATCCTTGCCGATAGTAGGTATGTCCAAGATATTGCCCCCCAGATTCAGCGACTAGATGTTTTAAAGAAATAAAATCAAAGTAGTGGAAGTGCTGGTGAAAAACAGCGTCGAATCTCTGTGATTCTACCAGACAATCAAGACAAGGAACTTCAATGGCAAACAGACATTGATCTAAGCATTGTTCAACCCACTGCGTAAACACGACCAACGGGTCAGATATGTGTTCGAGCGTATGGCGGCAAATAAGAAGATCCGGCTTGGGGATATCATAGCCAAAACGAACCTCTTCGATGAACTGTTTTACGAAATGAACCCCACCGATAACCGACCCGTCTTCGCACGAACAAACGGGATCTATCACGGTAACCCTATCGCACGAGGATGACATTTGACTAGCCACAAAACCATCGTTACCTCCCACATCCACCACGGATTGGAAATGTTTGCCGGTAGTATATGGGCGAATGAAGTCCAAAAAAAACTCAACATTCGCCCGTGATTTAGCCGACGATCCTGTCCTGAAGGAGTAATCGCTTGGTGTGTAAAGAATCGCAGGATCCAGTTGATATCTCAAATGCACATGCCCCGAAGGGTAGTCCATCACCCATTCTTGGTCAAACGCCATATCAGAACTGGCATCGTATTCCCCAATCTGTTCGGTGAGTGGCAGTTTCGGCAGACACCAAAGCGAGTGAAAAGGAGAGGTCAGACAGGTGTCATTCAAAAACTTTTCTTTTATATAATTGGCGTTCATAGATTGGTTTATTATTAGTCCATCTGAAATACACGCCCTTGCCCACCGTCAACCAAGAAGCAAGATCCCACGCAAAATGATGCGTGTTCAGAGCAGAGGAATGAGACTAATTCGCTGATTTCTTCAACTCTACCAAACCTTTGGATAGCCATTCTTTCCTTGAGATATTTTGAGACATGATCTGGCCTTTCTTTTGATGCAATGTCCCAGTAGCCATCTTTAGTCAGCACAGCACCAGGCATAACGCTGGTAACGATAACATTATCTGCTGACACAAAACGCCCTAGGCTTCGCACATAGGCATTGAGTGCCGATTTTGCTGCGCAATATGATGGCGGCCCCTGATTTTCCAATGATGATATAGATGAGATATGGCAAATGCGCCCCCACTTTTTTTCTCTCATTGACGGGATGAATGCGCGGTTTAACTCAATGGCCACCTCTACATTTAGGCGCATGACTTGGCGCCATTCTTCCACAGGTCCAAGCGGGTCGGAAAAACCTAAATTGCCGCCAATATTATTGATGATGATGTCTGGGGTAATAGATTTTTTATTAAGGTGTCTGATCAGAGATGCAGGGCCGTCATCCAAGGATAAATCACATGAATATATCTCGTGCGCATTTTTTTCTTTTGGAAGCGATGACAAACATTCTTCCAATTCGGATTGTGAGCGGGAAACAGCAATGACACTTACCCCTTCCTTTGCAAGGCTCTGACATATTCCTTTTCCAAGACCTCTGCTTGCGCCTGTCACGAGGGCTATTTTATTTTTTATCCCCAACTCCATGGTGTCCTTTTTTATAACCTATGTATGCTTTACCAAACCCATAGAAATTGGTGTAATCGGTTAACCCGAAAGATTTCGTTGTTGATAACATTTCCTCAATTGCGAGCCTTTGTCCGTGATAAGGGGACCCGCGATAGCACCAGTAATCGTCAAAAACAACCCAAGTCCCATCCGTGATTAGCGGTTCTAAAAAGTTTAAGACTGTTTTAGTTGATGAATATAGATCGCAGTCAATGTATGCAACCAGCAATTCGCCGTGTTGCTTGATGTGATCAATATTTATTTTTGGAAGCGATTCTTCGAAAAAACCTTCGACAAGTGTCAACTGATCGTGTTTCATCCCAGTATTGGAAATTATATTTGAACGAACCATTGCTTCGGATCCACCTTTATAATTTCCCTCGTAAAAAATGGGCATTAATTCTCGTGAAGCCCCATCTTTTTCATCTAATTTCGGTAAACCTTGAAAAGAGTCAAAGCCGAAATAATGTGCCACTTGACTGCCCCTCAATTGCCGGTAAGCATCGATAATTCCATGACCATTTAAGATACCGAACTCCATATAATAGCCGCTGGGCATAGATGATGCCCTCATAAACTCGCGTATCCAATGCAAAAGGTTTGTTCGTGATATGATATCGCCGCATATAGTCGGATAATAACTCGGTTGCATGTGATTTTAACCTAAACGAGATGTTATATATTGATTTTGCATAGCATAATAAACTGAATTTGTAAACTGAATTTGTTAGAAATATACTCCGAGCTTCCGTCTTGTCTGCTTTCTGTGTTCCCTCATTTGTTCGACTGTTTTACCATACAATTGCGCCATCCGTTGTTCTTTTTCATGTGTGGCAAAATTGATCCGATCATACTCATACGCCCTTAAAACCATCAGCTCATGGGGCGTAAATTCGTCCGTTGTAAGAAATGCTTGGCTAAAACCAAAACCTATAAAATTGGATGTATTTCAAGTTTACAGCAAAATCTGTCTAAGTTTGAGAAAAAAGTAATCCATATTTGAGACATCGCATGTTTTGTAGGGATATCCCAAACATTGTTAATATATGGTGATGGCCTCCGATGTTTTTTCAGTTCAAGTCAGTTTTGTTATTTTTCTTCAAGATCAATTCCGACGCGCCAAATCGCACATTTTTCGCGCTGAACCAAAAATAATTTACTTCAGCCATTTTCCTTCAAACATTGTCCTGCGATGTCCCCAGCATCTTCTGGGCTTGCTCTTGGGTCATGCCAGATTTCACCAAAGCATGGAGTGCTTGATCCAAACGAGATTCCAATGCCTCCTTTTGCTTCTCGGCTTCTAGCTTTTGCCTTTCAGCTTCCATTTTTGCGGTTGCCAGCCGCCGTTCCACCTCATCAGCGCGAGCTTCCACCTCATCAGCGCGAGCTTCTGCCTTGCAGGCACGAGCTTCTGCCTCCTCTGCCATCAAAATAGTGGATTCAGCCACGCCCATGTTGATCCGTTGCAACTTGATAAAGTTCTCGTAAGCACTTTTCTCCGCATCGGACAACTGCATCTCATCCATCGCCTCTTGTGCTTCCTTCAAACCACGCGCATCAAAGTCAGGCTGGACTTTCCCGTTTTTCAAAAAATAAATCCACTCGTCCAGCCCGTCCCGCGCCACATCGTTGAAGTTGTTCACTTTCAAAATATAATACTCTGGAAAGATATTTTCTACCGTTTCGGTCTGGAACAGTTTCTTCTGAGCCTCCGTCAATCCAAGGCGGTCGTGGCGGTGAACCCCCCGAAACTCCGTCCGTCCCTCGTAGAGGTAGTCTTCCCCTTGGCCGAGGTCAAAATGGATAATATTCACCGATAGAACGCGGGCGATATCCTTGTATTTGTCACCTTGCCCCAAACTTTCTACTAGTATTTTCGAAGTCCCGTAGAGCATCCGCTGGAAATAATCGTCTTCACGCGTATATTGCAACTCGATGATAATGCGCCGGCCCAAGTGGTCTTTCACCAGCATATCCACCCGGTTGAATTTGTCTGGTTCGCTCTCTTTGTTTCCCTCGCTCTCCAGTATTTCCTCGATCTGGATGTCGTCATGGAGCAACTCGGAAAGGAACCCTTCCAAAACGGCAAAGTTGGCCTTGGAGCGCAATAGCCGCTTTAAGGCCCAATCAAAGGTGACCAGTCTTCGTTGTTTTGCCATAGGTTGACTCTATGCCAAAACCCTGCTCTTTTCAAGCTCTTTCCAGAAAAGCTTCCTTGAGAATAGAGCTGGTTTGGATAGGGTTCCCACCATTTCTTGCTGGTTAAAATTTGGTGTGGTTTTCATATTTATTTATCCGAAATGCACTCCGAGTTTTCGCCTTGTCTGTTTTCTGTGTTCGCGCATCTGTTCTACTGTTTTACCGTATAATTTCGCTACGCGCATCTCCTTTTCAGGCGTGGCAAAGTTGATCCTGTCATATTCGTAAGCCCTGAGAATCATGAGTTCGTTAGGAGTAAATTCGTCCGTTGTAAGAAATGCTTGGCTGAAGCCAAACCCGCCGTGGTTCAAGAAAGAAAAGTTTTCTGGCAATGCCCCCATTTTTCTGGCGGTTTCGTACAGCTCCGTTTTCGGCAGTGGTGTAGCGATGTGAAAATGGACAACATCGAAATCCATTTGCTCGGCACAGGCTACGCTTTCACGAATGTCCTGCCATGTTTCGCCGGGAAATCCGATCACGAAATTGGCTCCGATGGCGATTCCCAGCTCGCGGCATTTTTTGACTATGGGTGGGATAATTTTTAAATTGAGCGGCTTGCGTATTATTTCATCTAGCACGCGCTGGCTCCCCGATTCTACAGAGACGGTTATCTGTTTGCAGCCGCTTTTTTTCATCAGTTCCAGAAGATCGTCGTCCAAATGCCACGCGCTCACGCTCGATGGTTTCCATGAAAAAAAACCATATATTTCAATGATTGCATTCAGCAGTTTTACAACCCGTTTTCGGTCTGCTAAAAAAAGGTCGTCTAAAAATAAAACTTCTTTAATTTCATACCTTTGAACAAGCATGTCCATTTCTTTCAAAATGCTGCTGACAGTCCTGAATGCAATGCCTTTTCCGCTAATTGTTTTCGTGGCGCAAAAATTGCAACCGTAGGAAGTTGTTACTGGCACGGAACGAACGCTAGAATTACCTTGATATTCCATTGTATTTCTCACCAAGTAAGGCTCAATATTTAGAACAGAATAATCAGGATCCACCAATTTTTTTATTTGGCTAATATAGCTTTTAACGGGATTGATCTGGACTTTGCCGTTACCGTCCCTCCAAGCCACTCCAGAAAAAGAAGCTATGCGACCGATGTCTCCCGCCAAAACCAATTTTATGAAGTCGGACACCCTTTCTTCCGCGTGGCCAAGAAATGCGTAATCCACATTCGTGTCACGCATGACTTCTTCAGGCATGACGGTGGGATGGACTCCGCCAAAAATGGTTTTAGCTTCTGGTGCAACGCTTTTGGCCATGCGAAAAACAGTCTCATATTGCATCCAGTACTCTGTCGCTTGGCCAGATAGGAGGATGATGTCGGGAGCCTTTTCGCCAATCTGTTTTTGACATTCTTCTTCGATAAGGTTTTTTCCGTTGGCATCAAGAATAGCAAAATCAAAATCCTCTTTGAGCAAGGCTGTCAGGAGGAGTGCGGCGTGTGGCAGTATGAAAAACGGTCTTTTTCCATTCCACCTCGTGTTGGCGATGATAAGGAGGACTTTGGCTTTAAGCGATGTTCTCTGCGTGTGGCTCATGTCTATAACTAGGAACCGAGAAGTTTGTTTTTTACTCTCTTGCAAATTCCTTCTGCCGTGAATCCCATTTTTTCGCAAAGGTGTTCGTAGCTGCCGTAGCCGTGGACAAAATCCTCGATGGCCATCTGCTCGTAGCGCACAGACCCTATGCTGGCACCTGCTTTCAGCACACGGTTGAATAACCCGTCGTGCGCCGAACACTCTTCAACCACCAAGGCCTTTTTTGTCTTCGCCAAGCTTGCTTGTGCCGTCTCATTGTCGAACGGTTGTATAGTAGGAAAATATACTATTTCCATACCGATGCCTTCCGCTGAAAGTTGTTCTGCTGCTGAGAGTGCTGTTTTTAAAATACTCCCGAAACAAAAAAGCGATATATCAGAGCCTTTTCTGACGACAAGCCCTTGCCCAACACGGATTTTTTCCCTTTCAAAAACCACGCCGTGCGGGATTTCTGGCAGTCGGAAATAGTGTATGCCATCTTGCGCATGGACTTGCTTGAAAAGTTCATCGAATTCCACCGGGCTACCGGGGCAGAAAATTTTTGCGCGTTTGAAATGGGACATCAGAGAAATGTCGGTGTAGCAGTGGTGACTGCAACCGAGTTGCGCATAGTCGAAAGCTCCGCCGACAGTTATGAAATGGCCAGATAGTTTCTGGTAGCCGAAATCGAGTTTTATCTGCTCGTATGCGCGCTCGATGATGAAAGGTGCTATGGTATGAACTACAGGTATCAGGCCGCTCATGGCCACGCCAGCCGCCATGCCTACGATGGTCGGCTCGCAGATGCCTACATTGTAATAGCGTCCAGGACAGGCTTGCGAAAACGGCTGTAAAATTCCGTGGCTGATGTCTCCCACCATAACAACAAGGCGGGAATCCTTTTGTCCCACTTCCAGCATTGTTTCTGCAAATGCGTTGCGCAGCTTTTTCATTCCAACTCCTTAAAAATCGCGGCAAGCTCTTCTGTGTTTGGTATCCGATGATGCCATATCCCGTGGCCTTCGACAAAAGAAACACCTTTGCCTTTGACTGTTCTGGCTATGATAGCTTTGGGCTTGCCAATCAGTGAATATGATAGAGAGCTAAAAACTTCGCTGATAGCTTTTTCATCATGGCCGTCCATTTCAAAAGTCTCCCAACCGAACGCCCTCCATTTGTCAGCCAGCGGATCCACAGGGAGAATTTGTGCGGCAGAGCCATTCAAGTCCACTATGGCAACCAAGTTGCCGAGTTGCTGTTTTGCCGCGACTAGAGCACCCTCCCAGATTGTCCCCTCATTACATTCCCCGTCACCAAGAAGCGCAAAAATGCGGTTTTGGCGGTTTTGAATACGCAAACCCAGAGCCAATCCAACCGCCATAGGGAACCCGTGCCCCAGCGACCCCGTCGAAGCCTCAGCCCCTGGAACACAAGTGCGATCTGGGTGTCCGCCGAGTTTTCCTCCCGGCTGGCTGTATGATGCAATCTCTTCATCAGACAAGAAACCGACCTTATGCAAAACTGCGTATAGCCCAGCGCAACCGTGGCCTTTGCTTAAAATAAAGTAATCTCTCTCATCCCAATCTGGCTTAGTCGGGTCGCATTTGAGCACGCGGGTATAGAGGTGGTTGACGACATCCACGATTGAGTATGAGCTGGGGATGTGCCCCTCTCCGGCCCGATGAACCATTTCAGCGATTTTTTTCCGGAGGTCTTTGTTGGGCAGGGTATTCATTTAATTATTTATATAATCCAGATTTTGGGTTCAAAAATCTACCACCCCATGGATGACTTCGCCCCTCTTCATTTTTTCTATTCCTTCATTGATTTGCGAAAGGGGAAAACGGTGCGATATGAAGCCACTCAAATCGAAGCTTCCAGCCCGCATCATACGCATGTATCTGGGGATTTCGATATGGGGTTGGCTCCCTCCGCCATGCGAACCCGCCAATATTTTTCCAAAGTGTAAAGGGAGCGTGTTGAGCGACATTTTCTGATCCCACGGCATGACGCCGACCATGATGCAACGGCTTTGTTCTCCAGCTAATGCAAAACCTTTTTCCAAAATATCGGGGCGTCCAGTTCCGTCCACAACAACATCTGGCTGGCCGCCACCCAAAATCTGCCGTACCGTTTCTGCAAAATCTTGTTGCCCGCTATTGATGCAGTGCGTGGCTCCTTGTGTGCGGGCTTTTTCAAGTTTGTGATCATGAATATCCACTGCAATGATGGGGTAGGCTCCTGCAAGTTTAGCACCCAGCACCACACCTAAGCCGATACCGCCACAGCCTATGACTACTACCGATTCGCCGATTTTCACCCGCGCATCGTTATTGATCACGCCAAACCCCGTCGTGACTGTGTCTGCCAAGAGGGCACAGGTATCAAAGTCTGTGTCAGCAGGCACAGCCGTCAAACGGTTCTCTGAAACTACGGCGTAGCGGTTGAATGTTGTAACAAACCCTGCATTGACAGTGCGGCTTCCCCATTTGTATTGAGAGGGGCGAGCTTCGATCCCTTTGCCAGGTCGCCAGTGCATAACGACACGATCGCCCTTTTTAACATGTCGCACCTCTGCGCCAATTTCCAAAACTATCCCGCCCCCCTCGTGCCCGAGCAAGTGGGGCAGAAAACGGTCTGACCCCTTGACCCCTTCAATCTCCCCAAGCTGCGAGCCGCATATCCGGCTTACCTCGACTTCCACGAGCACTTGGCCGAATCCGAGCGCAGGGATTTCCACCTCGTCCACCACGAGCGGACTCTTCTGTTCAACAAGGATGGCGGCTTCTGTTTTCATGGGATGAACCACCAGTAATCGCCCTTGTAACCAACTTCGCCGAAGAGCGTGACCCAATCCCCCACGCTCATGTAAGTCTCTGCCGTGAGTATCCAATCCATGAGCCGCCGCTTCTCATCCTCGTTGCGCCAAGCATCCACGCTCACGAACGCATGGCCACGGGTGACGCGCTGTATTTCCGACAACGCCCGTTTGCAGGCTTCCAGCGGCAGGTTGTGGATGCTGTTTATTGAGATAACCAAGTCGAAAGACGCATCTGGGTAAGGCAGCAACTCAGCGGAACCAATGTCTATGAGCGGCTCCATCTCGCCGTGTGCGTTCGCCTTAGCGTATTCTGAGACATCCAGTCCACGAACAGTAGATGACGGCAATGCTTGTTTGAAATCAAACATGAAAAAACCCTTTGCGCATCCAATATCGAGCAGAGCCGCATTTTCCGGGAGTTTGTAATATTCTATCATCCGTTCGGCCACCGTCCGCCAGCGTCCGTCGTAGCGGTAGCCGCCGTAGCCATGCCGCCTTTCACCATCGAAAAAATCCCGCCCGTAACGCTTTGCAACAGCGCGGTCTTCCGGTGTTTTTTGTTCAGCCCTTTTGGACAAGTCGCGTTTTACTCGGGGCAAACGGTCGAGGAGGTTTATCTCACCCATGGGAGGTAATGTTGCCTTTTTGCTGATAGATGAAAAGTGTTTTGTTTGGATGTCTCAAACATGGGCGACCGACGGGGATCGAACCCGCGACGGCCAGAACCACAATCTGGAGTTCTACCACTGAACTACGGTCGCCATTAAATGGGTTGATATTAAGACACAAAACGCCCGAGATGCCAATTGAAAAAACAACCGTTTTTTGCACCGCCTTTTTCAGAATTACTTGCCATACGGTTTTGTTGCTCCTAGACTCGCCCTATGGTCACTATCCATCCCAAACACACACACGCATCTTTCACATTGGTCGAACTCCTTATCGGCATCAGCATAATTGTAATACTGGCAGGAATGACAGTGGGCGGTGCCCGTTACGCCTCGTATGCCGGCAAAGCGAGCCGTGCCAAAGCGGAAATCAAGGCGATGGAGCTTGCCCTAGAAAATTTCAAAAGTGACCACGGCGAATACCCGCCTTCTGAAGACGATGCATGGACTAGCGTTCCCACGGGCAAAGGTGCCACTGAGCTTTACCAGCTTTACTCGAACAGTTTCACCGTCAAAGTTTACATGGAACTGAAAAACAGTCAGATCGGAAAAGCGGACGATAAAAGTTTTATCAAAGACCCTTGGGGTCAGCCATACGGATATAACACCTCCACCAACTCGGACGCCAACCCGTGCGCCCCCGGCCCCGCCATCTGGACTACGGCTGGCAACCCATCGAACACGAATAAGTGGATTTCCAACTGGGCAGACTGATTTCAGTTTGAACGGCAAATTTCATGTTGCGCTTGCCAGTTGAAGAGCTGGACTACAAACTTCCAGACCACCTAGTAGCAGCGACGCCTGCGGCTAGGCGCGATGAGGCACGCCTTATGGTCTTCGACCGCGCTACGGGACGGTGCGAGCATCTTGCTGTCTCAGATGCCCCATCGTTTGCGCACGAGGGCGATGCGTGGGTTTTTAATGATACCAAAGTTATTCCAGCGAGGATGGTGGCATCGGACGGAAAGACAGAAGTTCTACTACTGGAAGAAACATCTCCGCTACACTGGAAATGCCTTAGTTTTCCCGGCAAAAAAACCATGCGCGGCACGCGGCTCCAGTTCCTAGCAACCAGCGGAGACATGCATCCGCTTGATGCGGAAATTTTGGAAACACTGGAAACGGGCGAGCGAGTGGTGAGATTTTACCGAAAATTCGATCTCGGGATGTTTGGCCAACTGCCTATCCCGCCTTACATAGTGAAACGGCGTCTCGCCAGCGGCGAACCAGCCTATTTGCCAGAGGACACGGAACGATACCAAACGGTTTACGGGAAAAGTGAAGGCTCCGTGGCGGCACCGACTGCCGGGCTGCATTTCACGGAAGAAATCATGGGCAAACTGCCATGCGCATTCGTGACGCTCCATGTGGGCGTGGGGACTTTCCGCCCCATCAAAACCCGATTTGTGGACGAGCATGTCATGCACGGAGAACGGTTTTGCCTCTCCCCTGAAAATGCGCAGAAAATCGCGGTGGCCAAACGGCGGGTCGTTGTAGGAACCACTACCGTTCGCGCATTGGAATCTATGTCCGATTTACGGGCTCGCAGCGGGCTGACACATCTAATGATCACACCGCCGCACGCCTTTCGTCACACAAGTGCTTTGCTGACTAATTTCCACCTGCCCCGCTCCACCCTCATGTTGATGGTCGCAGCTTTTTTATCTGACGCGTCCAAATATCCAGAGAAGGACGGTCTCCCATTGCTGAAACAACTTTACGCCGAGGCTATCCGCAAAGAATACCGCTTTTTCAGCTACGGTGACGCCATGCTCATTTTATAGCACGGCCAATGCTGATATTTTCAACGCAGATTTTTCAGTTGCGACTCAAAGCAGAAAATAAAAAGGCGGTTTTCCGAAGAAAACCGCCTTGCAAAAAACAAATAAAATATCTCAGCGCTTGGAGAACTGGAACCGCTTGCGTGCACCAGGCTGGCCAGATTTTTTGCGTTCCTTAGCACGCGGATCGCGTGTCAAGAAACCGAGTTCCTTCAGCTTACCACGAAACTCAGGGTTAATGCGAATCAGTGCGCGAGCTGTGGCGTGGCGGACAGCACTTGCTTGACCAGCGATTCCACCGCCAGCAGCCTTGACTGCGATGTCGTAATCCTTGTGAACATTCACGGAAGTGATAGCTGCCAGAGCGACTTCTTGGAGACTCAGCGTCCCGAAATAATCTTCGACATCACGCCCGTTGACCAAAATTTGGCCTTTGCCTTTTTGCATTTTTACTGTGGCCACAGCCGTTTTGCGGCGTCCAGTGGCAATATATACTTCTGACATAGGTTTCCTTTATTTGACTTTGATGGGGATCAGTGACTGCGCTGCATGAGGGTGTTCTTGACCCTTGTAAACGCGAAGTTTTGTGAGCGTGGAACGGCCAAGACGGTTGTGGGGAATCATGCCGCGAACGGCTCTCATCACCAGCAACTCAGGATGGCGCACCAAGCGGGACTTGAAGGTCTCGGACTTGTGCCCGCCAACATACCCAGAAAAGCTCATGTACTCTTTTTGGATGTTTTTGTTTCCTGTGACGCGTACTTTGTCGGCGTTGATGACAACGACAAAATCGCCCGTGTCCACATGTGGTGTGAACTGAGCCTTGTGTTTACCGCGTAGCAGGACGGCCGCTTTTTCGGCCACGCGCCCTAGCACTTGGTTGGACGCATCAATTACGAACCACTTGCGCTCGATTTCAGAAGCTTTTGCACTGTATGTTTTCATGGATAAAGGGCGTTTAAACTACAACATTTTCTTTTCTCGTCAACGGTTATTTTAATTTTTTTTATAAATAATGATTTGGCTCTAAAATTGCCCTTTCCAGCCAGCTCTGGTAGTCTCCTACACATGATTGTACACGGAGAACATCGCAGAACTGTATGGCTTCACCCAGACAAACCCTATATCATTCAAGTGATAGACCAGCGACATCTTCCTTTTTCATTTATTGTGGAAGACCTTATATCTGTCACAGAGGTGGCCGTAGCCATACGCGACATGCACATCAGAGGCGCGGGCTGCATCGGTGCTGTGGCTGGTTACGGGATGCTTTTGGCTGCTATCGAGGCCGCAAAAACAGCAAGTTTCGATGGAGCACTCGCGGCCTCGGCCAGGCAACTTGTGGCAACGCGTCCAACAGCGGTGAACTTAGAATGGGCCGTAAAACGCCAGCTCGCAGCCATAGCAAACGCAAGCGGTATTGATGAAAAAATATCCGTCGCACGCTCTACCGCTGAGGTTATAGCCGATGAAGATGTCGCTTCCTGCCGCGCTATCGGGAGACACGGGCTGGCCATAATCAAAGAGTTAGCTGCCCACAAAAAGGTTGGCGAACCAGTCAATATCCTGACCCACTGCAACGCTGGCTGGCTCGCCTTCGTGGACTACGGATCTGCCACCGCCCCCATCTACACGGCTTTCGAGGAAGGCATCCCCGTCCATGTGTGGGTGGACGAAACTCGCCCGCGAAACCAAGGGGCACGCCTCACAGCGTGGGAACTAGGGCAGCAAGGCGTCCCACACGATGTGATCGTGGATAACGCTGGCGGGCATCTCATGCAACACGGGCAAGTGGACATGGTCATAGTCGGCAGCGACCGCACTACCCGTTGCGGCGATGTTGCTAACAAAATAGGCACCTACCTCAAAGCACTAGCTGCCAAAGATAACGGCGTGCCGTTTTATGTAGCACTGCCTTCGTCCACGCTAGATTGGGATAAGCGTGACGGCGTAGCCGAAATCCCAGTGGAAGAAAGAGACAGCACGGAAATATCGCACATGGAAGGCTGGAGCGGGACAGGCACAGAGACTGTTCGCATACTGCCAGAAGGAGCCACCGCAGTAAACCCTAGCTTCGATGTCACACCAGCACGCCTAGTGACAGGGATCATCACGGAGCGGGGCATCTGCGAAGCCAGCGAGAACGGGTTGCTCGCACTTTTTCCAGAAAGAAAATAGCATCAGACATCCTGAGGTCTCTGGGTAAGAAAGTGGAGGATAAGGAAAGGGGATGAAACCGAATGGCGAGGAGATGGAGAGTGTGGTGCAGGCATCCTTGCCTGAATCTTCTGCTTTCGGCGACGAGATGTCCTTATAGAAGAGGCGGGCTGGAAGCCTGCCCTCCGTTTTAGGAGCTTCGCTTTTGTCAGAATAGATCGCCTCTTTTCTACGGAGGTCAGGATGTCTGAATATTGCGTGCCCTCAAATAAGCTTTTTCAACTCACTCGCAAAATTATCCAGAACCAGTTTTTGATCGAATTGCCTGACCCACTCTTCACCGCGCTTAGCACAAGCAGCTAGTTCCGTGGAGGCACTGATAATCTCTCGCACAGCAGAAACTATGTATCTGGGACTTGGCTCGGCATGGACTCCAAATTTTTTCTCTCTGTTCAGCCTGACCATCTCGCTTTTTTCATCGGCCACGAGTAGCGCGGGACGCCCGCACGCCAGACAGGTTAGAAGTTTTGAAGGCAAAAAACTCGCGCCCGCCCCTGGCCTCTCCGAAACCGCACATATATCGGCATCTGCCATCATCTCAGCAAACCCTTCCTCACTCTGCAACGGAATGAGATGAGCGAAGGACAACTGTTCCAAACGAATTTTCTGCTCAAGCTCACCTCTGAGTGCCCCGTCCCCACACAAAACCCAGCGCACCACTCTCCCCGCACCCATTTCGCTTTTTTCCCAAAGCGCAGCCGATTCCAAAAGGATTGAAAGCCCCTGCTTAACCCCGAGGTTACCAGAATAAACTATAAGAAAATCGTCCTTTCCCCAGCCCATACGCCCTCTGAAAACACCTCGCGGCGGGCGTTGGACCCAGCGTGAAAACTCTGCGCTATTTGGAAAAAAGAGGAGTTTTTTTTCTGGCACACCTTTCCGTTTGAACGCATCAAGCATCCCCGCGCTTATCCCAGACAGACGAGCCGCCTTCCGATATGCGAGCCGCTCCAGGCCATAAAGCACCTCCGAAAAAACGCCCGCCTTATTGACCATGCCGAGACTGAATGCGGCGTCAGGTTGCAAATCCTGCACATGAAAAACAAATGGAACTCGCTTGAAAACGGAGAGAACCCATGCAGCCGCCCCCAGCAAAAGCGGCGGCGAAACGACCACAAAAACATCTGGTCTTTTCAAAAAAAGAAAACGAAAAAACGATGTGATAACAAAAGATGCCTCGTGCGCGACCCGCTTCAATGCGCCTGGCTTCTCCGGCACAAAATGCCAGCACCTGTGGATGGCTACCTTCCCGTCTATCTCATCCCGAAAAACAACACCTTCGTCCCCTGCCCTTTTTTTCCACTCTGGGTAATAAGGGAAAGTGGTCACCATCCCAACACTGTGCCCTGCCTCTGACAGATACCTGCAAAGTGCCGTATTGAAGGGCGCAATACCCGTCACCTCAGGCGCGTAGTTTATCCCCCAGACGATCACTCGCATGACGACTTTTTCTCCCGCTGTATTTCGCGCATTTTCAGGCCGATGAGATATTCATAAAAAGCAATGTTTGCGCAGTAATCCATCCCAGCCTCGCCTTCGAGAAACCCACCTTTTAAAAAATACGGAATGGCAAAACGAAAAAATGGCCAGCCTGGAATACGATTAAGCAGCGGTTTCAGTGCTTTATTGCGGAGCGACGCATGAGGTGAAAAAATGGATTTCCATTCGACACTCTGGCCTAGCCGCTCGTGCGCCTCCTGCAATGCGTAGCGATTGTGCCGATCCCACCATTGCGTCCAACCCTTTGAAAATGCAAAATGGAGATACGGCTCGCGCAAATATTCAATAGCACCTTGGATGGATGATTCTTTCTGACCGTGACCGTAATTTACAAACCGCGCCCGCCCGCGTCTGACAAGGCGCAACTGCCATTTTGGAAATCCATCGCTACGCTTCAACCACCTGCCGTAAAGCATGGTTTTCGAACAGCAATAAAACCCGACTGCTCCACCAGCCCCCTCAACCGCCGAGCGAACAGTTTTCGCAAAATCGGATGTTGCTCTCTCGTCTGCATCCAAAAATAAAACCCATTCGGATTTCATGTTTGGGAGGTCTAGGGCAAAGTTTCTCTGTTCGCCAAAACCGAGAAACTTTTGCGCAACGACCTGTGCCCCCGCTTCTTTAGCGCGTTCGGCAGTGCTGTCTGTGCTGTTTGAGTCCACCACGAACAACTCATCGCACCACGAAAGCGAGCCGAGACACGCTCCTATCTCAGCTTCCTCATTCCGCGCCAACACAACTCCAGCTATCATTTGTTTATTCTGGTTTCAAAAATGAAAACAATGCCCGTTCGCCACGCCCAGTCAGACTCGCAAAAACAACTCCAACAACGGCGATTAAAACAATCCACTGCCAGCGCAATTTTTTTTCACCAAACAACGCGTAAACCAACACGGGGTTGATGTGCGAGACATAACGGTCAAAACTGTTGAACCCAAACGCCCCCCCGATGCAAAGATGAAAAATGAGATGCCCAAACGCCCCAGCAGCACAGGCCAAATGAAACGCTTTGGCGCGGAGTTCCGAGCATGTATTCGCACGGAAGACAAGCAGCACAGGCACGGCAACAGCTAAAGCGAGAGAGGCCAGCACCGAAGCTTTTTTGGCCAGCGGCACGGCTGGCTGGCAAAGGCCGATGGCCATAGAATAACACGGCCATGTGACAAGTTGTTTGGGATAGATGTCGCCGCCTTGGAGAATGAAATATTCGAGCTGGAACCGTTTTTGTGGGAACATCTCACCTATCTCCATCTGATTCCATAGAAGATAGATAACGGGCAACACTGCGAGAGATATAAGCTGGAACGCAATTTTCGACAGAGCGTCTTTTTTCCAAAGCCCATAAAAAACAATGAATGGGATGATAAAAAAAAGTGCTGTGTTGCGCACCACGAAAACATATCCAGCAACCGTAAGTAGAATGATCTGGCGTGCTCCAAAGCCATCACGCGACACAGCGAACATGGCACAGAAAATAAGAAAAAAAGTGAGACCTTCGCTCATGATGAGCGTGCTAGATGCAAGCCAGCTAGGGACGAAAATCGTATATATGAAAGTCAACCGTGCGGAGCGGAAAAAAAAGTGGAATAGCGCGATGGATGCGAGAGAGAAAAAATATGAAACGGCGTAGCCTGAAGCGACCATATCGCCGAGAACCATCCCGAGGGGAGCCATGAGCATGGAGAGCCCAGGAAACTGCCTCAGCTCGAATCCGCCTTGGTTCGGGATATGACCATGCCGAGCGATGAACTCAGCGATCTGGATATAGTTGCCCGGGTCAGAAGTGAGGTGATGAAAACCGCGCAGATCGTAGGCGGCAAGAACGAGAAAACGGGTAAGAAAAAAAATGAAAAAGGCCGAAAACAAAACAGCCCATGCGGGCGCACGGGCTGTTTCTTCGTCAGTCTCTAAAAAAAAGATTCTTGCCAAGCTTTTCAAGGTAACATGTTGTAGCGCACTATGCAGTAAAGCGCCCTAAACGCGTCCTTCAAGCCGATTTTTTTACCTTCATCGTAAGTCCTGCCAGAATACGAGATTCCCACCTCATAAATCCTCCATTTTTTACGCGCAATTTTTGCGGTAAACTCTGGCTCGAACCCAAAACTTTTTTCTTGAAAATCCAACCCCTGAATCACTTCCCTGCGGAATACTTTGTATCCTGTCTCCATGTCGGTGAGGTTGAGGTTCGTGAACATGTTCGACATGAGCGTGATGATGCTGTTGGCCACTCTGTGCCAGAAATAAACGACGCGGTGTTCATCGCTCCCCACAAAACGGGAGCCGAATACCACATCCGCCCGCCCGTCTAAAATGGCCTTGAGCAGTTTTGGATATTCCACGGGGTCATATTCCAAATCGGCATCTTGAATGATTATAATTTCGCCCGTGGCCGCATTGAAACCTGTGCGGAGCGCAGCACCTTTGCCCTGATTTTTTTCGTGGAAAAGAACCTTATCAACTTTGGCTGCCACTCTGTTTTTCAACAACTCAATCGTCCCGTCCACAGAGCCGTCATCCACAATAATAATCTGGGCACCGCCTGGCAAGGCTCTGCGGACAGCATCCACGACAGATTCAACTGTTTTAACCTCGTTGAACACGGGCATGACCACCGACAAGCTTGGCGTATTACTCATATCTTCCCCTAATGATTTTGGCAGGATTTCCAGCGCAAACCATAGCGGGTGGAACATCGTTTGTCACTACTGAACATGCCCCCACTACCGCTTCATCGCCCACAGTAACGCCGGGCATGATGAATGCCCGCGCTCCCACAAAAGCTTTTTTTCCGATCTTGATGGGTGCCGTGACCAATGGCAAACGGGGATCAGCAAAATTGTGTGTCCCCGAACACAGGTAAGCTTCTTGCGCAATGGTCGCCGCCTCGCAAATCTCAATCGGTCCAAGGCTATATGCATTGGCACGGTCGCCGATGCAGGCTCTATGACGGAGCGTCAAGTTCCACGGCACCTGTATCCGCGCTCGCTGGTGGATGAATGGATAGCCCTCTATTTTAACTCCGAAAACCCTAGCCACGAGTAGCCGCCACGGGTTAAGTGGCTTCGGCGTCCACACGCACAGGAGTGCCCACGCCACGCCCCACAGCACCTGCCCGATGCGTTCGCGCATCGTCCACGGCGAATCCCAAGGTGTTTTTTGGTTATGTGCTTTTATATTTTCCATCAGAGAGCTTCTATCACTTTGCCAAAGATTCGTTGTTTTAGCATTGAGCCAAGTCAGATAATTTTTTTCTTACTGGCCACACGCTTTTCTCAATAGTCGCCACAGCAAATACAGATAGCAAAACCGATATTGCCATTACAAACAAAAACCCGCCTACACCTTCTGGAAATTTATCAAAAAGATATTCGAACAGCCAGATGACAGATATATGAACGATAAAGAGTCCATAAGAAATCTGCCCTAAAAAATTATCGTGCGGTATGCGGGCGGCAGTTGTTGTTACAAACGCCAAAATTGGAATACCTAAAAGAAACCCCATTACGACCGACTGCATTTCCTTAGAAAATCCACCTTTCACCCCCAAACCAACGAACAGCACGAGAACCCACGCCCAGCATATTTTTGGGAAAAAGCGGTCAAACGAATCACAGTCTTTCGTTTTGAGACTCCTGTAAAGTGCCGAACCCGTTAGAAAAATAAAAAATACTCCTGGAAATAAATGGTAGCCCCAGTCTATTGCAGAAGACATTTTCCCTGCCATCGCGGCAGAAAAAATCATCAGGGAAACACCACCAAATAACCATTTTATTTTTTTTTGAAAAACCACCAACGGCAGCAAAACATAAGCCTGCACCTCCGCACCCAAGGACCGTGCGACTGGTAGTATATAATTTTTTTCATCAGGCGGAACATCAACAAACATGCAGTAGTTTAACGGAATTATGGTGATGTGTGTGACTGTTTTAAAAAACGACAATGTCGGGAACCTGAAATCTGTCGCGAACAAAAAAAGTGCCGTCAGTAGCAGGAAAAATATGTAAACTGGATATATGCGAAAGAAACGCTCCGCATAAAATGCTAATGGCCTGCCCGAAAATTTTTCTGCCATTAGCTTGGCTACCACGAAGCCGCACAGCATGTAAAAAACAACAACGGACGAAATTCCAAAATTGCCTATACCAAGATGCCCCAAGTGCGAAAGCACAACAAATGTCGCCAAAATAAAACGGAGAGAACCAGTCATATTAATTCAAATCAAAACGCTACAACATCCTTGCTGATGTGTGCCTGTCCAAAGTAGATATTTTGCCTCTTTTCAGTTTTTTGCTGATTTATTTTTACGATAGTAACTTTCAACTCGAAGCCATTTCAAGAAATAAAAATCTATTTCTTCGTCAAACAGATCGGGCTTCTTGGAATCTAACTCATATAGATGATTTTCTTCAACCCCAAAGGGGTTTTATCTATTAGCCTAGGAGCCTGTCGGACTTAGAAACCAAAATTTTCCACCAATTTTCCGTAATTCCGTTTTTTTTAGTTTGATCTGGTGCCTGAGGTGATT